>JAFNAE010000025.1 GCA_017860005.1 Acidobacteriota bacterium | reverse complement strand
GACCGCGATCGCCATCGGCTGGCGGGTCTCCGAGCCGGCGCCGAGGCCCATGGCGACCGGCACGGCGGCCATCATGGTCGCGGCGCTGGTCATCAGGATCGGGCGCAGCCGGATCGGGCCGGCGCGGCGCAGCGCGCCCAGGGTGGAGCGGCCCCTGCCCTTGAGCTGGTTGGTGAAGTCGACCAGCAGGATCGAGTTCTTCTTGACGATGCCCATCAGCAGCAGCAGGCCGATCAGGCTGTAGATGTTGAGCGAGTGGCCGGTGGCGGCCAGCGCGAAGGCGGCGCCGGCGACCGAGATGGGCAGGATGGTGAGCACCGTGGTCGGGTGCAGGAACGAGTTGAACTGCGAGGCGAGGACCATGTAGGCGACGACGATCCCCAGCCAGAGCGCGAAGAACAGCGAGTTGAACGATTCGCCGAGCGTCGCCGAGGCGCCGGTCGGGACTACGCGCACGCCGTCCGGGAGGTCCCGGGCGAGCTCCAGGGTGCGGGCGAGCGCGGTCGCCTGCGGCACCCCGGGCGCCGGGTTGCCGAAGATCGTGATCGCGCGCTCGCGGTCGCGGCGGGTGATCGCCTGCAGCGCCGGGCGCTCTTCGGTCTTGACCAGCGACGACATCGGCACCAGCTCGCCCGAGGCCGTGCGCAGGCGCAGGCGCGCCAGGTCCTCCGGGCGCGAGCGCTGGCCGGCGAGCAGGCGCAGGCGGACGTCGTAGCGGCGGCCGCCGGTCGAGTACTTGCCGACCCGCACGCCGCCGACCAGGGCGTTGAGCGTGGTGGCGACCTCGGCGACCGAGACGCCGAGGTCGGCGGCGCGGGCGCGGTCCGGGTGGATCTGCAGCTCGGGCATGCCGAGCTGGTAGTCGGTGTCGAGGTCCACCGCCACGCCGGCTTCCCGCATCCTGACCATCAGCGCGCGCGCCGAGTCGACCAGCTGGCCCCAGTCCGAGCCGCGCACCGACATCTCGATCGGATAGCCGCGCTGGGCCGAGAAGCCCGACAGCGAGGGGTCCTGGATCGAGGCGCGCAGGCCGGGATAGGAGTTGAGCTCGCGGCGGGCGACCTGCATCAGCTCCGCCTGCGAGGCCTCGCGCTCCGACTTGTCCACCAGGGTGACGAACAGGAAGGCCGAGTTGACGCCGCCGCCGAAGCCGCCGGTGGCGCCGAAGACGCGCCGGACCTCCGGGCGCGAGCGCAGGAACTCGTCGGCGCGGCGGACGTAGACGTCCATCTCCTCGAGCGTCGCGCCCACCGCCGCGGTCATGCGCACCGTGAACAGGCCCTGATCCTGGGCCGGGACCATCTCCTTGGGCATGGCGCGGAAGACGAAGATGGCGCCGACGAAGATCGCGGCCGCGCCGGCGAGCACCCAGCCCGAGCGGCGCAGCGCCCAGGGCAGCACCCGCCCGTAGCCGCGCGCCAGGCGCACGAACGTGCGGTCCACGGCCCGGCCGAGGCGCGTCTGGCGGCTCTTCTCGAACGAGAGCATCTGCGCGCAGCGCGCCGGGGCGAGGGTCATCGCCTCGAGGTAGGAGAGAGAGACCGCGACGACCAGGGCGACGCCGAACTGCAGGAAGTACTTGCCGACGATTCCCTCCATGAACACGACCGGCAGGAAGATCGCGATCACCGCGAGCGTCGCCGAGAGCGCCGCGAAGGTGATCTCCTTCGTGCCCTCGCGCGCGGCGGTGACGCGGTCCTCGCCGCCCTCGCCGTGGCGGTAGATGTTCTCCATCACCATGATCGCGTCGTCGACCACGATGCCGACCGCCAGGCCGAGCGCGAGCAGCGTGAAGGTGTTCAGGGTGTAGCCGAGGAAGTAGATGACGGCGACCGTGCCGAGCAGCGACATCGGGATCGCCAGCACCACGTTCATGGTCGAGGACAGCGAGCCCAGGAAGAGCCAGCAGACGAGGGCGGTCAGCAGCACCGCGATCAGCAGCTCGCGCTCGATCTCGTGCACCGAGTCCTCGATGAACCGGGTGGAGTCGAAGTTGACGCCCAGCGCCATGCCCTCGGGCAGGTCGGCGGCGATGCGCTCCATCTCGGCGCGCACCGCCTGGGCGACCGCGACCGCGTTGGCGCCGCGCTGCTTGCGGATGCCGAGCCCCATCGCCGGCTCGCCGTTGACCCGCGCCAGTCGGCGGATGTCCTCGAAGCCGTCCTCGACCAGCGCCACGTCGGAGAGGTAGACCGGCGAGGCGCCCGGGCGCACCACGATGCGGCGCAGGGTGTCCAGGTCCATCGCCTCGCCGAGCACGCGCACGTTGACCTCGCGGCCGGCGGTCTCGATCCGCCCGGCGGGCAGCTCGACGTGCTCGCGCTGGAGCGCAGCGATGACCTCGGCGACGGTCAGCCCGCGGGCGTCGAGCGCCTCGGCGTCCACCCAGATGCGGAGGTTGCGCGTGATCGAGCCGCCCTCGGTGATCTCGCCCACGCCGGCGATCGTCTGCAGCCGCTCCTTGACCCGGTAGCGCGCGTAGTCGGCGAGCGCCTGGCGGGGGAAGGGGCCCGAGAGCGCCAGCCACAGGATCGGCTGGTCCTCGGGATTCGACTTCGAGATCACCGGCGGATCGATGTCGCGCGGCAGGTTGCGCTGCGCCTGCTGGACCTTGGCGGTGACGTCCTGGAGGGCGAGGTCGACGTCGCGCTCGATGTCGAGCTCGACCGAGACGTTGCCGCCGCCCTGGCGCGCGGTGGCCGACAGGCTCTTGACCCCCTCGACCTGGATCACCGCCTCCTCGAGCGGCTGCAGGACGTCGTTCTCGACCACCTCGGGGGCGGCGCCCTCCCAGGCGACCGAGATGTTGATGACCGGGAAGTCGACGTCGGGGCGCTGCGAGATCCCGATGCGCGTGGCGGCGACCAGTCCGAAGACGATCGTCCCCGCCATCAGCATCCAGGCGAAGACCGGCTTCTCGATGCAGGCCTCGGTGATCTTCACGAGGCCGGCCTCCCCGGCGCGGCCGGCGGTGGGGGTGGGGCCCCGGCCCCCGCTTCGCGCACCGCGACGCCGGCGCCCTCGGTGAGCGCCTCGGCGCCGCGCACGACGAGCCGCTCGCCGACCGCCAGCCCGTCGCGCACCTCGACGCGGCCGTCGGCGGTGCGCAGCCCGAGCTGGAGCACCCGCTCGCGGGCCGTCTCGCCCTCGACCACGTAGGCGAGGAAGCCCTTCTCGCTCGGCCGGATCGCGGTCTGGGGCACGACCGGCGCCTCGCGCGCGGAGCCGACCGGAACGGTGACCTCGGCGAAGGCGCCGGGGCGCAGGTCGCCGCCGGTCGCCTCGTCGACGCGCGCCAGCACCTCGACCATGCGGTCGCCCGGGTCGGCCGCCGCCGCGACCAGCGTGATCAGGGCGGTGTGGACGGCGCCGCGCTCGCCGCGCAGGGAGAAGCGCGCGGGCCGCCCCGGCGCGAGCGCACTGGCGTCGCTCTCCGGCACGCGGAAGCGCAGCAGCAGCGGATCGCGGCGCACCAGGGTGGCGATCACCGCGCCGGGCTGGACGTAGCGCCCGGTCTCGACGTCGCGCGTCTGCACGATGCCCGCGCCCGGTGCGCGCACGAAGGCGTCGCGCAGGTTGAGCTCGGCCAGCGCGGCCGCGGCGCGGGCGCGCGCGACGTCGGCCTCGGCGGCGGCGAGCTGGGTGCGCCAGGCGTCCACCTCCTCGGCGCGCACCAGGTCGGGGTTCTTCTGGTTGACCGCCTGGCGGCGCTCGAGGCCGAGGCGGGCCTGCTCGCGCGCCGCCTCGGCCTTGGCGAGGTCGGCCTGGGCGGAGTCGAGCGCGAGCCGGAAGCGCTCGGGCTCGATCTCGGCCAGCACGCGCGCGGGGGTGACCGAGTCGCCCTCCTCGAAGCGCACGCGCTCGACCACCCCCGCCACGCGCGCGGTCACCGACACGCGCTCGAAGGCCTCGACCGAGCCGACCGCCTGCACCGCGTACTCGACGGGCGCCGACTCGACCCGCGCCACCTCGACCGGGAAGCGGGTCGGGCCGCGCGCGCCGCGTGTCCCGGGGGGGTCGCCCGCGCCGCCGCCGCAGGCGGCGAGTACGGCCAGGAGGGAGGTCGCTCGGAGCGGGAAGGGGTGGGTTCTCACGGTGTCTGGGCCTCGGGGTTCGGGGGTGTCGCGGAAGTCGGGCGGGCGCCCGGCGGCCAGTCGCCGACGGCGCGCCCGAGGGCGAGGCGGGCGACGGCGCGCGCGTAGCGCTGGCGCACCAGCTCGGCGTCGGCCTCGAACTGCTCGACCTGGGCGTCGGCCTGCTCGAGCGCGGTCGCCAGCCCGTTCGAGAAGCGCTCGCGCACTTCGACCGCGTTGTCCCGCGCCACCTCGGAGCGCACCCCGGCCTGCTCCACAGCCGCCTCCGCGGTGGCCGCCGCGGTGGCGGCCTCGGCGACCTCGAGCGCGACCTGGCGCCGGCTCTGCTCGAGCGTCAGCTCCGCCTCGCGCGCCTCGGCGTCGAGCTGGGCCGCGAGGGCCGCGCGGCTGCCGCCGTCCCAGATCTCCCAGGTCAGGCCGACCGCGAAGTTCCAGTCGGTCTCGTTGCCCGAGAGCCCGCTCTCGTTGGTCCAGCGGTAGGTGCCGCGCGCGTCGAAGCGGGGCAGGATGCCGTAGCGCGGCGCGATCGCCAGCTGGCGCGCCTGCTCGGCGCGCTCGGCGAGCGCCGCCAGCTCGCCGCGATGCGCGAGCGCGCGTGCGGTGAGCGCCTCGAGGTCGAGCTCGGAGTGCTCGAAATCGTCGGGCAGCGCCAGGGGGCGGGTTTCGACCGGGGCGCCGACCAGGTAGGCGAGCGCGAAGCGCGCGATCGAGACGTCGCGCACCGCGCGCGTCTCGGTGAGGCGGGCGGTGGCGAGCTCGAGCTCGGTGCGCGTCACGTCGTTGCGCCCGGCGAGGCCGGCCTCGAGCCGGGCCCGGGCCTCGTCCGAGGTCACGGCGGCGACCCGCACGCGCTCCGCGGTGGCGTCGCGCAGCCGCTCGGCGGAGAGCACGGTGAGGAAGCCGGTCGCCACGTCGAAGGCGAGCGCGCGGCGCAGCTCGTCGGACTCGAGACGCTGCGCTTCGACGCCGCGCGTGGCGGCGCGCAGCAGCGGCAGGGCGCGCAGGTCGAAGAGCACCGTCTCGGCCACCGCCTGCCCGGACAGGGCGTCGATCGCCTGCACGGTGACCTCCTCGCCGCCGATCTCGCGCACGACCTCGTCCGGGCGCCGGGTGTAGGTGCCGGTGACGGTGAACGCGGGCAGCAGGGCCGCCACCGCCTGGCGGCGCAGGGCCTCGGCGCGTTCGAGGCGCGCCGCGGCGATGGCCGGGGTCTCGCTGCGCGTGGCGGCCAGCTCGAGCGCCTCGGCGAGGGTGAGCGGAGGCGCGACCTCGCCGGCCCGCGCCGAAGCTGCGGCGAGGGGCAGGAGGGTCAGGAGGGCGAGGCCGACGGCCGGGATCTTCATGGTTTGGAAGGGCGAGGAGAGCGCGCCCGCGCCGAGGATAGACGGCGGAGCGGTGGACCGTCAACGCAAAGCGGATAGCATTCCGCGCCGATGAAGAGCCCGATCGCCCTGCTCGCCCTGTTCGCCCTCTCGCCTGCCGCCGCTCCGCTCGCCGCCGGAACCCTCCACGACGAGCGCGAGGTCCACTTGGCCGACGTGCGCCAGCTCACCTCCGAAGGGGACAACGCGGAGGCGTACTGGTCCTCCGACGGGACGAGACTCGTCTTCCAGTCCACGCGCGCGCCCTTCGGCTGTGACCAGATCTTCACCATGCCCGCCCTCGAGGCCGGCGCTCCCACGCGCGTCTCCTCGGGCGAGGGGCGCACCACCTGCGCCTACTACCTGCCCGGCGACCGGCGCGTGATCTGGGCCGCGACCGACGCCTACACGAAGAGCTGCCCGCCGCCGCCCGACATGTCGCAGGGCTACGTCTGGGGGATCGACCCGGACTACGAGCTGTTCGTGGCCGACCCGGACGGCGGCAACCGGGTCCGGCTGACCGAGAACCGCGCCTACGACGCCGAGGCCACGGTCTGCCCGCTGGACGGTTCGATCGTCTTCACCTCCACGCGCGACGGCGACCTCGACCTCTACAGGATGAAGCCGGACGGCACGGAGGTGGTGCGCCTGACCTCGACCCCCGGCTACGACGGCGGCGCCTTCTTCTCGGCCGACTGCACGAAGATCGTCTGGCGCGCGTCGCGGCCGCGCGGCGCCGACCTCGAGGAGTTCCGGGCGCTGCTCGCGCGCGGGCTGGTGCGTCCGAGCCGGCTCGACCTCTGGGTGGCGAACGCCGACGGCACCGAGGCGCGTCAGGTCACCGACCTGGGCGTCGCCTCCTTCGCGCCCTACTTCTACCCGGACGGCTCGCGCATCCTGTTCTCCTCGAACTACGGCGACCCGAAGGGGCGCGACTTCGACCTCTGGTCGATCGGGGTGGACGGCAGCGGGCTCGAACGCGTCACCTTCACGCCCGGCTTCGACGGCTTCCCGATCTTCTCGCCCGACGGGCGCCACCTGGCCTTCGCCTCGAACCGCAACCAGGGCCGCCCGGGGGCGACCGACATCTACGTCGCGCGCTGGCTCGACGCGCCGCCGGCGGCGGTGGTCGAGCGCGCCGCGGACCGCTACGCTGCGGACGTGGCCTGGCTCGCCGACGACGCGCGCCAGGGCCGCGGCATCGGTACGCCCGGCCTCGACGAAGCCGGCGCCTGGATCGAGGCGCGCTTCCGCGAGCTCGGGCTCGCGCCGGCGGGCGAGAACGGCTCGTACCGGCAGGAGTTCCCGGTCACGGTCGCGATCCGGCCCGGCCCGGGCACGCGGCTCGAGGCGCTCGGCGAGCAGGTGGCTGCCGAGGAGTACCTGCCGCTGGCGTTCTCGAGCGAGGGTGAGGTGGAGGCCGAGGTGGTGGCCGCCGGCTGGGGGATCTCGGCGCCGGAGCGCGGGCACGACGACTACCAGGGGGTGGAGGCGCGCGGCAGGATCGTCCTCGTGCGCCGCTTCGTGCCGGCGGGCGAGACGTTCAAGGAGCCCGCCGACGAGCGCCGCTACAGCGACCTGCGCTACAAGGCGTTCGTCGCGCGCGAGCACGGCGCGATCGGCCTGCTGGTCGCCGACCTGCCCGACCCGGCGGCCGAGACGCAGGACGAGACGCCGCTGCCGAAGCTCGCCCCGGAGGACGCCGGGGACGCCGGTCTGCCGGCGGTGGCGATCAAGCGCGCGCTGGCGGAGCGGCTGCTCGCCGCCGGCGCCGGGCGCGTGCGTCTCGCGGTGGCGCTCGAGCGCGAGTCGGCGCGGACCTTCAACGTGATCGGCCGGCTCGAGCCCGGCAACGGCGCGGCTGCCCCCGACGGGCGCGCGGTGGTGGTGGGCGCCCACTACGACCACCTCGGACTCGGCGGCCCGGCCTCGCTCGCCCCGGGTGTGACGGAGGTCCACAACGGCGCCGACGACAACGCCTCGGGCGTCGCCGGCGTGCTCGAGATCGCGCGCCGGCTGATCGCGGCGCGCGCCGAGCTCGCGCGGCCGGTCGTCTTCGTCGCCTTCTCGGGCGAAGAGCGCGGCGCGCTCGGCTCCACCCACCTGACGCGCCAGCCGCCGCCCGGCCTCGAGGCGGAGCGGCTGGCGGCGATGATCAACCTCGACATGGTCGGCCGCCTGCGCGGCCAGTCGTTGACGGTCTTCGGCCTCGACACCGCTTCGGAGTGGAAGGAGATCGTCGAGGCGGCCTGCGCGCGGGCCGGGCTCGAGTGCCGTGGCCAGGGCGACGGCTACGGTCCCTCGGACCAGACCCCGTTCTACGCCGCCGGCGTGCCCGTGCTCCACCTGTTCACCGGCACCCACGACGAGTACCACAAGCCGGTCGACGACGCCGCGACGCTCAACGCCACGGGCGGCTCCTTCGTGGCCGGGCTGGGCGCCGACCTGGCACGCTCGGTGAGCCTCCGCGAGCGCCCGCTCACCCTCCAGCGCGCCACCTCGGGTCCGCCCGTGCGCGGCGACGCGCGCTCGTTCGGTGCCTCGCTCGGCACGGTTCCCGACTACGCCGGGCCGGGGGAGGGCAAGACCGGCGTGCTGCTCGCCAGCGTGCGCCCCGACAGTCCGGCCGAGAAGGCCGGGATGCGGCGGGGCGACATCCTGGTCGAGCTCGACGGCCGCGAGATCCGCGACGTCAACGACTTCGTCTACGTGCTGCGCCGCGCCCGCCCCGGCGAGCGCGCGCGGGCGGCCGTGCTGCGCGCCGGCGAGCGCGTCGAGATGGAGGTCGTCTTCGGCGAGTCGCGGCGCAGGATGTAGCGCGGGCGTGGCGGCTCGCGTCGCGCTCTCCGGGCACCTGTGGACCGTCGCGCCGGCGCTGGCGTCGTTCGCGCGCCGCCCGCCGGTGCCGAGCGCGCGGCCGTTCCGTCTGCCGCTCGAGGATCCGGTCGCCGGTGCGCTCGCGCTCACCGGGGCCCTCCACGAGCCGGCCGGCGCGCGCACCCTGGTCGTCGTCCTGCACGGACTGGGCGGCAGCTGCGAGAGCTCCTACGCCCGGCGCTTCGCCCGCGCGGCGTATGCCGCCGGCCGCGCCTGCCTGCGCCTGAACCTGCGCGGCGCCGATCTGGAGTCGGCCGACTTCTACCACGCCGGCCTGACCGCCGACCTCGACGCGGTGCTCGCCTCGGAGCTCGCGGCGCGCTTCGCGGGCGTGGCGCTGGTCGGCTTCTCGCTCGGCGGCCACACGCTGCTGCGCTTGCTCGGCGAGCGCGCCGGTGCGGCCCGCGTGGCGGCGGCGGTCGCGGTCTGCGCGCCGCTCGACCTCGAGCGCGGCGCCACCGCGCTCGACGGCCCCGGCAACGCGCTCTACCGCAGGTACCTGCTGGACGGCCTGAAGGCGATGGCGGCGGCGGTCGAGCGCCTGCGCCCGGGTGCCATCGCGGCACCGGCCGAACGCTGGCGGCGGGCGCGCGGCATCCGCGAGTGGGACGGGCTCGTCGTGGCGCCGCGCTGGGGCTTCGCCTCGGCCGAGGACTACTATGCGCGCGCCAGCGCCGGGCCGCTGCTGGGGCGTATCGCGACGCCGACCTGGATCGTGCTCTCCGGGAACGATCCGATGGTACCGGCGGCGACCGTGCGCGAGGCCCTGGCCGGCGTCTCGCCTGCGACCGAGGTCACCTGGACCCGGCGCGGCGGGCACGTCGGCTTCCCGCCCGGCCTCGACCTCGGCCGCTCCGGGGCGCGCGGCCTCGAAGGTCAGGTCCTGGCCTGGCTCGCCGAGCGGCTCTGACGCAGCGCGCCCCCGCGCGCCGCCAGGCGCGCAACCGGCGGGGGCGGCTCAGCGGCTGGCGATGGTGACGTCGCCGCTGCCGGTGTCGATGACGCCCTTGCCCTCGCCGCCGGAGATGTCGGCGACGAACTCGCCCTTGACCTGGCGCACCTTCATATCAGGCAGGTCGACGTCGATGTCGCCGCTGCCGGTCGAGACCACGAGGTGGACCGAGGGTGCCGCGGTGACGTCGAGCACGACGTTGCCCGAGCCGGTGTCGATACGCAGGTCACGCACCGCCGAGAAGTCGCCCTCGAGGCGGATGTCGCCCGAGCCGGTGTCGGCGTGCGCCTGGCGGCCGAGCGTCAGGCCACGGCCGCGGATGTCGCCCGAGCCGGTATCGGCCACCAGGGCGCCCGCGCAGTCGAGCAGGTGCACGTCGCCGGAGCCGGTGTCGGCGGCGAGCTTCTCGCCGCGCACGCGCTCGAAGGAGACGTCGCCCGAGCCGGTGTCGGCGACGACGCCGCCCTCGTGGTCGACGACCTGGACGTCGCCCGAGCCGGTGTCGGCCGAGAGCGCGCCGCGGCCGCCCGTGGATTCGATGTCGCCGGAGGCGGTGTCGAGGGACTGGTCCGCGGCCACGCCGGTCGAGCCGATGCGCCCGACCGAGTTCCTGACCGTCACGGCGACGCCGGCCGGGACCTCGATCCGGAAGTCGGCCCACAGCGTCGCGGCGTCCGAGGAGGCCGAGGAGGAGACGCGCACCTGGCGCTTCTGGTAGGTGACGCTCGAGCCGCTGCCGCCGAGCCAGGAGACGAGCCAGGAGTCCTCGCCGTCGCGGTCCGAAGAGCGTGCCGGGTAGTGGTAGCGCCGGTGGCGGTCGGTGGGGTAGTCCGCCCGCGCCACGAGCTTGCCGCCCTCGCGGTCGAAGCGGACCTGGAGCGCCTCGACGAGCGCGGCGCCGGTCTCGCCCGCCGAGGCTTCGGCGTGGACGGTGCCGGCGATGCGGCCGGTCGAGCCGGCGGCGGCGACCAGGGTGACCTCACCGGCCAGGTTCTCGAGCTCGACCGCGGTCACGGCGGCGGCGTC
The DNA here is from genome assembly GCA_017860005.1 of Acidobacteriota bacterium. Taxonomy (GTDB): domain Bacteria; phylum Acidobacteriota; class Thermoanaerobaculia; order Multivoradales; family JAGPDF01; genus JACTMI01. The sequence continues at coordinate 11,981 of JAFNAE010000025.1, read as the reverse complement.
GAAGGTCTGCTCCAGCGCGCGCTCCTCGGCCGCGGCGGGGGCCGCGGCGAGCAGGGCGAGGACCAGGACGGCGGGGGCGGAGATCAGGGAGCGGGAGCGGCGGATGGTGGGTCGGAATACGGTCATGGCGGAGCCCTCCGGATCGGTCTCGTCTCCTAGTACTCGCGGCGGGGCCGGAGGTTTCAGCGCCGGGGCGCCGCCGCCCCGCGGGCGGCCCCCTCCGCCGGGCCGCCCCGGGCCGCTCAGGCGCGCTCGAGCCCGGCCTCGAGCGCGGCGCAGAAGGTGCGCAGCACCTTGATGCGCGCGAAGCGCTTGTCGCAGGCCTCGACCAGCGTCCACGGCGCGACGTCGGTCGAGGTGCGCTCCACCATGTCGCAGACCGCGCGCTCGTAAGCCTCCCAGCGCTTGCGATTGCGCCAGTCCTCGGGCGTGATCTTGAAGCGCTTGAAGGCGGTCTTCTCGCGCGCGCGGAAGCGGCGCAGCTGCTCGGCCTTGTCGATCGCGAGCCAGAACTTGACGATCACGGTGCCGTGCTCGGCGAGCTGGGCCTCGAAGTCGTTGATCTCGTCGTAGGCGCGCAGCCAGTCGTCCTCGGCGCAGAAGCCCTCGACGCGCTCGACCAGCACGCGGCCGTACCAGGAGCGGTCGAAGATGGCGATCCGGCCGCGCCCCGGCAGCTGGCGCCAGAACCGCCAGAGGTAGGGCTGGGCGCGCTCCTCCTCGGTCGGCGCCGCGATCGGCACGCCGCGATAGACCCGCGCGTCGAGCGCCTGGGTGAGGCGCCGGATGGCGCCGCCCTTGCCCGCGGCGTCGTTGCCCTCGAACACGGCGACCACCGGGAGCCGGCGGAAGCGCTTGTGGCGGGAGAGCAACGCGAGGCGGCCCTGCCAGCGGTCGAGCTCGCGCTCGTAGGCCTCGTCGCTCAGCTTCTGGCCGAGGTCGAGGGCGCGCAGGACGTTGACCGAGTCGATACGGGGCGTGGGGGGCGGCGTGCGGTCGGGCGCCCGCCCGGCCGGACGGTCCGCGAGCCGCTCGCGCAGCGCGGCGAGCAGGGTGCGGCCGAAGGCGAGCGAGCGGAACGCGGGATCGGCGCCGGGCACCACGAACCAGGGCGCCTGCGACGTGCTCGTCGCGCGCAGCAGGCGCTCGGACGCCGCGCGCAGCTCGTCGTAGCGCCCGAGCAGGCGGCGGTCGAGCTCGGTCACCCGCCAGCGCGTGCGCTTGTCGTCGGAGAGCCGGGCAAGGCGGCGCTTCTGCTGCTTCTTGGACAGGTGGAACCAGAACTTGAGCAGCAGCGTGCCTTCGTCGGTGAGCATCTTCTCGAAGCGCCGGATGGCCGCGACGTGCCGTTCGAGCCGGCCGGCGCCGATGCGGCCGAAGGCGAAGTCGACGATCGGCGCCGAGTGCCAGGCGCCGAAGAAGATGCCGATCTTGCCGCGCGGCGGCAGCGCGCGCCAGAAGCGCCACATCGGCGGGCGCTCGAGCTCCTCGGGCCCGGCCGGCCCGAAGGCGGTGGTGATCAGGTGGCGGGGGTCCATCCACTCGTGGAGCAGGTTGACCGTCTCGCCCTTGCCCGCGCCCTCGACGCCGCCGATCACGATCAGGACCGGGAACCGCGCGTCGCGGGAGAGATCGTACTGAGCGTCGAGCAGCGCCGCGCGCAGCTTCGCCTCCTCGCGCTTGAACGCCGCCTTGTCGACCTTGTGCTCGAGATCTGCGGATTCGAACATGGCGGGAGTCTAGTCCCGGAGCCCGGTCTCGTCGTCCCACGCGGCCAGGTCGCCGACCGCGAGCTCGCCGTCGTCGAGCAGTTCGCCGTGGGCGCCGGCGCGCCAGTCGGGCTCGAGGGCGCGGCGCAGGCCCGCTCGGGCCTCGTCCATGCGGCCGCAGGGGCGGGTCTCGCCGAGCAGACGCACGCGCACGCCGCCGATGCGCAGCACCTTGCCGCGGCTCTCGCGGTAGTCGATCCCCTCGGTCATCAGGTTGGCGCGCCGGGCGCGCGGGTCGACCTCGTCGCCCAGCTCGCGCTCGGCGTCGCGCCAGCGCGCGACGTCGAGCAGTGTCACCTGCCGGTGCCCGCCCTGGTCGGCGTTGCCGGCCAGGCCCCGCCCGGCCACCGCACCGGCCCGCTCCACCGCGTCCATCGGTCCTCGCCGCGCGCGCTTCAGCCAGATCGCCACGAGCTTCGCCATGGGCCGATGTTAGAGGACAAAGACGTTCTGTTTAAGGGGTCGGCGTCCCGGGCGCCGGCGGCGAAGCCGGCGCAGCACCGACCCGCGGGCGCTGCGGCCGCCGCCCCCTCGACAGCACGGCGCTTTGCCTTTCGGGACGAAAGGCAAAGGCGTGCTGTTGAAGGAAGGGGCGGTCGGATCGTCGGCAGCGAGATCCAGGCAACACGAGCCCGCGGGCGCCGCCCCCTTCAACAGAACGTCTTTCCGTTTCTCGGCGCGACCCGAGCGGGCGCCCTGGCGTGGAGGTGCTCGGCCTCAGAAGCGGTAGCCGAGCTCGATGCCGGCGCGGTCGCCTTCGAAGTCGTCTCCGGTGTCGTATTCGTACTCGCCGTAGAGGTAGAGGCCGGCCGGCAGCTGCAGCGTGCCCGACAGCCGTGCCCACTGGTTGGCGCGCGGCTCGATCGTGGCGCCTCCCGCGACGTCGCCGGTGATCTTCGCCTCGGAGCCGCCGAGCGTGAGGCCGAGATCGTGGCCGGCGCGGAACGACCAGCGCACGCGCAGGTTGGCGACCCAGCCCTCGGCGGTGCCGCCGGTGTAGACCGAGGCGTCGCCGCCGAGCAGGAGCGGCGCGCCGAAGGCGTTGGCGCGCAGCAGGGAGAGGAAGTACGAGCTGGTCGGGTCGTCCACGTCGTCGGCGCGCTCCAGCCCGCCGCCGAGCGACGCGCTCCAGCCGGAGCGGGCCTGCCAGTCGAGCGCCAGGCGCCCGCCCTCGCGGAAGTAGCGGGTGAAGATCTCCTCGGGCAGCGGCCGCGTCTCCCAGGTCAGGTAGTTGCGGCGCTGGTCGTAGGAGAGCGAGGCGCGCAGCGAAGAGCTCAGCGCGAACGAGGCCGAGAGCGCCGCGTTGCTCACCTCGGAGGACTTGCCGGTCGCCTCCTCGCGCCAGTCGCGGTTGAGGTCGATCTCGGCGCGCTGGAAGAACCACCAGCGCGAGCCGACCCCGAAGCGGCTCTCGACCGTGACGTAGTCCCGGCTCACGTCGCCGGTGTCGGAGCGCTCGGTGACGCCGCCCAGCACGACCTCGCCGTAACCGCCGCCCGGCTCGCCCTCGCGCGCGTAGCGCAGGAAGCCGCCGTACTTGCTGCCCGAGGTGTCGAAGCCGAGCTCCTCGAGCTCGGGACGGGCGCCGCCGAAGGCGCCGACGTAGAAGTGGCGGGTCAGCCGAACCTGGGCGAGCGCGCCGTCGAGGTAGCCCATGGCGAGGAACGGGCCGGCGCCCAGGCGGCCGAGCAGGATGGAGAAGCGGGACTCCTCGGGCTGCCAGGCGAGCGAGAGCTCGTAGAGGCGGTCGAGGCGCTCGCTCGACTCGACCGAGGCGCCGTAGCCGTCGCGGCTGACCTCCCGCCCGCGCGCGCGGACGCGCAGCTCGAGCGGACGGCCCGCGATGTCGCTCAGGCGCAGCGACAGGCGCCCGGCGGTCTCGTTCGAGCTGGCGCCGCCGGAGTTCGAGAGGGCGCGGTAGCCGAGCGCGGCCGAGCCGTGCACGCGCGTGCGCGCCCGCTCCGGGAGCTCCTCGGTGTAGCGCTCGACCACGACCGGCGGCACCTGCCCCGGCGGCGGCGCCGGGGCCGGGGCGGTCTCCTCCGGCGCGCTCGCCGGCAGCGAGACGATCACCACCAGGTCGCCCTTCTGGAGCGCGCGCGTCTGGCTCAGCACCTTGCACGAGGCGGAGTGCTCGGCGACGAAGTCGACCTCGAGCTCCGCCAGCTTCTCGCCGCCGCGCATCACGCGCACGACCGCGCCGGCGGCCAGTCCCTCGGCGCGGCCGGCGTCGAGGTAGACCGCGCCGGGGGTCACGTAGGCGACCGAGATGGGCCGTTGGGCAGGGGCCGGCTGTGCGGCCGCGGCGGCCGCGAGCAGCGCGAGGACGAGCGCAGCGCCGAGCGCGGCGCAGCGGCGGCGAAGCTCAGTCGCCGCGGCCATCGGGATGGCAGGTGAAGCAGGCCTGGCTCTCATAGCGGTAGTTGGAGACTCCACGGTGGTGGTCGTCGGTGTCCTGGCGGTTGTGCTCGTGACAGAGGATGCACTCGAACTGGCGGTAGTTCGATGGCGAGACGTGGCAGTTCGAGCAGCTCGTCCAGCGGCCGCGGTGAGCGCCCGAGTAGATCGGGAAGTAGAGGCCGTCGTGGTCGAAGTTCGCGTCGTCCCAGCTGCGCGTGTTGTGGCAGCTCTCGCAGGTGGTGGGGAAGCCGGCCGCGGCGTGGTTCGGGTCGCGCGTCGCCCGGTAGTCGTCGGCGTGACAGGCATAGCACTGGGTGGGCGTGCCGGTATAGCCGCTCTGGTGGCAGCTCGAGCAGGGCTCCGAGGCGTGCGCGCCGGTGAGCGGGAAGCGGGTGCGGGAGTGGTCGAAGCTGGCCGGCCGCCAGGCGGTCATGGTGTGGCAGGTCTGGCAGGTGGTGGGGAAGCCCGCGCTGCGGTGATTCGGATCGCGCGCGGCGTCGTAGTCGGCGCGGTGGCAGGAGACGCAGTCGGCCGGCGTGCCCTGGTATCCGCTCGAATGGCACTGCTCGCAGGCGACCGCGCGGTGCGCGCCCTCGAGCGGGAATCCGGTCAGCGCGTGGTCGAAGCTCGCCGGCTGCCAGCTGGAGGTGGAGTGGCAGACCTGGCAGGTGGTGGGCAGCCGGCCGGCGACGTGGTTCGGGTCGCGCGCCGCCTGGTAGTCGGCGCGGTGGCAGGAGTAGCAGTCCGCGGAGGCGCCGGTGTAGCCGCCCGCGTGGCACTGCTCGCAGGAGAGGCCGGCGTGGGCACCGGTGAGCGGGAAGCGGTCCGGGTGGCGGAAGCCGGGCGCGCGCCAGTCCTCCATGAACGAGCTGTGGCACTGCTCGCAGTCCCGGGGGAAGCCCTGGTGCGGCGGCGAGGTCGCGGCCGCGTAGTCGGCGCGATGGCAGGAGTAGCAGTCCGTGGGCGTGCTCGAGAACTGGTTCGGCGCCTGGCCGCCGTGGCAGGCCTCGCAGTCCACGCGCGCGTGGGCCGCGAGCAGCGGGAAGAGCGTGCGCGAGTGGGCGCTGAACAACTCGGTGCGCACGTCCCAGCGGCGCGTGTCGTGGCAGCTCGCGCAGGCGAGGCCGAGCTCGCCCTCGTGCGCGTCGCGATGGCAGTCGGCGCAGGCGCTGCCCACGCGCGAGAAGATCTTGCTGGTGTGGCACTGGGCGCAGGCGGCGACCGCGTGCGCGCCCTCGAGCCGGAAGCCCGTCGACTCGTGGCGGAACGGGATGTCGCGGCCCACCCGCCAGTCGGCGGTCGAATGGCACTGGTCGCAGGCGATCGCCAGATCGCCGTGGGGGCTGTCCTGGGCCGCGAGCGGGGCAGAGGCGCCGGGCAGCAGCGCGAAGGCGAAGGCGAGGGCGAGCGCCGCGGCGGCGGGCGCCTGCGGCCGCCGCGCGGGCGGCTGCGCCGCTCCGTCGCCGCCGAAGCGGACCCCCATGCCGCGCAGCAGATCGTAGGGCGGCTCGCCGCCGATGAGCACGAAGACGTAGTCGTTGGCGAGCGTCTCGGTGCCCGCCGGCGTGCGCAGGACGACCTCGCGCTCGCCGATCGACTCGACCTCGGATTCGAAGACCGCACGCACGCGTCCGCGCTCGAGCATGGTCTCGATGACCTCCTGGTTCTTGCGTTTGGTCCGATAGAAGGCGTCCTTGCGGTAGGAGACGGTGACCCGGTTGCCGGGCTGGCGGGCGAGGCCGATCGCCGCCTCGACCGCGCTGTCGCCGCCGCCCACCACGAGCAGGTCCTGGCGCTGGTAGGACTCGGCGTCGCGCAGCTGGTACATGACCTTGGCGCGGTCCTCGCCCGGTACGCCGAGCTGGCGCGGCGATCCCCGCCGGCCGAGCGCGAGCACCACGTGCCGGGCGCGTTGGAGGCCGGCGGAGCTGCGCACCTCGAAGAGCTCGCCGGCGCGCTCGACGGCGAGCAGCTTCTCGCCGTGGCGCACGCGGAGGCCGCGCTCGGCGATCTCCTTGCCCAGCAGCTCGAGCACCTCCTCCTTGGTGTACTCCTCGCGCGACAGCGCGCAGCCGCCGGGCAGCTCGACCGGCCGGGTCAGCACCATCTTGCGGCTGGGGAAGTGGAGGATGGTGCCGCCCAGGCCGGCCGACTGGTCGATCACGCCCACGGCGAGGCCGCGCAGGCGGGCGGCGAGCGCGGCCGCCAGGCCCGCCGGCCCGGCGCCCACCACGAGCACGTCGAGCGTGCCGGCGGGCGCCGGTGGCGCGCCGCGCAGGCGCCCCGCGATGGTGTCGATCACGGCACCGCCCTGCTGGACCGCGTTGCGGATGAGCGCGAGCCCGCTCAGCTCGCCGGCGACGAACAGCCCCGGCACGCTGGTCTCGAGCTCGTCGGTCAGGATCGGCACGTCGCGCCGGCCCTTGAGGTCGCCGAGCCCGATCTCGATCGCGCCGACCGGGCAGGCGTCGGCGCAACGGCCGTGGCCGACGCAGCGCAGGCCGTTGATGACCACCGCGACGCCGCCCACCACGCCCAGTACGTCGCCCTCCGGACAGGCCTTCACACAGGCGCCGCAGCCGATGCAGTGCGCCGGATCCACGAACGGGAACTGCGCCACCGGGCGGTCGAGGCCGAGCGCGCGCGCCTCGGCCAGCCGCGCCCGGTCGGCCCGCCGCCGGCGCCGGAACGACCAGGCGTAGGGCGCCACCACGGCGAGCGCGACCAGCGCGGCGAGCGCCCAGAGCAGAGTCGATTCGAACTCGGCGCCCGGGCTCACGACGACCTCCTCGCCTGCGGCCCGTGGCAGCCGGCGCAATCGACCGGCAGCGGCTTGTAGCGCACGACCGGCGGCTCGCCGCCGCCCGCCGGCGCGCTCGGGTGGCAGCGCGCGCAGGCCACCGCCACGTGGCGGCCGTCGAGCGCGAAGCGCGCGTCGCGTTGATGGTCGAAGCCGGTGGCCGGCCGGAAAGCGTCCACCGTGTGGCAACGCGCGCAGTCGGCGACCGGGCCCTGCGCGCTGGCGCGGGCGAGCTGGCCGGCGTGGGGGTCGCGGTGGCAACCGGCACAGTCGAGCGGCCGGCCGGCGAGCGCGGGCACGCCGTCCGCGCCCTTCGGATGGCACCCGGCGCAGGGCACCACGGCGTGCCGACCGAGCAGCGCGAAGCGCGTGCGCGCGTGGTCGAAGCGCGCCTGCGCCCAGGTGGTCTCGTCGTGGCAGGCGCGGCAGCCCTGTTCGCCGGCGTGGCGGTCGAGCGTCCCGGCGTGGGGATCGCGGTGGCAGGCGGCGCAGGCGCTGGCGGCGAAACGGAAGCGCACCACGGCGTCGGCGGTCGCGCGCCGGTAGGGCGGCGGCAGCTCCGAGGCGCGCGCCGGCCGGTGGCACTGCGAGCAGGGCACGGCGCGGTGGGCGCCGGCGAGCGGGAAGCGCCCCCGCTCGTGCTCGCCCGGCCCGAAGCGCGCCGGCAGGAAGCCTTCGACCGAGTGGCAGTCGGAACAGGCGCCGCCGCCGGCGGCGGCCGCGAGCTGCCCGATGTGCACGTCGCGATGACAGGTCTCGCAGCGCTCGTAGCCCGGCACGCGCAGGCCCCGGCCCGGCGCGTGACAGCGCTCGCAGGAGACCGCTCGGTGCCTGCCGCGCAGCGGGTAGGCGGTGCGGTCGTGGTCGACCGCGTCGTGGCGTGCGCTGCGGAAGTCGGAGGTCGTGTGGCAGCGCGCGCAGTCGGCGCCCAGCCGGCCGGCGTGCGGGTCCTTGTGGCAGTCGGCGCAGGCGGGCAGGGCGCGGCTCCGGAACTGGCCGAAGACCAGCGTCCGCTCCGCCGCCTGCGCCTGCGCGTGGCAGGTCGTGCAGGCCGCCGCGGCGTGCTTGCCGTCGAGCGGGTAGCGGGTCTTCGCGTGGTCGAAGCCGCGCACCTGTTTCCAGCTCTCGGTGTCGTGGCAGTCGGTGCAGGGGGAGGGCGCGAGGCTGCCCCCGTGCGGGTCGCGGTGGCAGCTCGCACAGGCGGTGGGCTGGCCGAGGTAGGTGCGCGCCGGGTCGAGGCCGGGCTCGACCGTGCGCAGCGCACGGTCCACGCGCTCGGCGCGGTGGCAGTCGCGGCAGGCGACGCGCGCGTGGCGCCCGGTGAGCGGCCAGCCGGCGCGCGCGTGGTCGAAGCCGCTCTCGCCGCCCGCGCCGAAGTCGACCAGCCGGAACTCGCGCCCGTTGTGCTCCGAATGGCAGCGCTCGCAGGCGCGGTGGTCGGGGCGCGCGTGCAGGCCCTGGCCGGCGTGCACCCGCTCGCCGAGCGCGCGGTGGCAGTCGAGGCAGAGACCGGGATCGACACCCTTGCCGGCGCGGTGGCAGGACAGGCAGCTCGAGCTGCCCTCGAGCGCTGCGTGAGGCGCCGAGAGCGGTCCCGGCGAGATCTGTGCGCGCGCCGCGCCGGCGGCCAGCGCGAGCGCAGCGGCGATCCCGAGCCGGAGCCGCCGCTTCATCGTCCTCCCAGGCCGTAGCCGGTCGCCCACGCCACGCCGACGTGTACGGCGGCGAACAGGTACATCAGCACGGCGAACGGCTTGTGGAAGACGTGCCAGTAGTGGAAGAGCTCGTGCACGCGGCGCCAGAGGCGCAGGCGCTGATGGAGCAGGGCGCGCTGGCGGAAGGCGCGACCGAGCCGCGCCACCACCGGGCGCGGCAGCCGCGGCACCTCGCGCACGAAACGGGCGAAGCGCCGCCGCGCGGTGAGCGGAGCGACGAGCAGACCGGCGAGCTCGGCGGCGAGCGAGCGCGCGGGCCGGTCGTCGCCCTGCTCGGCGTCCAGCCGCGAGAGCTGATGGTCGGAGATCCCGAACTCCGCGCGCAGCCGCTCGGTGAGCTCGCGGTCGAGCCGGCGCGCCTCGTCGAGGGTGAGCTGGTCGCCCGCCGCGCCGCGCGGAATCTGCGCGTAGAGGAAACGCCCGAGGATGCCGGAGGTCGCCACCGCCACCATCGACCAGAACGAGATCGCGATCAACCCGCTCACCTTGAACGCGGAGTGGAGGACGATGAGCAGCGGTCCGGTGACGCCGAGGTAGATGTGGACGTCGAGCCAGGTGCCGAGGCGGCCCGCGTTGCGCAGCCACGGCACGCGCTTGCGCACGCTGTAGGAGAGCATCGTGATCATGGCGCCCAGGCCGGCGACGCCGAACCAGTGCCCGAGCTCGCCGCCCGGCTTGAGCTCCCAGTGGAGCGGATGCCGCGGGCGCTCCAGCAGGGGCAGCGCGTAGTAGTCGCGTCCCCGCCAGGCGGCCCACGCGATCCCGGTCAGCGTCGTGAGATAGAGCGCCGTCAGCAGTCCCCTACGCATGCGCGCGGTGATTCTCCCCCCATTTGGGCGCGCGTGCGCTCGCCCCCGAGAAACGAGGGCGAAGAGTGTCGCCGATCGCCGCGATCCGTCTATGGGATTCTCCGCAGCCGGTTTCGCCGCCGGCGAAATCCGGGTCGAAGGGATTGGACAGCGCGCGCCGCCGCTCGGAACGGCGGGCGCGCGCTTGTCCGTAGAATCCGGGGATGAGCGAGGGCGGCGGCACCGTCAACCGGCTGGCGCGCGAGAGCTCGCCCTACCTGCGCCTGCACGCCGGCAATCCGGTCGACTGGTACCCGTGGGGCCGCGAGGCGATCGAGCGCGCGCGGCGGGAGGACCGGCCGATCTTCCTCTCGGTCGGCTACTCGACCTGCTACTGGTGCCACGTCATGGAGCGGGAGTCGTTCTCGGACCCGGCCGTGGCGGCCGAGATGAACCGCCACTTCGTCAACGTCAAGGTCGACCGCGAGGAGCGCCCCGACCTCGACGAGATCTACATGGTGGCGACGCAGGTGCTCACCGGCCAGGGCGGCTGGCCCAACTCGCTGTTCCTGACCCCGGCGCTCGAGCCGTTCTTCGCAGGCACCTATTTTCCGCCCGAAGAGCGCTGGGGAAGGCCGGGCTTCGCGGCGGTGCTGCGCTCGATGGCGCACGCCTGGAGCGAGCGGCGCGCGGAGGTCGAGGCGCAGGCCGCGGAGCTGGCGGGCGCGATCCGCCACCACTTCGACGAGATCGAGCCCTGGCGCGATCGCCTCCCGGGCGGCGAGCTCGCCGAGCGCGCGCTCGAAGGTCTCCGGCGCCGCTTCGACGCCACCTGGGGCGGCTTCGGCGAGGCGCCCAAGTTCCCCACGCCGTCCAACCTCTGGCTCCTGGCCGAGCTCGCGCCCGCGCGCGCCGATGCGGCGACGATGCTGGGCGCCACGCTCGACGGCATGGCGCGCGGCGGCCTCTTCGACCAGCTCGCCGGGGGCTTCCACCGCTACGCGACCGATCGCGAGTGGCGCGTGCCCCACTTCGAGAAGATGCTCTACGACAACGGCCTGCTGCTCGAGGCCTACGCGCGGGAGCACGCCCGCACGGGCTCGCCCGAGGCGCGCCGGATCGCGCTGGCGACGGCCGGGTTCCTGGCGCGCGAGCTGGCCGCGCCCGAGGGCGCGTTCTGGAGCGCGATCGACGCCGAGACCGACGGCCGGGAGGGCGCCTACTACGTCTGGACGCGCGCCGAGCTGGAGGCGGCGCTGGGCGGGGAGGACGCGGCCTTCCTGGCGCCACTGCTCGGCTTCGACGGCGAGCCGTTCTTCGAGGAGAACCGCTTCGTGCTCCACCTGCCGCGCCCGCTCGAGGTCGCGGCGCGCGAGCGCCGCACGACGCCCGAGGCGCTGCTGGCCGAGATGGAGCCGCTGACCGGCCGGCTGCTCGCCGCGCGCGCGCGGCGCCGGCGGCCGGCGACCGACGACAAGATCCTCGCCGACTGGAACGGCACCGCGATCGCCGGCCTGGCGCGCGCGGGCCAGGCGCTCGATCGCCCCGAGCTGGTGCAGCTCGCGGCGCGCGCGGCGGAGTTCCTGCTCACCCGCCAGCGCGGGCCGCACGGCACGCTGCTCCACGCCTGGCGCGCCGGGGCGGGGAGCGTCGAGGCCTTCCTCGCCGACTACGTCTTCCTGGGCCGCGGCCTGGCGCGCCTGTGGGCGGCGACCGGGGACCGGCGCTGGCTCGAGCGGGCGGAGGCGCTGCAGGCCGAGCAGGACGCCCGCCTCGCCGCGCCGCGCGGCGGCTACTACAACGCGGCGGCGGCGGACGACCTGCTGGTGCGCGGCCAGGAGATCTTCGACGGCGCCCTGCCCGCCGCCAACGGCGTGGCGGCGCTCCATCTGCTCGACCTCGCCGCGGCGACCGGCGAGGGCCGCTACCTGGCCGCGGCGGAGGGCACCCTGCGTGCCTTCGCGGGAATCGTCTCGGCCCACCCGGACGGCGCGCGTACCCTCGCCCTCGCGCTCGCGCGCTTCGCGCGCGCGGCGGCGGCCGACGACGGCGCGCGGCGCGAGGCGATCCCGGCTCCGGCGCCGCGCGCCGCCGCGGCGAGCCCGGGTGGACGCGCGATCGAGTCCGCGGCCGCGCGCTTCGCCGGCGGCACGGGAGCGGACGGATTGCGGCCCTTCGTGCTGGAGGTCGCGCTGCGCGCCGGCTGGCACCTCGCGAGCGGAGGCGAGACGCCGGCGCTCGAAGCGCGCGGCGGGGAGCTCGCCGAAGTAGCCTGGGCAGAGCCCGGCGAAGTGGGCGAGGTCGCCGGTGCGCCCTCGGCGCGGGGCTGGAGCGGCCGCTTCGAGGCGCGCGGCCGCCTGCGCGCCGACACGCCGCGCCCGGCGCTCGTCCTGCGCTACGAGGCCTGCGGCGAGGGCGCCTGCCACCGGCCGGCCGAGCTCGAGGTCGAGCTCGGCGGGACCGCGCCATGACCTTCCTGCGGGCCGCGGCGCGGCTGTCCGGCGTCGCC
>JAFNAE010000105.1 GCA_017860005.1 Acidobacteriota bacterium | reverse complement strand
TGCCATCTCCTGGCGCAGGCGCTCCATCTCGCGCTCGAGCTGGCCGGCGAGGCGGGCCTGGTCCTGGGCCAGCCGGCGCCCGGCTCGCTCGGCCCGGGCGCCTGCCTCGCGAGCCGCGTCGGCGGCCAAGCGCGCGCGCTCCCCGGCGAGCTCCACCTCTTCCTCGAACAGGCCGCGCACGGCATCGATCGTGGCCCGGTCCCGGGTCACGTGCCGGACTCCGTCGGCGCGCCGGAACACCAGCACCGGCTCGCCGTCGCGCGCGAGGTCGCGGGCGAACCTGCGGTCCGCGAGGGATGCATCGATCGAGATGTCGGAATCGCCGTCCAGGAGCATCAGCGACAGGTCGCCGGCGACGACGAAGATCGGCGGCACGGGAGGCACCGGCGGCGTCGGGGCGGGCGTGGCGACCGGAGCCGGCGACGCCGGGGCGATCGCCGGGAGCGGCGGCAGCGGCGGCGGAGCGGGCGTCTGCGCGACCGGCGGGACCGCCGGGACCCAAGGTGCGGGCGGCGTGGCGGGCGGCGATACCGGGAGCGGCCGGTGGCCGCGCGGAGCGGCCGCCGAAGGAGCGGCGGCCGGCGTCGGCGCGGCGGCGGGCGCCGGCGTGGCGACTGGCGCCGGCTCGTCCGCGGGTTGCGCCGCGACCGGCCGCACCGGCAGCGCGATCAGGGCGGCGAGGACGAGCGACGGCGCGAGCGCCGCCAGGGCGGGTCGATGGGCGATCCGGGAGAGGGAGATCATCTCGAGCCTCCGTTCGAGGGGTCGGCGCGCCAGCGGCCACCCAGCCGCCGAGGGAGTCCGGCCGTGGGACAGCGCGAAGCGAAGCAGCAGGCGGCCATAGTGCTCGGGCGCCGGCGCGACGCGCGCGAGAACCAGCGCGTCGCAGGCGGCTTCCGTCGCCAGCGCGTACTCGCGCGCGGCCAGCCGGACCAGCGGATGAATGGCAAAGAGGCGCTCCGCAAGCAACGGCACGAGCGCCGCCAGGGCGTCCCGACGCCGCACGTGGGCGAGCTCGTGGGCGAGCGTCATCTCGAGCTCGTCCGGTTCGAAGGTCGAAGCGGCCGGCAGGACGATCGCGGGCCGGAAGAGACCGACGACGCAAGGCACCTCGGTCTCCTCCGAAACCTTGAGCTCGACCGCTCGGCGCACCCCGAGCTGACGTCCGGCGCGGGCGAGGGCGGCCAGCGCGGCGGGATCGTCCGAGCTCCGCGCCGCGCGCCGGCGCCGGTGCGCTGCCGCGAGCTCCTCGAGGGCGCGCGCGAGCGCCAGGCCGGCCGTCAGGCACCAGAGCAGACCCGCCCCGGCGAAGGCGATCGTCCAGCCTCCCGGACCGGCCGCGGCGGCGTCGCTCCGGGGCTCTGCCCGCGGGGACGCGCGCTCCGGAGGTGCCGGCGCAACGGCGGCTCCGGGGCCGGCCAGGCTCATCACCACGACCTCCGCGGCGACCGGAGCGCTCGCCGCGGTCGGACCGCGTACGGAGCGGTGGTCCGGCGCGGGCAACAGGGCGAGCTCGAGCGCCGGCGCTCCCGCGAGCTCGGCCAGGACGCGTGCCGCGACCAGCCACCAGACGGCCGCCCGCAGGGCGGGCGGTGGCGAGGTCAGACGCACCAGCACGAGCGCCCCCGCCGCCACCAGCGCGGCGACCCCCGCGACCGCGAGCACCCGCTCCCCCAGCGCGGCGAGCACGGCGAGCGCAGAGTTCATGGCTCGCGGCCCTCGCTGCGACCGCCCAGGCGAGCGACCAGCCGCTCGAGCTCGGCCAGCTCCTCCGGGGTCAGGTCCTCGCGCTCGGCCAGGTAGGCGACGAACGGCGACACCGAGCCGGCGAGGGTACGCGCCACGAAGTCGGCCACCGTGCGCCGCACCGCTTCACCCGCGGCCACCGCCACGCGGTAACGGTAGATCCCGCCCTCGGCGCGCCGAACGAGATGCCCCTTGCGCCGCAACCGCTCCATCATGGTCAGGACCGTGGAGCGCGCCAGCGCGCGCTCACCGCCGAAGCCCTCCGCCGCCGCCCCGACTGAGGCCGACCCGCGCGCCTCGATCCAGCGCAGCAGCTCCAGCTCCTGACCTCCGATCGTGGCTGTGCGTTCCGCCATCGGCGACCCCCTTGACTACACGTGTCGTCAAGATACTCCTGACGACACGTGTCGTCAAGAGGTACGCAGGCGGGGCGTGGAGGTTGCGCGCGCCCGGGGGCGCGGCATCCGGGCCGCGGTGGCGCGCACGTGCAGGGTGGCGCCGATCGCGTCCATCAGGCGGCGCAGCTCGTCGTAGTCGGGGTGGCGGAGGCGGAACCAGGCGTTGGTGAGATAGCCCTTCTCGAGCCCCACCGTGCGCCGGCCCGGCGGCGGCGTCGCGTGCGCCCAGAGCCAGGGACGGCACAGGTCCCGAACGCGGGCGAGGCCCTCGTAGCCCGAGATCCAGCCCTCCCGCTCCGGGCGGACCTGGACCGAACCGGTGGCGAAGCGGCCCGTCGGCCTCGCCTCCACCCGGCCGGCGACCAGCGCACGCCCCCATTCCCGGTAGAGGTCGATCTCGTTGCCCACGCAGTAGAGATCCCAGATCCGCTCGCCGGGCGGGCGAGCGCCGATCTCCGAGACCTTGAGCCCGCGCTCGCCGAAGAACCACTCCATGTGGGTGGCCCCGGTGCCGATCCCGAGCGCGCGGATCACGCGCCGGCCCGTCTCGCGCAGCTCGTCGTAGCTCGACCGCTCGAACCGGTTGGTGGCCGCGATCTGGGGCGAGAGCCGCCGGTCGGAGAGCGCCTCGAGCACGCTCGGGTAGTAGTGGGAGGCGAACTCGAGCGCCGGCTCGCCGTCGATCGAGACGGTGTCGTAGAAACCTTCGTGCCCGCTCACGAACTCCTCGACCGCCACCGACGCGCCCGGACCCACGCCGAGCTCGCGCGCCGCCCGCTCGAGCTCGACCGCGCTCTCGACGCGGAACGTCCGCTGCGAGCCGAGACCGGCGCGTGGCTTGACCACGAGCGGAAACCCCACGCGCTCCGCGAACGCCGCCAGGGCCCGGGTCGAATCCGCTGCCGCCGACTCGGCGCACGGGAGTCCCGCGCGCCGCAGCGCCTCCTTCATCGCCGGCTTGTCGCGACACAGGTGCGCCGAGGCCGCAGAGAGACCGGGCAGGCCGAGCGCCTCGCGCGCCGCCGCGGCCGGCTCCACCAGCCGCTCCTCGACCGTCTCCAGGCGATCCACCGGGCGCGAGCGAGCGTGCGCGCCGACCACGCGCGCGACCTCGGCGGCGTCGAACGGCGAGCGCACCTCGAGCCAGTGGTCGAGATGGCGGGCGAGTCCGGCGCGCAGCTTCGACCTGGGCGTCGCGCCCACGCCGGTCACGCGCGCGCCGCACTCCTTCAGGCCGCGCGCGAAGTCGTGGAAGGCCGCGAAGAGGTCGGGACCGACGAGGGCGACGTGGAGGCTCAAGGAGACGCGAGTCTACGTGACGCCCTCGCCGGGGACGGTCACTTCACGACCAGCAGACCCTTCATGCCGGCCGCGTAGTGGCCGGGGAACGAGCACAGGTAGACGTACTCCCCCGGCTCGGCCGGCGCGTCGAAGGTGACCTCCACCGTCTCGCCGCCACCGGCGAGCGTGGTCGAGGCCAGGATCTGGTCCTTCTTGGCCGCCGGGACGTACTCGGTGTTGCGCGCCATCGCCCCCGCCATCACGAACGCGTCCGGGTTGGCGCCCTTCTTGAGCAGGATGAAGTTGTGGGCCATCTCGGCCTTGGGCATCGAGCTCACGGCGGTGAGCACGACCTTCAGCGACTCGCCCGGCTTGGCCTCGATGCGCTTGACCGAGTACTGCATCTGGTCGTTGCCGGTGATCTTGATCTCGCGCGCCGCCGCGGCCGCGGGCGCGGAGGTGAGCAGGGAGGCCGCGGCGAACAGCGCGGCGGCGAGAATGGCGATGGACTTCGTGGTCATGGCTCCTGGATCCTCTCTGTCTGGCGCCGAGGCGGCGCGCTCAGTGTGCTTCCTGATCCGGCCCCACGCGCGGGCGGCCGACCTTGATTCTACCGATTGCGCCGCGGGTGGCGTCCGCGAACTCGTGGTCCACGAACGGATAGTCGCCTTCCTCGGGGACCACGAACTCGACCACGGCGCCGTTCGAGGCACCGAGCAGGACCGTCTGCATGCCCCGTAACTCGTTGAGGGGATTGCCCTCGTAGTAGACGCGATCGAGGATGGTGCCGATCACGTGGAAGCTCGAGGTGTCGTTGGGCCCGACGTTGTGGACGTAGAGGCGCACCCGTTCGCCCGGGCTCGCCTCGAGCGGCGCGTCGATCATCGCCCGCGTGTGGCCGTTGAAGGTCACCTGCGACGGGCGCTTCGCCATCGCCGCCGCGAAGTCGAGCACCCAGCCGCCCTCCTCGTTCTCGACCAGGTAGAACTCCGATTGCAGGATCACGAACTCGTGGTCCACCTCCGCGTCGGAGGGATAGCCCTCGCGCGGCGAGACCACGACCACGCCGTACTGCCCCATCGCCACGTGCTGCAGCACGGGCGCCTGCGAGCAGTGGTAGAGATAGACGCCGGGGTAGTTGGCGGCCCACTCGAAGCGGATCGTCTCGCCGGGCTGGATCGGGCGCCACTTGTCGTTGGGCGCCACCATGCCGGCGTGGAAGTCCATGCCGTGCGGCATCGGCACCGCCACGGGGGCGCCCTTCTGGAGGCTCTTCTCCACCACCTGGCGCAGGAAGGGCGAGGAGTCCGGAGCGGGCTCGTCGATCGCCACCAGCTCCGCGGAGCGGTTCTTCATCGTGAAGCGCACACGGTCTCCCTCGCGCACGTGGAGCACCGGACCCGGCACGGTGCCGCCGAAGGTCCAGGCCTTGTAGCGCACGCCGGGCGCGATCTCGAGCTCGCGCGCGACGACGTCGATGCGGACGTCGTGGGTGCGATTGCCGGGCGGCAGCGGCGCCAGCGCCGGCGCGAGCGTCAGGTAGTCGCCGACCACCGGCGGCCCGTCCCAGGCCTCCTCGACGACCTCGGCCACGGGGCCGCCGAGAACCGCCGCCGGCGAGGGCGGGCGGGAGCTCGAGGCGGCCTGCGCGAAGACCGGCGCCGCAGCGCCGGCCAGCAGGAGCGAGACGGCGAGAGCCGCTGCGCGGGACTCGTACATGGTGGATCCTCCCTTTCTCGACCCCGGCCGGATGTGCCCGGGGCGATGCGACGATTCCATCGCGCGCCCGGCGCGCCTTCCTTGTGCGACCGCAAGGTACGCGGCGCTCAGCGTGCCGATTCGTCGTCGCCCGCCAGCCCTTCGAGGCGCGCCGGCGAGAGCACGACGACGCGCTGGCGGCCGACCTCGAGCACGCCCTCGCGGGCCCAGCGCGCGAGCAACCGGCTGGCCGTGAACATCGACGTGCCGGCCAGCTCCGCCAGCTCCTGGCGGCCGAGCGGCTGATCGATCAGCGTGCCGCCCTCGACCGGCCGTCCCGCGTCGCGCGCCAGCCGGAGCAGGGCGCGCGCCACGCGCTGGGCGACCGTCTCGGTCGAGAGCTCGCGGATGCGCGACAGGGAGTCGTGCATGCGATCCGCGATGGTGCCGATCACGTTCATGCGCAGGATCGGATGGCGCGCGGCGAGCTCGAGGATGCGCGGACGGGGCCAGGCCAGCACGCGACACTCGGAGATCGCGATGCCGCTGACCGGCAGCGTGCGCTTGTCGAGGACCGCCACGCCGACCACGATGTCGCCCGGGCCGACGGTGCGCACGATCACCTCCTCACCGTCCGGAGTGACCTGCGACAGCTTCAGGCGGCCCGACTCGACCACGAACAGGGCCTCGACCGGATCGCCCTGCAGGAAGAGCGTCTGGCCGGCGGCGAGCGTGCGCGGCGTCGCCGCGCCGAGCACCTCGTCCACCACAGCGGAGGCCATGCCTCGGAACAGTGGCGAGTCCGAGACCGCCGGTCCTGACGACTGGCGCATGAGGCCGCCATTCTCGCACAGCGCCATCGCCCCCCCCGGGCTCCACTCAGACCGCGCGCGCCTCCATCGTCATGCGATGGAAGAGCACGTTGTTCTCGAGGTGCACGTGCAGGTGGGTGTCGCGCTCCAGCTCGGAGAGGCCGTGGTAGAGGCCGCGCCAGGTGTTGCACGCCTCGGCCGGCGGCCGGAAGCCGTCGGTCAGCTCGCGCAGGCGCGCCAGCATGCGCCCGACCCCCTCGTGCTCGCGCTCGGCTTCGCGCAGCAGCTCCAGGACCGGTCCGGTCTCGCCCCGCATCAGGGCCGGGAAGATCTCGCGCTCCTCCAGGTCGAGGTGCGCGACCATCTCGCGCCGCAGATCGGTGACCACCTGCGCGACCTCGAACAGCTCCAGGGCGCTGTCCCCGTGGCGATCGCGGGAGCGCGCCGCCATCGCCTCCAGGCGCGCCAGCTCGTCGCGCAGGCCCGAGTGGAAGCGGGCCAGGATGTGGCCCACGAGATCGATCACGGTGCGCTCGGCCCAGCGCTCGGGCGCCTCCGCGGTGACGTCGGCGAGCGTCGTGGCGAGATCCCCGGCGAGCCGATCGTAGGAGATGCCGTGCCGCTCGCAGGCCTCGGCGAGCGAGCGCTTTCCGCCGCAGCAGAAGTCGACGCCGTGGCGCTGGAAGACCCGGATCGTGGCCGGCTGCTCGCGCGCGAGATCCGCGATGCGCACCTCCGGCCTGACCTGCGGCAGGGCCTGGGCGCCGCGCCCCTCCCGGAACACGGCGCCGAGCGCCGAGAGACGCGCTCCGTCGATCAGGCGCTCGGCGAAGGCGAACAGGACGTCCTCCTCCTTGCGGAAGTGGTCGCGCGCGATGCCCGCCAGGCCGCCGATCTCGGCGCGCACCGACGGGTCGGCGGGGTCGGCGCCGCCCAGCCGCGCCAGGCCGGCCTCGATCTGCTCGTGCTCCTCGCGCATCATCGCCAGGGGCCCCTGGTCCGCGGGCAGGTCCCGCTCGAGCTCGTGGAAGAGCAGCTCGTCCTCGAGGCTCGCGTGGGTGAGCAGCTCCCTCACGAACCGGCCGAGGCGGTCCTGGGTGGCGCGCCCGGCTTCGAGGTCGGCCAGGTCGGAGCGCAGGCGATCGTGATCGCGGCGCAGCTCGTCGAGGATGTTCATCTGGATCTCCTGTTCACGCCCACCGCCGCCAAGCTACCGGGGGGACGGCTCCCGGTCCTTGCGGGCGCGCAAGGAGGTCCGGGCCCCGCGCGCGCCTCCCGTCCCCCCGGCCGGGGGGGGGCGAGGCCCGGGGGGTCGGCGGTCTAGACTGCGCCGACGTCGCCGGTCCCCGCACGTCACCGACGCGGTCCGCCGCTGGAGGGAGCATGGAGGCACCCGACACGAAGTCCCTGCCCGAGAACGCGTACCGGCCGCTCGCGCCCGGAGAGACCTACGCCCCGCTGGTCCCCGCCACCGCGAGGCTCCCCGAGACGACTCCACGCTCGGTGGGCTGGGGCCTCCTGCTGTGCGTCGTCTTCACGGTTGCCTCCGCCTACTCGGGCCTCAAGGTCGGACAGGTCATGGAGGCCGCGATTCCGATCTCGATCCTGGCCATCGGCCTGGCGCGCGTCTTCGCCCGCCGCTCGAGCCTGCTCGAGAACGTCATCATCACGGGCATCGGCGGCGTCTCGGGCTCGGTGGTGGCGGGCGCCATCTTCACCCTGCCCGCCCTCTACATCCTCGAGCTCGACCCGCACCCGCTCCAGACCACCTTCATCTGCCTGGCGGGCGCCTGCCTCGGGGTGCTGTTCCTGATCCCGCTCCGCCGCTACTTCGTGCGCGAGATGCACGGCGCCTTTCCCTACCCGGAGGCGACCGCGATCACCGAGGTGCTGGTCACCGGCGAGAAGGGCGGTTCGCAGGCCAAGCTCCTGCTCCAGGCCACCGGCATCGCCGGCGTCTACGACTTCCTGGTCACCACCTTCCATCCCTGGAAGGAGTTCGTCGACCTCCAGTTCGTGCCCGCCGTGCGCGACCTGGCCGAGCGCGCGCGCATGGCCCTGAGCTTCGACGCGGTCGGCTTCATCCTCGGCCTGGGCTACGTCATGGGGCTGCGCTCCTCGATGGTCCTGTGCGCCGGTGGGGCGCTCTCGAACCTCGTCCTGGTGCCGCTGATCTGGATGATCGGCAGCGGCATCACCGACGGGCTCGTCTACCCGGGGACGATCCCGATCGCCGAGATGTCCGCCGGACAGATCTTCCGCGGTTACGTGCGTTTCATCGGCGTCGGCGCCATCGCCACGGCCGGCATCTTCGGCATCGTGAAGTCGCTGCGCATCGTGGCCGGATCGTTCGCGATCGCGGCCAGGGCGTTCCGCCACGGCGAGGCCCACGGACAGGAGCGCACCGATCGCGACCTGCCCGTGATGGCGATCCTCGCCGGCGTGGTGGTCAGCGCGCTCACCGCCGGCGTGTTCTTCGCCTCGCTCGGCGTCGGGCTGACGGTCGTGCTGGTCGGACTCGGCCTGATGCTGCTCTTCTCGTTCTTCTTCACTTCGGTCGCAGCCAACGCGATCGCGACCACCGCGCGCAACCCGGTCTCCGGCATGACCATGCTGACCATCATCGTCTCCTCGGTGGTGCTGCTGCGCTTCGGGCTCTCGGGCACGACCGGCATGTTCTTCGTGATGGCGATCGCCGGCATGGTGTGCACCGCGCTCTCGGTCTCGGGCCAGACCATCACCGACCTGAAGACCGGCTACTGGCTGGGCTCGACGCCCGCCGCGCAGGAGCGCGTCAAGTTCTACGGCGCCATCGTCTCGGCGATCGCCGCCGCGGCCACCATCCTGCTGCTGGCGCGCACCTTCCAGTTCGGAGAGGCGGCGGTCGGTGACGTGCGCCCGGTGCTGGCCGCGCCGCAGGCGGCGATCATGAAGGCGCTGGTGGAGGGCTTCATGAGCCAGCAGCCGGTCGCCTGGATCCTGTTCGGAGCGGGTGCCGTGATCGCGCTCGTGGCCGAGATGGTCCGCATCCCGGCGCTCGTCTTCGCCCTCGGCATGTACCTGCCGCTCGAGCTCAACACGCCGGCGCTGGTGGGCGGCTTCCTCGCGCACTTCATCGAGCGGCGCTCGAACGCGCTCGGTGGAGAGACCGGCCGGACGGTGCGCGAGCGCGGCATCATCATCGCATCGGGGCTGATGGCGGGAGGCGCCCTGGGCGGCGTCCTCGGTGCCGGGTTGAGGCTGTTCGAGGGCTTCAGCGAGGACTGGATCCGCGCGCCGTTCTACGACAACGAGGCGGTCTCCCAGATCGTCTCGATCGCGCTCTTCACCGGCCTCTGCCTCTACCTCTGGTTCGGCGCCCTGCGCCGCCGGTCGAAGGAGTCCTGAGCATGTCGACCGTGCGTCCCGCCGACACGTCCCGGCTCGACCACGCCGTCGCCACCGTGGTCCTCGGCACCGACACCCTCTGGGGCGGCGACGTCATGAACCCCTCCGGCACCGGCCGCTTCATCGCCGACTCCTGGTTCTCCGACGCGCCGCTGCCGGCCGCCTACCGCCATCCCGCGGCCGCCCTCCTGCGCGCTTCGGGCGGCGTGGGCGCGGCCGAGCCCGACCGGGCGGCGATCGACGCCTACCTCGAAGCCGTCGACCTCGCGGGCGCGCTCGCCACCCTGGCCGAGGAAGGGGCGCGGATCGGGGGCCTGCGCGGCGCCTACCTCGCGGGCCTCGTGGACTGTTTCGAGATCATGCGCGCGCTCGCGCTGGCGAGGCTCGGCCGCGGCGAGCCGGTCGACTACCGGCGCTGCGTCACGGCGGTCACCGGCAGGCCCCCGGAGCCGTCGCGGCCGGAGGCGAAACGCACGCGGGTCGCGGCGCTCCTGGCGCGCGTGGAGGGGGGCGGCGGCGACGACCTGGGCGCCGCGGTGGACGCGTGGCGTCGCGCGCGGCGGGTCCCCTCCGCCTCGATCCGTGCCCTCGGCGCCGGAGCTGCGTGCGGTGCCGCGCGCCAACATCGAGTTCCTGCCCATCCGGGAGGCCTGGTTCTCGGGCTCGATGAACTACCTGGGCCGGCGCCGCCGGCCCGACGGCTCCCCCGAGTACGAGGCGAGCTACGAGATCAACGCCGCGCTCGAGATCTCGGTCCCCGAGTTCGCGCAGCTGGTCAGCCACGAGGTGGTGCCCGGACACGTCACCACCTTCGCCTTCCTGCAGAACCTCTTCCACCGCGGCGAGCTCGGCTTCGAAGCCTCTGTCCTGACCATGAACACGCGCGCCGCGACGCTGTTCGAGGGCATCGCCAACAACGCCATCCTGATGGCGTACGGCGTGACCGAGATCGACGAGCTGCCGGACGAGGACCTGCAGATCGGG
>JAFNAE010000238.1 GCA_017860005.1 Acidobacteriota bacterium | reverse complement strand
GCGCTCCACCATCTCAAACCGCCCTCGATCGCCCGCATCCGGGACGAGGTGGCCGCCCTCGGCCAGAGCCGCCTCGGCTTCCTCGAGCAGGGCGGGATCTACACGTTCTGAGCCGCCGCGCCCGCCTCCTGCTCGCCCTCGCCCTGCTCGCGCCGGGGTGCGCCCGCGCCGGGGCCCCGCTCGCCCCGGCCGAGGTCGAGGCGCGGCTGGAGCGGATCTTCGAGGGGGTCGAAGCCGGCCTGCCCGGCGGAGCCCCGCCGTTCCTCTGGCGGCGCGTGCGCACGCCGCCGCTGCCGCTCGCCTGGCCGCCCGGCCCCGACACGGTCTGGGTCCAGTACGAGGCGGCCCACGGCTTCGACCCGATGCGCCTGTCCGACGCGGTGCGCGTGGCGGCTCCCTTCGCGCGGCTGGTCTTCGATCGCTCCGCACGGGTGATCGCTGTCGAGCGCCTGCCGGGTCCGGTGCGCGAGCTCTCGCCCCAGGGCATCGTCGCCACCGATCCGCCGTCGGGCGCGCTCGACGCCCGCTTCGAGCAGAGCGTCCTCGAGCGCGCGGTCGCGCTCAGCGCGCCGCCCGAGCCCGGCTCCGAGATCGAACGGGACCTGCGTGGCTTCGTCGGCACCTGGCTCCGCCGCAACGGCGTGCTCGCCGCCCAGCTGGGCGCCGACCATCGCGCCTTCTACGCCTGGCTCGGTCTGCCGGTTCCGCGACCGGACTGACCGGCAGCCTCAGCTCTCGCCGACCAGCCGCGCCAGCTTGAGCACGGCGCGCCGCGTGGCGGCGCGCGCCGCCTCGGCGGTGGGGCGCCCGGTGGCGGCGGCGAGCTCCAGGTAGCTCAGCTGGAGCTCGACGCGCCCGACCACCAGCGCGCGCTCCGCGGGCTCGAGGCGCGTCAGGGCGGCGCGGAAACGCGCGTCGTGCTCGGCGTCGATGGCACGGTCGAGCGCGGAGGGGGCCCGGTCGGCAGCGCGGTCGTCGGCCGTGCCGCCGGTCTCGACCTTGGCGGCGCGGCGGATCTCGTCCCGGATGCGGTTGCGGATCGTCTGCTGCAGGTAGGGCAGCAGGGCTTCGGGCGCGCGGACGGCGAGGTCGGGCAGGTGCTGGAGCGCGCCGATCAGCGCCTCCTGGACGAAGTCTTCCGAGTCCATCCGGCGCCGCGCCCGGGCGGGGAGCGTGCGGTGGGTCCAGCGCACGAGAAACGGCAGCACGCACGCCATCAGCCGCTCCACGGCCGAGGGTCGTGCCTCGCTGCCGCCTCGCGCCTGCGCGCTGCGCTCCGCGAGCATGCCGCCTCCGAGAGGAATCGCCGCGATCGTACGGGCGGGGTGGGCGTGGGTCAAGGTCCCGGGTCGGCGCGACCGGTCGGCGCGCCCCGTTCGTCGTACCGGGCGAGGCCCCGCGCCAACCCGAGGACGAGTCGTCTGGCCCCCCCGCGGGCCCGACGCCGTTTCCCCCGGATGAACCCCGGAAAGGAGGGCCCCATGAGGACCCGTTCGCCCGCACTCGTCGCCATCGTGGTGCTCGCGGTCTCGGCCGCGGTCGCCGGCGCCCAGGCGCCACCTCCCGCCACGGCCACGAGGGCCCGGGCCGCGGCGGCTTCCCCGTCCCAGGCCGCCCCGCCCGCGGCGGTGCGGGAGAAGGAGGGTGCCGAGGCGCGCCGGGCCCAGGTGCTGCTCGAGAAGCGCCTCGCCGTCCAGGACTTCGTGCCCGGACAGGTGGTCGTCAAGCTCAAGCCGGAGGCCGCCGGCGGCGCCGAGCCGGCCTGGCTGTCCACGCTGTCGGGTGGCGGGGCCTTCCGACGCACCTCGGGCGGCGAGCTGGTGATCAGCCTGCCGGGCGGGGGGCTCACGCCGATGTCGGCCGAGGAACGGGTCGAGCAGACACGCCAGTTCGTGCGCCAGCTCGCCGAGCGGCCGGAGGTCGACTACGTGCAGCCCAACTACCGCTTCCAGATCGCCGCCGAGCCGCCCGACCCGCGCTTCGTCGAGCAGTGGCACTACTTCGCCCGCGCCGGCGCGGCGCGGAGCGCCGCCGGGGGCATCGGCCTGCCGCCGGTCTGGGACGCGACGACCGGGGACCCTCAGGTGGTGGTGGCGGTGATCGACACCGGCATCCTGCCCCTGCACGAAGACATCCAGGGCAGTCCCAACCTGCTCCCCGGCATCGACCTGATCTCGGACTCCGGCGTCGCCAACGACGGCGACGGGCGCGACACCGACCCGACCGACACCGGCGACTCCGTCGCGCGCGGCGAATGCGGCGACTTCCTGGGCCTGCCGGTGCCCGACCGCGACCTGCCCTCGAGCTGGCACGGCAGCCACGTCGCCGGCACGATCGGCGTCGGGCGCTCGAACGAATCGACCGGCGTGGCCGGCGTGGCCTGGAAGGTCGGCGTGGTGCCCGTGCGGGTGCTCGGCAAGTGCGGCGGCTCGACCACGGACATCGCGGACGCCATCCGCTGGGCGGCCGGCCTCGACGTACCGGGGGTGGCGCCCATCGCGCGTCCGGCCAGGATCGTCAACCTGAGCCTCGGCGGGCGCGGCAGCTGCAGCAACTCGCCCGCGATGCAGCGCGCCATCGACGACGCGGTCGCGGCGGGCACGGCGGTGGTGGTGGCGGCGGGCAACGAGGCCGAAGACGCCTCCGGCTTCACGCCCGCGGGCTGCAGGGGGGTGATCTCGGTGGCGGCCGGCGACCTCGAGGGCAAGCTCGTCCTGCGTTACTCGAACTTCGGCTCGGCGGTCGACCTGATGGCGCCGGGCGGCGACGTGGCGAGCGACCGCGACGGCAACGGGCATGTCGACGGCGTGCTCTCCTACGTCGACGGCGGCTACGCCTACTACAACGGCACCTCGATGGCGGCTCCGCACGTGGCCGGCGTGGCGGCACTGCTCCTGGCGCGGCGGCCCGGGCTCTCGCCGGCCGAGATCGAGTCGGAGCTCAAGGCGCACGCCCTCTCGCGCTCGCCGTCGGAGTGTCCGCGCCCGTGCGGAGCCGGCCTGCTCCAGGCGGGTTTCGTCGCCGACGCCACCGGCCCCGGACCGACGCCGCCCGACCGGCCGGATCCGGTGTCCCCGGTCCCGGTCGAGCCGCAGCCGGTGCCCGCGCTCGGTCCGTTCGGGGCGCTCGTCGCCGCCGCGCTCGCCGCGGTGGCGCTCGGCCGCGCGCGCGGGACCGGGCGGTGAAGATCGCCCGTCCGCGCCTGCGGGCGCGGACCCTCGCCTTGCCCGCGGCGGCGCTCGGGCTGGGGCTCGCCGCGGTCGGCGCGGGGGAGGCGATGGCGCTCGCGCTGGGACCGGCGCCCGGAGCGCTGACCGCGGAGCTGGTGCGCCGCCTGCTCGAGGTGACCGGCACCTCGGCCCTGCGCACCGGGGCGGTGCTCCGCGCGCCGGGTGGCTTCGCCTACGAGGTCACCGCCGCCTGCGTCGGCTTCGGACCGGCGGCGGTGGTGGCCGCCGTGGCCGCGCTCCGGTCGCGCTCGGCCGGGGCGCGGCTGGCCGGTGCGCTGGCCGGCGCCGCGACCCTGCTCGCCGCCAACCTGGCGCGCCTGGTCGCCCTCTTCCATCTCGGCGTCGCGGATCCGGACCGGTTCGTGATCTACCATCACGGGCTCGGCCAGGCCTTCGTGCTGGCGGCCATGGCAGCCTTCTTGCTGCTCTGGAGGCGCGTCGACCGTGCTCCGGCCCCCGCTCTCGGGGAGCCCGGCCGATGAGGAGCCATGAAGCGCGACACCTGGAGACCGATCCTGCTGCTCGCCGCCCTGGCGGCGACCTCGCCCGCGCCCGCGCAGACGGCGACGCCCGCGCAGACGGCGACGCCCGCGC
>JAFNAE010000024.1 GCA_017860005.1 Acidobacteriota bacterium | reverse complement strand
ACCGCGTCGCGGACCTGCTCCCGGGCGTGGGCGACAATCCGCATGACCTCACCGAGGCCCTCGACCGGCTCTGGTTCGGGCTCGACAATAACTGGGGGGGCCTCGAGGACAAGCTGTGGGAGAGCCGGGGCACGCCCGCCACGACCTTCGGCCACTCGCTCGGATTCGAGATCGACTCGAACGAGCCGAACTCGATCCAGGTCCTCGATCCGGTGGCCGGCACGCTGGTGTTCCGGGCGGGCGGCGGCGTCTGGGCGCTCGACACGGTGGGCGGCGAGGTGAGACCAATCCGCACGCTCCAGACGCGCAGCTACGAGGGGTTCGCGAGCGCGGTTCTGGACAGCGCGCTCTACTTCGTGGATGCCGAAGCGGGCGGCGGTTGCGCGCTCTTCCGAAGTCTCGGAACCGCCGCGCAGACCACGCGGGTGAAGTCGGTCGGCTGGCTGACGCCGATCGGTGGCCGCCTCTATTTCCGCGCCTGCACTCCGTCGGCGGGCTGCGAGCCCTGGGTGACGGACGGCTCGGGCGCGGGCACGCACCGGCTCGCCGACATCCGGCCCGGTTCCGAGTCCGGCCTGGGCTGGACCTGGGAGCGCTTCGTGCCGTCGGGCCGCCTCCTCTACTTCAGAGCCGACGACGGCACCGGCACCGAGCTCTGGGCGATGCCGCTCGAGCTCTTCTACGACGGCTTCGAGACCGGCAACACCGGGCGCTGGTCGCCCTAGGGGACAGCTGACTTCACACCTCGACCACGCCGGGGAAGCCCAGCGGGATACGCGGTGTGAAGTCGGCTGTCCCCATCATCAGAACGGCTTGAGCGCCATCAGGGCGACGAGGACGACGACGCCCAGGGCGGAGACGTCGGCGAGGATGCCGGGCAGCGGGGTCGAGGCCAGGCGCTTGAGCTCGTCGCTCGGCGCGCCGGCGGCGAGCGAGGCCTCGGCGGCGGCGAGCAGGCGCTTCTGGCGCGGCGCCAGGTAGAGGAAGCCCAGGCCGAGCAGCACCAGCCAGATCGCCAGCGAGGCGTGGACCCAGCCGTGGCGGAAGCCGATCCCCATCGGGTCGAGCAGCGACAGG
Source organism: Acidobacteriota bacterium (assembly GCA_017860005.1). Lineage (GTDB taxonomy): Bacteria > Acidobacteriota > Thermoanaerobaculia > Multivoradales > JAGPDF01 > JACTMI01. Next base: position 21,810 of record JAFNAE010000024.1, on the reverse strand, counting down.
CCGGTCAGGCCCGCGATCACCGAGCCGGGCAGCGCGAAGAGCGTGACCAGCCGGCGGCCGATGCGCAGCGCGGCGACCTTGCCCGGCAGGTCGCCGGCGCGCTTGCCGTAGGCGCGCACGACGGCGCCGCCGAAGGCGCCGGTCGCCAGCCAGATCGCGGCGAGAATGTGAACGAGGCGGATCCACTCCGTGAAGGTCGACATCGGTGTCCTCCGGGGCGGGGATTCTAGCGGTCCCGGGGCGTAGGATCTCCGGGCCTGCTCGTTGCCCCGCGGAGGTGCCCCCATGAGCCCCGGTCGTCGACCGAACTTCACCTGGCTCGGCCATGCCACCGTGCGCATCGACCTGCCCGGCGGCATCGTCGCGCTGATCGACCCGTTCCTCGAAGCCAACCCCGTCTGCCCGCCCGAAGCGCGCCGCTTCGAGCGCCTCGACCTGATCCTGATCACCCACGCCCACGGCGACCACATGGCCGACGCCGTGGCGCTCGCCAAGCGCTTCCACTCGCTGATCGTCGCCCAGTACGACCTGTGCGAGTGGATCGCGCTCCAGGGCGTCGCGCGCACCTCGGGCATGAACCTGGGCGGCACCCAGGAGGTGCTCGGGCTCAAGGTGACGCAGGTGCGCGCCGACCACTCGAGCGGCTTCGTCCAGGACGGCCGCGTCGTCTACGGCGGGCTCGCCAGCGGCTACGTCGTGCGCACGGCTGAGGGCTACACCTTCTACCACGCCGGCGACACCGCGCTGTTCTCCGACATGGCGCTGATCGGTGAGCTCCACCACCCGGACCTCGCCTTCCTGCCCATCGGCGACCACTTCACCATGGATCCCGCGCAGGCGGCACGCGCCTGCCGCTACCTCGGGGTGAAGCGCGTGGTGCCGATCCACTGGGGGACCTTCCCGCCGCTGGTCGGCCGCCCGGCCCAGCTCGAGCGCGAGCTCGCCGCCCTGGGCGTCGCCACCGAAGTCGTCCATCTCGAGCCCGGGCAGCGCTGGACGCCGCCGGCGTGAGGCCGGGCGGCGCGCGCTCCGTCCACGTCGTCGGCGCCGCGATCGTCGAGGGCGGCCGGGTCTACCTCGCGCGCCGGGGCCCGGCGATGTCGATGCCGGGCAAGTGGGAGTTCCCGGGCGGCAAGGTCGAGGACGGCGAGGCGCCCGAGGCGGCGCTGGTGCGCGAGGTCGGCGAGGAGCTGGGCATCGAGATCGAGCTCACGGGCTTTCTCGGCCGCGGCGAGTCCGAGCACGCCGGGCGCCGGATCGTGCTCGACGTCTGGCTCGCCCGGCGGCTCGGCGGCGAGCCGTCGGCGCGCGAGCACGACGCGGCCGGCTGGTTCACCGCCGGCGAGATCGCCGGCCTCGACTGGCCGGAGGCCGACCTGCCGCTGCTGCCCGCGCTGGTGCGCGCGCTGGGCGGCGTGGGTTAGCGTCGGCCGGTGCGCCGCGCCGACCGCCTCTTCCGTCTCCTGCTCGAGCTGCGCCGTGGGCGGGTGGTGACCGCGCGCGAGCTGGCGCGCCGGCTCGAGGTCTCCGAGCGCACCGTCTACCGCGACGTCGCGGACCTGTCGGCCTCGGGCGTGCCGATCGCGGGCGAGGCCGGGGTCGGCTACCGGCTGGCCGGCTTCGAGCTGCCGCCGCTCATGTTCGACCGCGACGAGGTCGAGGCGCTCGCCCTGGGCGCGCGCACCGCGGAGGCCTGGGGCGACGCCGAGCTCGGCCGCGCCGCGCGCTCGGCGCTGGCCAAGATCGAGGCCGTGCTGCCGCGCGGGCGCGAGCGGCTGGTCGAGGAGACTCGCCTCTACGTGCCCACCTGGGGCGAGCCGCCCGGGCAGCGCCTGCCGCTGGGCGAGCTGCGCCGGGCGATCCGCGACCGCGCGAAGGTGCGCGTCGCCTACGTCGACGACAAGGGCGAGGCGACCGAGCGCACGCTGCGCCCGCTCGCGCTCGCCTTCCATCCGCCGGTCTGGCTGCTCATCACCTGGTGCGAGCTGCGCGTCGACTTCCGCAACTTCCGGCTCGACCGCATCCGCTCGCTCGCGCGCGCCGGCGGGACCTTCGTCGACGAGCCGGGGCGCACGCTCGAGGACTACCTGCGCCGGGTCGAGGCGGAGAACGCCGCCTGGCGCGCGTCCCAGGCCGGGCGCGGGCCTCAGTCCTCGCCGTAGGGCATCGGCGGCACCCGGCCGAGCAGGCGCGTGTAGACCGCCAGCGCGCCGCGGTGGTGGGCGCAGTGGTCGACGATCCCGTCGAGCGTCGTGAAGCGCGGGCGGACGGGGAGGATCGGGTTCTCGGCCATCGTCTCGGCGAGCCGCTCGGCGGGCATCGCCTCGACCGCGGCGCGCAGGCGCTCCCAGGCCGCCTCCAGCCAGCGCCGGGCCTCGGCAAGGCTCGCCACGCGCGCAGTCTCGTCGATCATCGCCTCCCAGTCGGTGCGCCAGCGGTCCTCGAAGCCGCCCTCGCGGAACCAGTCGAGGGTCTGGGCGACGTGGGCGACCTGGCCGGCCACGGTCATCGTCTCCGGGGTGGCGCGGAAGCCGGAGTCCTTCTCCTCGAGCGCGCGCGTGCCGCGCTCGAAGAACTTGCGCGTCGCCGCGATCTGCTTCAGGGCCTCGGACTTCAGGTCGAGGGTGGGGGCTGCCATCGCCGTCGGGGTCATCGCCGTCTCTCCTTGCCGGCTCGCCGCGGCGGGAGCGCCGGGCGAGGCAGGAGGAGTCTCGCCGAGGGCTCCTGACAGGGTCCTGTCAGGAGACTTCGGCCGGCCGCTCAGTCGCGCGGCGCACGCAGCAGCAGGACCGGCACGTCGGCGACGTGGCGCACCTTGTTGGCGGTCGAGCCGTAGATCAGGTCGGCCAGGAAGCGGTGGCCGTGGGTGCTCATCGCGATCAGGTCGGCGCCGCGCTCGTCGGCGAGGCGCACGATCTCGTCGGCGGGCTCGCCGTGCGCCAGCTCGGCCTCGACCTCGAGGCCGGCCGCTGCGAGGCGCGCGCGCACCGACTCCAGGTAGGCGCGGTCCTCGCGCATCTCGGCCGACTCGGCGAGGTTCAGGCGGTCGAGGTGCCGGGCCACCCAGCCGTCGGCGACGTGGACGAGCAGCAGGCGGCTGTCCATGAGGCGCGCCAGCGTCTCGATGTGGGCGAGGATCGCCTCGTCGGTGCGGCTGTTCTCGAGCGCGACCAGGATCTTGTGGTACACGGTCAGGCCCCCCGGTAGAACCATCGTACCCAGATCACGAAGGCGGCCGCCACCGCGACCAGCACCGCCATCCAGGCCACACCCAGGGTCTGGAACAGCAGCGCCACGTTGAGCCCGGCGATGAAGGTGCAGATGGAGTAGCCGAGCAGCTTCGCCCACCTCGGGTTGGCGAACTCGCCCATCAGGCGGCGGTCCGAGGTGAACTTCATGAGCGGGAAGATCGCGAACGAGAGCTGCATCGAGAGCACGACCTGCGAGAAGACGAGCAGGCCGACCGTGTCCTTGCCGCCCGAAGCGGAGATCAGGAACACCGCCGGCACGATCGCGAGCAGGCGCGTGATCAGCCGCCGCAGCCAGGGACGGATGCGGATCTTGAGGAAGCCCTCCATCACGATCTGGCCGGCGAGCGTGCCGGTGATGGTCGAGGACTGTCCCGAGGCGAGCAGCGCCACCGCGAAGGCGGTCGCCGCGATCGGCGCGCCGAGCAGCGGCGCGAGCAGGCGGTGCGCCTCCTGCAGCTCGCTGACGTCGTGCAGCCCGGCGCGGTGGAAGACCGCCGCCGCCACGACCAGGATGGCGGCGTTGACGAAGAAGGCGGCGCCGAGAGCGATCACCGTGTCGGTGGTGTTGTAGCGGATCGCCTGGCGCTTGCCCTCGCGGGTGGGTGCGACGTCGCGCGTCTGCACCAGCGCCGTGTGCAGGTAGAGGTTGTGCGGCATCACGGTGGCGCCCAGGATGCCGAGCGCGATGTAGAAGGCCTCGCTGTCGGGCAGCGTGGGCACCAGGAGGCCCGCGGCGACGCCGCCCCAGTCGGGGGAGGCGAGGAAGATCTGCACCGCGAAGCAGACCGCCACGGTGCTGACCAGGGTGAGCACGATCGCCTCGATCTTGCGGAAGCCGAAGTGCATCGCGGCGAGCAGCAGCATGACGTCGAAGCCGGTGATCAGCACGCCCCACACCAGCGGCAGCCCGAACAGCAGGTTGAGCGCCACCGCCGAGCCGATCACCTCGGCGAGGTCGCAGGCGATGATCGCGATCTCGCACAGGATCCAGAGCACGAACGACACCGGCTTCGAGTACTGCTCCCGGCAGGCCTGCGCGAGGTCGCGGCCGGCGACGATGCCCAGCCGCAGGCAGAGCGTCTGCAGGAAGATCGCCATCAGGTTCGAGAGCAGGATCACCCAGATCAGCGCGTAGCCGAACTTGGCGCCGCCCGCGAGGTCGGTCGCCCAGTTGCCGGGGTCCATGTAGCCGACGCTGACCAGGTAGCCGGGGCCGGCGAAGGCGAGGAATCGGCGCACCCAGCCCGCGCCCGGCGCGACCGGCAGGCTGCCGTGCACCTCGGGCAGGGAGCGCGGGACCTCGCTCGCCGGGGCAAGGTCGCCCGCCGGGGCCAGAGGTTGGGGGGTTGCGCTTTTTGGCACGGCGAAATTAGAATATTTGAATGATCAAAAGTCAAGGGGCGGCCGCGGCCCTCGTCGCCCTGCTCGGCGGCTCCGCCACGCCGGCGCCGGGGCAGGAAGGGCCGATCCAGGACAACAGCTTCCTGGTCGAGGAGGCTTACAACCAGGAGCCCGGGGTCGTCCAGCACGTCTCGACCTTCCTCGACCTCGGGGAGTCTCCGGCGTGGGCCGCCTCGTTCACCCAGGAGTGGCCGCTCGCGAGGCAGCGCCACCAGCTCAGCTACACGCTCCTCCACGTCCGCCTCGGCGACGAGAGCGGCTGGGGCGACGTTGCGCTCCACTACCGCTACCAGCTGCTCGACGGTGCGAGCGGCCGCCCGGTCGCGGTTGCGCCCCGAGTCTCGTTGCTGCTGCCCACCGGCGACGCCGGGGACGGCCTGGGCGCCGGCTCGGCCGGCGTCCAGGTCAACCTGCCGGTCAGCGCCGAGCTCGGCTCGCGCTGGGTCGGCCACTGGAACCTGGGCGGCAGCTGGGTGCCCGACGCCGAGGCGCGCGACGGCGCCCGGGCCGACGTCGATTCGTTCCAGGCCGGCCAGGGGCTCGTCTACCTGCTGCGCCCGCAGCTCAACCTCCTGCTCGAGGCGGTCTACACGCGCGCCCGCTCGGTGCGCGAGGGCGGCGGCACCGAGCGCGCCGACGCCTTCCTCGTCTCGCCCGGCCTGCGCTTCGCGCTCGACCGCCCGGGCGGCGTGCAGATCGTCCCGGGGATCGCGGTGCCGATCGGCGTCGGTCCGTCGGAAGGGGAGTGGTCGATCTTCGCCTATCTCTCCTTCGAGCACCCGTTCTAGGCTCCGTCCGATGCCGACCTCGACCGTCGAGGACTACCTCAAGCACATCCTGCTCGAGGAGGAGCGCGTGCCGGGCGCGCGGGTGGCCACCGGCTCGCTCGCCGGTGCGCTCGGCGTGACGCCGGGGACGGTCACCACCATGGTCAAGACCCTCTCCGACAGCGGACTGGTGGACTACGAGGCCTACGGCGGCGTGCGGCTCACGGCGGCCGGGCGACAGCTCGGGCTGCACGTCCTGCGCCGCCACCGGCTGATGGAGCTCTTCCTGGTGCGCACGCTCGGCATGGACTGGAGCGAGGTGCACGAGGAGGCGGAGCGGCTCGAGCACGCCCTCTCGGACCGGCTGGTCGAGCGCATCGACGAGATGCTCGGCCGGCCGAGCGTGGATCCCCACGGCGATCCGATTCCCTCGGCCGCCGGTGAGGTGGCCGGTCACGAGCTTGCCACCCTGGCCGCCCTGCCCGTCGGGCGCCGTGCGCGCGTCGCGCGCGTGGCCGACCAGGACGCCGCCTTCCTGCGCCTGGTCGAGCGGCTGGGCCTGCTGCCCGGCACGCGCGTGCGGGTGGTGGCGCGCGACGCGGCCGCCGACACGCTCGAGGTCGAGCTCGGCCGCGGCAAGAGCGCCGCGCTCGGCCTGCGCGCGGCCGAGAAGATCTTCGTCGCGCCGGGCTAGCCGGCCGTCAGTCGAGCGCTTCGCGGCGGGCGCGCCAGGCGGCGCGGTGGGCGCGCCACCAGCCGAGCCGGGGCGGCCGCGCGAGCAGCGCCTCGGGGTGGACGTCGATCTCGCCCAGCAGGTGGAGCGCGGCCTCGAGCAGGAAGGCGAGCGGGCGCCGGAAGGTGAGCGGCGCCTCGGCCAGCGCCCGCGCGCCGCGCAGCAGCAGCGGACGCACGCTCTCGCACTCGGCGGCCACCGCCGCGGCGATCTCCGCGGCGCTGCGGTACTGGAGCGGCTCCGGCAGGTCCGCGACCGGCAGCTGCGTGCGGCCGACGGCGAGGTCGGCGGGCAGCGCGCGCAGCGCGAGCAGCCGGTAGAGCGCGGCCGCGGCGTCCACGGTCGCGGGCGTGGGCACGGCGCCCGACAGGGCGTGGACGAAGGGCGCGGCGACGCCGCGTGCGCGGCGCTCCCAGTCCTCGCGCGCGGCCGGGCGCGGTGTGGCGATGCGCGCCCGCGCGGCGGCGATCAGGGCGTCGAGCGCGAGGCGCGTGAAGCTGCGGCGCTGGCTCTCGGCGACGAAGGCGCGCACGAAGGGCGAGCCCGAGGGCTCACCGCCGAGCGCCCGCGCGAGCAGCAGGGCCGAGCGATGGAGCCGGGCCAGACGCCGCTCGGGCGCGTCGGCCTCGGCCGCGGTGGCGAGCAGGGCGTCGGTCCAGGCGGCGAGGATCGCGGCGCGCTCGCGCTCGAGCGGCGGCAGCAGGCGCACGGCGGGCGCCAGGTCGCCCAGCAGGCGCTCCGGGGCGGCGGCCACGAAGCGCGCGAGCGCGCTCTCGGTGGCCGGGTCCGGGGCGCCGGCGAAGAGCCGGCCGAGCGCGCTCTCCGGGTCGATCGGCCGCTCCGCGAGCAGCTCGGGCAGCGGCGCGTGGGGCAGCGGCCGGGACCGGGCCAGGGGCAGGGCGGAGACCGTCACTCGAGCAGTCGGAGCAGCTCGCGCTGCGGCTCGCCGCCGGTCACTTCGGCGTCGTCGTGGGTGAGCACGATGTTGACCTCGGAGCGCACGCCGAGCTCGCCCGTCAGGTAGACGCCGGGCTCGATCGAGAAGCCCGTCATCGCGATCAGCCGGCGCGTGTCGTGGGTTTCGAGGTTGTCCATGTTGGCGCCCTGGCCGTGGTCCTGGATGCCGATCGAGTGGCCGGTGCGGTGGATGAACTGCTCGGCGTAGCCGGCTCGGCGGATCACCTCGCGCACGGCGTCGTCGACCTCGTAGCCGCGGATCGGCGTGCCCGGCCAGCGCCGGCGCACGAGCTCGATGCCGGCGTCGCGCGCGTCGCGCACCACGGTCCAGATCTCCTGCTGGCGCGCGGTGGGGGAGGCGGCGCACACGCCGCACCAGGTGATGTCGGCGTAGACGCTCTCCGGCGTCTTCTCCTTGGCCCACAGGTCGATCAGCAGCAGATCGCCTTCGCGGATCGGGAGCGAGGTCTCGTCCGTCGGCTCGTAGTGCGGGTCGGCGGCGTGGGCGTTGACGCCCACGATCGGATCGGCCTCGGTGTGCAGGCCGGCGCCCTCGAAGGCCTCGAGGATGAAGCGCTGCACCGCCCGCTCGTCGATCTCGCGCTCGGCGCGCAGGTGGCCGGCGACGAGCGAGAAGGCCTCGCGCGCGATGCGATGGAGATGGACGTTGGCGCGCCGGTGCCCGTCGAGCTGGGCCGGCGTCCAGACCGCCGCGAAGCGCTGCACGAGGTCGGCGGAGGAGACCAGCTCGCAGCCGAACGAGGCGAGCAGCTCGGCGGTGCCGTGGTCGAGACGCGAGACGCTGGGCAGCTCGTTGCGCGGGCTGTACTGCGCGGCGAGCCGCCGGCAGTCGCGTACCAGCCCCTCCATCGCCTGGCGGTGCTCCTGCCAGGTGCGGTAACGGCTGCGCGTGCCGGGCAGGTGGTCGAGCATGGCGGGCTCGAGGTCGTGGACGAGCCGGCGCGGCTCGCCCTGGCTGGGCACGAGGTAATAGCAGCGGCGCGTGACCAGGCCGCGACCGTTGAGCCCGAGCAGGCTCAGGCTGATCGGGTCGTTGCCCTGGAAGACGGAGAAGAGCCAGCCGTCGAGCTCGGCCTCGACCAGCGCGCTCTGGATCTCGGCGATTCGCTCTGCGAGCATCGATCCTCCTGCGGCGAAACCCCTTCCGCAGCGGAGCCCCCCGTCGCGGAGCCCGCTGGAAACTGCACAGAGGATTGTACAGGACCGGGCGGGGCGCTCAGTCGTCCGTGCCGGCCGGTGGCTTGGGTGCCGGCGGCGGCGGCGGCGGGGGCGGCTGGATCGAGCGGATCGAGGCCACGTAGCTGCGCGCTTCGCGCAGGCTGCTCTCGATCTCGACCAGCAGCTGGGTGCCGCTCTCGGTCAGCTCCTGGGCGTCGGGGCGCAGGCTCTCGAGGCCGGAGGGGTTGAGGTCGTGGCCGAGGTAGGTCCACTGGTCGCGCAGCCGGACCAGGAACGGCTCGTACTCGGTGGCGGCGCGGCGGCCCGCCGCCAGGATGCCGTCGAAGCGCGTGCGCGAGTCGCGCATGCGCGCCTCGCTGCGCCCGCGCAGGTCCTCGCTGGCGATCAGGGGCAGGCTCGCGGCCCAGCCGCGGAAGTAGGCGTCGGCCTCTTTCTTGGCGTCGTCGGCGCGGCGCTGCACCGCCTCGCGCCGCTTCTCGCAGCGCTCGATCTCGCGGTCGAGGTTGCGGTAGGGCTTGCGCAGGTCGCTCGCGCCGCCGCGCACCAGCGCGTTGTAGGCGTCGAGCGCCGCGCGCACCTGGAGCTGCGCCTCCTCGACCTCCCCGATCAGCGCGTCCGCCTTCTTGGCCAACTGCTCGGTCTGGCGCACGCTCGGCGCCTCGCCGGTGAGGATCTGCCCGAAGTCGGCGGGCGACGCGGCGAGCGGCGCGGCGACCCAGGCGAGCGCGAACGGGAGCATCCGGCGACGAATCGCGACGAGCGGCATCATGCCCTCCTCCTTCCGGGAGATGGCGGCATCCATGGTCTCGAGGCATGCTCCCCCGGCGCGCGCGCGGCCGTCAAGCGAAGGCGGGCCGGCGAGTGCGCGCCGGCCGGCGGCGCGCTCGCCCGCTCAGGCACGCCGCGAGCTTCCCTCGAGCCGCCGCGGGCCGGCCTGGGTGACCTCGGGCGGGCAGCCGGCGGCGAACAGCTTGAAGTTCTCGATGTAGCGCGCCGCCAGCGCGTCGTACTTGGCGTCGTACTCCTGGCGGCTGCCCCAGGTGTTGGCCGGCTCGAGGATCTCGCTGGGCACGCCCGGGCAGGCCTCGGGGACTTCGAAGCCGAACACCGGATCGCGGCGGTAGGCGACCTCGTCGAGCCGGCCGTGCAGCGCGGCGTCGAGCAGCGCGCGCGTGTGCCGGATCGAGATGCGCTTGCCGACGCCGAACGGCCCGCCGGTCCAGCCCGTGTTGACCAGCCAGCAGCGCGCGCCGTGCTGGAGCATCTTGCGCTTGAGCATCTCGGCGTAGACGTACGGGTGGTGGACCATGAACGGTCCGCCGAAGCAGGCGCTGAAGGTGATCTCGGGCTCGATGCCGAGCCCGATCTCGGTGCCCGCGATCTTGCTCGTGTAGCCCGAGATGAAATGGTAGATCGCCTGGTCGGGCGAGAGGCGCGAGATCGGGGGCATGACGCCGGTCGCGTCGCAGGTCAGGAAGACGACGTTCCGGGCGTGCCCGGCGCGGCGCTCGGCGACCGCGTTGTCGATGAAGTCGAGCGGGTAGGCGCCGCGCGTGTTCTCGGTCAGGCGCGCGTCGTTGAGGTCGAGCCGGCGCGTCACCGGGTCGTAGACGACGTTCTCGAGGATGGTGCCGAAGCGCCGCGTGCAGGCGTAGATCTGCGGCTCCGAGTCCGGGGAGAGCCGGATCATCTTGGCGTAGCAGCCGTCCTCGAAGTTGTAGACGCCGTTGTTGCCCCAGCCGTGCTCGTCGTCGCCGATCAGGCCGCGCTGCGGATCCGCCGAGAGCGTCGTCTTGCCGGTGCCCGAGAGGCCGAAGAAGACCGCCACGTCGCCGTCCTTGCCGACGTTGGCCGAGCAGTGCATGGGCAGCACGCCGTCGAGCGGCAGCAGGTAGTTCAGCACGGTGAACACCGTCTTCTTGATCTCGCCGGCGTAGCCGGTGCCGCCGATCAGGGCGAGCTTCTCGCGGAAGTTGAGGACGATGAAGGTCTCCGAGCGCGTGCCGTCGGCCATCGGGTTGGCCTTGAAGCCGGGGGCGCAGAGGATCGTGAAGTCGGGCACGTGCTCGCGCGCCTGGTCGAGGGTCGCGTTCTTGATCAGCATGGTGCGCGCGAACAGGGCGTGCCAGGCGCGCTGGGTGACCACGCGCACGGCGAGGCGGTGGTCGGGGTCGGCGCCGCCGTGCACGTCCTGGACGAATGCATCGCGCCCCTGCAGGTAGCCGCACAGCCGGGCGTGCAGGCCGCTGAAGCTCTCCGGGTTGAACGGGCGGTTGTACTGGCCCCACCAGACGTGCTCCTCGGTGGTCTGCTCGCGCACCACGAACTTGTCGGCGGCGGCGCGCGCGGTGTGCTTGCCGGTGTCCACCGCGAAGGGGCCGGCGTGGCAGATCTGGCCCTCGGAGCGGAAGACCGCTTCCTCGTAGAGCGCCGCGGTGTTCAGGTTCCAGTACACCGTGCGCAGGTCGGTCAGGCCGTGGTGCTGGAGGCCGTACAGGCTGGCGCGCGCCCCGGCCTGGCGGATCGCCGGCGAGTGGATGTCGAGATTGATGTTCATGCCCAGTCCCTCACCAGCCGGCGGTCGCCGATGAAGATCTCGTTGGGCGCGTCGGGATCGAGCGCCCACTTCAGCCGTTCGAGCCCCTCCATGATCTCCTTGAGCGTGCCGCAGTAGGAGAGGCGCAGGTGCCCCTCCATGCCGAACTCCTTGCCCGGCACCACGACCACCCGCACCTTGTCGAGCAGGAACTCGGCGAGCTGGAGCGAGCTCTTGCCGTAGGCCGAGAAATCCGGGAAGCAGTAGAAGGTGCCGTGGGGCTTGGTCACGCGCAGGCCCGGGATGGTCTGGAGGCGCTCGACCATCACGTTGCGGTGGTTCTCGAGCGTCAGCCGCATCGTCTCGATCGAGGTCTGGACGCCGGACAGCGCGCCGATCGCGGCCCACTGCGAGACGGTCACCGGGCCCGAGGTCTGGTGCGATTGGATATTGGTCATCGCCTCGCACACCTCGCGGTTGGCGATCGCCCAGCCGATGCGGAAGCCGGTCATCGCGTACATCTTCGAGACGCCCTGCACCACCACGAGCTTGGAGGCGTCGCCCCGGTCCTCCGCGAAGCGGTAGGGGTTGGGAGCGGTCTGGCCGTCGAAGACGAGCCGGTTGTAGAGGTCGTCCATGACCAGCCAGAGATCGCGCTTCTCGCAGAAGGCGACCATCTCGGCGATGAAGTCGCGCGAGTACATGACGCCGCTCGGGTTGTTCGGGCTGTTGAGGATCACCGCCCGTGTCGCGGAGCCGACGCACTCGGCGATCTCCGCGACCGTGGGCTGGAAAGTGCCGTCCTCGGGGGTGACGACCACCGGCACGCCGCCGGCGAGCTTGACCATCTCGGGGTAGCTCACCCAGTACGGCGCCGGGAAGATCACCTCGTCGTGCGGCTCGAGGATGGCGTAGAGCAGGTTCATGATCGACTGCTTGGCGCCGCTCGAGACGACCACGTTGGCGGGCGGCACCGCGTGGCCGTAGTGCTCCTCGGTGTAGCGGATGATCGCCTTCTTCAAGGCCGGCAGGCCGTCGGCCGGGGCGTAGCGGACCTCCCCGGTGTTGAGCTGCGCCGCGCAGTTGAGCACCGCGTCGAGCGGCGCCTTGCTCTTCGGCTCGCCGCCGCCGAGGTGGATGACCGGCTCGCCGCGCTCGCGCATCTTGGCGGCGGTTTCGTTGAGCTTCAGGGTGGGCGAGGCCTTGATCGACCTCGCGAGCTGACTGACGCTCATCTGGTTTCTCCCTGGAAAGGTCCGGCAACCGCAGACCGGCCGAGGCTATGCCCCCACCCCGGGGGGGTCAACGCGCGGCAGGGTGGGGAAGCGGGCTCGGGAGCCCTGCGGAACCGTGGGATGATGTCCGGGACCGTCCCTCGGGGGCCCCTTTGGAGCTCGTCAACTTCATCCTGATCTTCTGCGCCGGCTGGCTGGTCTGGCGGCGGCCGGAGCGGGAGCGGACGGCCTTCGCCCTGCTCGTCGCGAGCGCCCTGCTCATGGCGCTCGTCTTCTTCGTCGGCTCGCGCGGCTCGGTCCTGCCCGGGCTCAACTACTGAGGTCCGCGCGCGGGAGCCCGGGTTGAGCCGCAGCCGCGTCGACACCGTCCTCGCCTTCGCCGTGCTGCTGCTCGCGGCGCTGCCGCTCGGCGTCTCGGTCTTCGTGCTCGGCTTCGCGCTCGGCGACTCGCCGTGCATCCTGTGCTGGGGCCAGCGCACCGGCATGGCGCTGATCGCCCTGGTCGGCCTCTTCATCCTGCGCTACGGGCCGCGCCCGCGCTACGTCGGCACCGGCGTCCTGCTCGGCGCCTATGGCCTCTACATGGCCGCGCGCCACTCCTCGCTCCACCTCGCGCGCGACATCGGCCAGGGTTTCAGCGCCGAGCTCGCCGGCGCGCACACCTACACCTGGTCGCTGCTCGTCTACTGGGTGTGCGTGGTGACGATGGGCGTGCTGCTGCTCCTGCTGCGCGACGGCGAGGCGACGCGCGTGCCCCGGGAGCTCACGCCGCTCGGACGGCTCGCGACGCTCGTCTTCCTGGTCACGATCGCCGCCACGGTGGTACAGGCTCTCGCCGGCTCGGGGCCGCCGCCGTTCGTCGGTCCGGCCGATCCGGTGCGCTTCTCGTTCGACCCGCGCCGCTGGGCCTGGACGATGGAGGAGTGGAAAGGCGCGCCGATCTCGCTGCGCGGCCGCTGGGCGATCTCGAAGCCGAGCCTGGACGGAATCGACCCGGATCCGGCGACCGGGCCGCTCGGCGGACTGCCGTCGCTCGCGATCGAGAGCGATCGCACGCTCGCAGTTTCGCTGAAGGGAAGGCCGGACGACCTCGCTTACGACGGGACGAGCGGCCGCTTCCTGGTCACGACCGACGCGCACGGCGTCTTCGTGCTCGATGGCTCCCTCTCGAGGGTCCTCCGGTACACGGTGATCGATCCGGCCTTCTCGGTGGACATGGGGAGCGGGCTGCCGGGCGCGGCCTGGATCGATTCGACGACGATCGCGGCGCTGGCCGAGAACAAGAGCTTCGTCGTCCTGCGCGAAAGCGACCGGGCGGACGTGGAGAAGAACTTCCGCTTCTTCCTCGAGTCGTTCGACGCCTTCGAGGAGCTCTCCCGGGGCAGGTTCGCGACCGTGCGCGCGCGCCTGATGTACGTCTCCTCGCTCGCCTACGACCCGGGGCGCGACTCCTTCTGGACCGTCGCCGTGCCGAACGAGACCCAGCGCCAGCTCGTCGTCTCCCGCTTCGACCGCCGCGACATGACGCTCTCCGAGGAGTTCGTCCCCGCCCTGGCACCGGAGAGCGGCCTCGCCCTGGCCGGCGAGAAGCGCAGCCTCGCCGAGTACCACGTCACCGGCCTGACCTTCGCCGACGGCCATCTCTGGGCCCTGAGCGCCGCCCACTCGACCCTGCTCGCGATCGACCCGCTCCGCCAAGAGGTCACGGCGGCGTGGGCCGTCCCCGGCCTCACCCGCCCCACCGGCCTCGCCGCCCGCGGCGCCGACCTCGTCCTCGTCGGCCAGGGCGGGCAGGTCTGGACCCTGGACCGCCCGACGCCGTAGCGGGACGCGAGCGGGCGATAGAGTCCCGAGCGGAGGTCCGGGGTGGCCAGGGGGTGGTCGAAGGTGCGTAGTTTCGCGTTGTGGCTCCTGCTCTGGGGCGGGCTGGGGTTGTTCTTCGCGTCGGAGGCGGCGATCCGGCAGTTTCCGGGGCGGGAGCGGTCGATGCCGTGGACCGACGCGCTGCTGGTCAACATCCCCTTCTACCTGCTCTGGGGCCTGCTCGCGCTCGGCGTGCTGCGGCTGGCCGGGGCGTTCCCGATCGCCGGCGACCGGCGCGCGCGCCTGCGCGCGGTCGCGGTCCACCTCGCCGCCAGCCTGGTCGTGGCCGCGCTCCACCTGCTGCTCTCCGAGCTCTTCTTCGAGATCATCCGCGTCTGGCGCGGGCGCACGACGCCGTTCGCCGAGGCGGTGGCCTTCTCGTTCCGCCACAACTTCCACGTCAACCTGCTCACCTACTGGGGCATCGTCGCCTTCCGCCACCTGCGCGACTACGACCGCGGCCTGCGCGAGAAGGAGCTGGTGGCCACCCGGCTCGAGCGCCAGCTCGCCCACGCCGAGCTCCAGGCCCTGCGCATGCAGCTCCAGCCGCACTTCCTGTTCAACGCGCTGAACTCGATCTCCTCGCTGGTGTTCGAGAACCCGGAGGCCGCGGACCGCATGCTGGTGCGCCTCTCGGACCTGCTGCGCCAGGCGCTCGAGTCCGACGGCCAGCAGGAGATCCCGCTCGGGCGCGAGCTCGACTTCGTCGGCCGCTACCTCGACCTCGAGCGCATGCGCTACTCCGACCGGCTCGAGGTCACGACCCGGGTCGAGCCCGGGGTCGAGGACGCGGCGGTGCCCGCCTTCGTGCTCCAGCCGCTGGTCGAGAACGCCATCGTGCACGGCGTCGGCCGCAGCGCCGAGCCGGTCGAGGTCACCCTGAGCGCGCGGCGGGCGGGCGACGAGCTGGTGCTCGAGGTGTGCAACGGGCTGCCCGCGGCGGCCGCGGCCCCGGGCGCCGGGGCGCCGGCCGGCGGCGCCGGGGTCGGGCTCCACAACACCCGCGCCCGGCTCGAGCAGCTCTACGGCGCGCGCGGGCGGCTGGAGCTCGAGGTCCAGCCCGGCCGCCGGGCCGTCGCCCGGGTCCTGGTCCCCTTCCGAGAACTCGAGCCCGCCCCGTTCGTATCGTAGGGGTGTGGCGACGGGAGCCGGGACGATGAGCGACCTCCTCCGGGTGCTGGTGGTGGACGACGAAGCGCTCGCGCGCGCCCGCCTGCGCCGGCTGCTGGCCGGCGAGGAGGGCGTCGAGGTCGTGGGCGAGGCCGCCTCCGCGGACGAGGCGCGGCGGCTGATCGCCGAGGAGCGGCCGGACCTGGTCTTCCTCGACGTCCAGATGCCGGGGGAGGACGGCTTCGAGCTGCTCGAGAGCCTGCCCGCGGGCGCCGCGCCGGAGGTGGTCTTCGTCACCGCCTACGACCAGCACGCGCTGCGCGCCTTCGAGGTCAACGCCCTCGACTACCTGCTCAAGCCGTTCGACCGCGAGCGCCTGCGGCTGGCGCTCGAGCGCGCGCGCGAAGCTCTCGCCCGGCGCTCGCCGGCCGCGCTCGACGAGCAGCTGCGGCTGATGCTCCAGGAGCTGCGCGGCGAGCAGCCCCACCTGAGCCGCTTCGTCATCCGCAGCGTGGGGCGGATCGTGTTCGTCACCGCCGCGGACGTGGACTGGATCGAGGCCTCCGGCAACTACGTGCGCCTCCACATCGGCAAGGAGAGCCACCTCCTGCGCGAGACCATGAGCTCGCTCGAGACGCGCCTCGACCCGCGCCTCTTCGCGCGCATCCACCGCTCGGCGATCGTCAACATCGAGCGCATCCGGGAGCTCCACCACATCTTTCACGGCGACTACTCGGTGCTGCTGCGGGACGGCACCCGCCTGACCCTCTCGCGCGGCTACCGCGAGCAGTTCGAGCGCCTGGTCGGCGGCGCCGAGGAGCTGCGGATCCCGGGCTGAGGCGGCCCGCGCCCCCGCCGGGGCGCTCGCGTAGAATCGCGCCATGTCGGCCAGGCATCCCGAGTCGGTCGGTCGCTACCGCATCCTGGGCGAGGTCGGGCGCGGCGCGATGGGCGCCGTCTACCGCGCCGAGGACCCGAAGCTCGGGCGCGTGGTGGCGGTCAAGATGATCGCCGCCGCGGCGGCGGGCGGCGACGACCGCGGCGAGATCGCCGCCCGCTTCGAGCGCGAGGCGCGCGTCGCGGCACGCCTCCACCATCCCAACGTGGTCGCCATCCACGACGTGGGCAGCGAGGGCGACTCCCTCTACCTGGTCATGGAGCTGGTCGAGGGCGAGTCGCTCGCGCACCGGCTCGCACGCGGCGAGTTCCCGGCCCCGGAGCGCGCGCTCGAGATCGCCGCCCAGGCCGCCGACGCGCTCGCGGCGGCCCACGAGGCGGGCATCGTCCACCGCGACGTCAAGCCGGCCAACCTGCTCATCGACCGCCACGGCCGGGTCAAGGTGAGCGACTTCGGGGTCGCCAAGGCGGTCGGGGAGCGCACCGAGCTGACGCGCACCGGCATGATGGTGGGCAGTCCGGCCTACATGGCCCCCGAGCAGGTCAAGGGCATGCCGCTCGATGGCCGGAGCGACCTGTTCTCGCTCGGCGTCGTGCTGTTCGAGATGCTGCTGCGCAGGAAGCCGTTCCCGGCCGACACGGTGACCACGCTGGTCTACCAGATCCTGCACGAGGACCCGCTCGAGGACGCCGGCACGACGGCGTCGATCTCGACCGGGCTCGCCCTGTTCCTGCGCTGGACACTGGCCAAGGACCGCGAGGCGCGCATCCCGGACGCGCGCACCTTCGCCGCGCGCGCGCGCCAGCTCGCCGCCGGCGGCGCGCTCGCCGCGCCGGTCGAGACGGCGCCCACCGCGCTGCTCGCGCGCTCCGCGGCGGTGCCCGCGTCCGTGCCGGCGCCCGCACCCGCCGGGCCGGCGCCGCTCGCCGCGCCGACGGGCGCGGCGCCCGCGCGCGCGCGCACGGGGCTCTGGATGGCGGTCGGCGCCGCGGCGGTGCTCGCGCTCGCCGTGGCGGTCGCGATCGGTCTGATGTCGCGCTCGCCGGCCGTCCCGGAGGTCGGCCGCGCCGAGCCGGTGGCGGCGTTCACGGCCTCGCCGCTGCCCCAGCCGGCCGCGCCGGCGCCCGAGCCGGTGGTCCCGAAGCCGGCGCCGAAGCCGGAGCCGAAGCCCGAGCCGGCGCCCGAGCCGCTGCTCCCCGACGCGCCGGCCGTGGCGCCGGCGGCGCCTGCCCTCGCCGCGGCGGCCGCGCCGGAACCGGCCGTGGCCGTGCCCGAGCCGGCGCCACCGCCGGCCCCGGCGGTGCCGATCGAGTCGGTCTTCGAGACTCGCCGCGCTGCCGAGTTCCACGTCGATCCGGAGGACGCGCTGGTCACCGTGGACGGCAGCCCGATCGGCGTCGCCGACGACTGGGACGACGTCGGTGGCGGCAAGCAGTACGTCTTTCCGGGTCCGGGTGAGTACCTCGTCCAGCTCTCGCTGGCCGGCTACCGCACCGCCTGGATCAAGATCGTGGTCAGCCCCGGCGCCAAGCGCGACGTCGCGAACGTCGACACCAACCTCGACGAGATCGACAACTGACGGCGCGGGTCGGGCCGGTCGCCTCGGAGCAGCGCCTCAGATTCCCGCGCCCTGACCGTCCACGAGCGCGCGCAGCGCCTCGACCACTTCCACCATCCCCTCGGTATCGCGCCCGCAGTAGGCGAGCAGCGCGCTCCGGATGCGCTCGCGTTCCTCCGGCGGGGTCGCCGGGTCGATGGCGCGCAGGAACTCGCGCGCGGCGGCGCCGCCCTCCCGGATCTCCAGATGGTCGTGGCCCCGGCCGGTGAGCACCGGCAGCACCGCCTTGAGCGAGGCGCTGCCGCGCTGCTCGGGGTGGTAGTAGGCGAAGGTCCGGAACGGCGCGAGCAGATCCACGAAACGAGGCGACAGACCCCGGAGCCAGCCGGCGTGCTCCGGAAAGGCGTCCGCGAGCTCCTCGAGGCGGCCGCGCTCGAAGCTGTCGTAGTAGGCGACGATCGAGCCGGAGGGACCGATCGCCTCCCGGGCCGCGTCGATGAACGCCCGCCGCGGGTCGCCGTCACCCTCCGCCAGGAACGCGAGCGCGCGCGGCGCGGCGCCGGGAGCGTCCGCGACGTGGAGCGAGAACTGGAAGGGGACCTGCTGATAGGGCCGGACCCCGTCGAAGGGCGGGATGGCGAGGGCGTAGCTCTCGAGGTCGAAGTAGTGCAACGGGAACTCGAGCCGACCGAGGAACTCGCGGAGCGCGACGCCGTCCACATGGGCCGTCCCGGAGCGCGCGGCCGCCACCTGGATCGACTGGAAGTCGGTGAGCGGGAACCCGGCGGGAATGTCGTGGAGGTGGAGCGCGCCTCCCGCAAGGAGGTCCCAGCACCTGCGCCCGCCGCGGTAGAGAGTGAACACGCCGTCGTCGGGGACGTCGGACCAGCAGGCGGAGATCAGCGGGCACTCGTAGGGGTCCGAGCAGTGGGGCCCGATCGCGATCTCCGGAGATGCCGGCAGGGCCATGATCTCCCGGAGCCGCCGGACGGCCGGAGGCAGGACCGCGAGCGCCGGAGCGACCTGGTTCGTCAGGTCCTCGAGCGCGAAGAGCCGGCCGAGCTCGAGCGGTCCCCGGCGGACGTAGCTCGAGTCGAGATGGCAGAGCAGGGAGCGCCGCACGGGGACTCCGGCTCCGCGCAGCACCCAGGTCTGGAACGCGACGTCCTCGACGTGCTCCTCCCTGGCCGAGGTCGTGCTCTTGACCTCGACGAGATCCCACGCGCCCCCTTCGGCGGGCGCGAGGATGTCCACCCGGCAGGCCGCCCCCTCGAAGGCGAACGCCGCCTCGTAGACCGGCACCCGCCGCGCGAGCGCCTCCGCCGTCGCGGCCAGCGCCCCCTCCCACCCGAGCCGTTCCCGGTCGATCTCGACGCCGCCGGGGAAGAGCCCCTGCGCCAGCCTCCCGACCTCGTGCCCCTGCTCGAAGATCGCCTCCGTCGCCGCATCGGGCTCCGGCACCCGCTCGCGCGCGTTGACCTCGAACCAGAGCCGCTTCGGGCACTGCCGCCCAGCCATGTAGCGGGACTTGGAGAGCATCATGCGAGGAAAGTACCAGTCCTTCCTGACGAGACCTGTCAGTGAAGGCGCCCCGGAGCCCGGTCGCCGGCCGGCGCAGGGCCACGCGCTCGAGCGCTGCCGCTAGTAGATCTTCTTGCCGAGCAGGCTGGCGGTGAGGCCGACGAGCTCGTCGGCGGTGCGGTTCCTGCGGTCGAGGATCGGATTGACCTCGACCAGGTCGAGGCTGGTGACCTTGCCGGAGTCGCAGAGCAGCTCCATCAGCAGGTGCGCCTCGCGGTAGGTCAGGCCGCCGGGCACCGGGGTGCCCACGCCGGGGGCGATCTCGGGGTCGAGCACGTCGGCGTCGAAGGAGACGTGCAGGCGCGGCAGGTCGCCCAGCTGGGCCATCGTGCGCTCGAAGATGCGCGGCAGGCCGAGTCGGTCCACCTCCGCCATCGTGTAGACCGTGACCCCGGCCTCGCGCATCAGGTCGCGCTCCTTGCCGTCGAGGTCGCGCACGCCGATCAGCGCCACGTCCTCGGGCCGGAGCTTCGCGCCCGGCCCGGCGATCTCCACCAGGCGGCGGTCGCCGATGCCGCACAGCGCGGCGAGCGGCATGCCGTGGATGTTGCCGGAGGGCGAGGTGTCGGTGGTGTTGAAGTCGCCGTGCGCGTCGACCCAGATCACGCCGCACCGCTGGCGGCGCGCGCAGCCGGTGACCGAGCCGATCGCGATCGAGTGGTCGCCGCCCAGCACCACCGGGAAGACCTCCGCGGGCAGCGCGAGCAGCTTCTCGACCGTCGCCTCGCAGGCCTTGCGGATCTCGTCGAGGAAGCCCATGCCGCCGCCCGGGCCGTCGTGCGAGATGCCGAGCTCCTCGGCGGCGGGGACGATCACGTCGCCCAGGTCCTGGACGTCGTGGCCGAGCTCCTCGAGGCGGTCCTCGAGGCGGCCGTAGCGCAGCGCCGAGGGCCCCATGTCGACGCCGCGGCGGCGCTGGCCGAGGTCCATCGGCACGCCCAGGACGGCGATCCGGCGCGGCTCCATGGCGGCGCATCCTAGCAGCGGCCCCGGCCCCCGCCGGGGCGTGCTAGCTTGCCGCCGTGGGTGTCGAGGAGCATCGCGCGACGGCGGCGGCAGGGGCGGCCCGGCCCGGCTGGGCGGTGGTCACCGTCTCCGACACGCGCACCGCGGAGACCGACCTCTCGGGCGCGGCGCTCGTCGACCGGCTGCGCCGCGCCGGCTTCGAGGTCGTGCGCCGCGCCCTGGTGCGCGACCGCGTCGCCGAGATCCGCAACGCCGTGCGCGGCGCGCTGCGCGACCGGCGGGTGGACGTCGTGCTGCTGACCGGCGGCACGGGAGTGAGCCCGCGCGACCTCTCGCCCGAGGCGGTGCGGCCGCTGCTCGAGCGCGAGCTGCCCGGCTTCGGCGAGCTGTTCCGGATACTCTCCTTCGCGGAGATCGGCAGTGCGGCGATGCTTTCGCGCGCCTGCGCGGGGACCGCCGACGGCAAGGCGGTCTTCCTGCTGCCC
Organism: Acidobacteriota bacterium; assembly: GCA_017860005.1. Taxonomy (GTDB): domain Bacteria; phylum Acidobacteriota; class Thermoanaerobaculia; order Multivoradales; family JAGPDF01; genus JACTMI01. The sequence goes on along the minus strand of JAFNAE010000024.1, from coordinate 1,269 downwards.
GGCTCGCCCAAGGCGCTCGCGCTCGCCATGGACCGCCTCGTCCTGCCCGAGATCGGCCACCTGCTGGACCAGGCGCGCCGGCGCGCCTGAGCCGCGCTCAGGTCCTGCGCCGCGCGCCGAGCGCGAGGCGCAGCAGGTGGACGGCGAGCGCGCCGCCGAGCAGGGCCACGAGCGTGGCCCCGGCCGAGAACGCCGCGATCCCGCCGAACCCGAGCGCGGTCGCCCCCATTCCCGCGGCGAGCGCGCCCAGAGCACCCACCGCGAGCGCCGCCCCCCATCCCGCCCGCGGCTCCGGGCGCGGCAGCGCGCGCGCCAGCGCCCCGCCCACCAGGCCCGCGCCGAGCCACGCCAGCAGTCCCGCCATCCCGAGCTCCGGCATGCGGCCTCCCCGCGGCGACTCTAGCGCGCGGCCCGCGGCGCCGCCGCTGGTAGGCTCGCGCGCGTGTCCGGGCGCCCGAAGCTCCTGCTCATCGACGGCTTCCACAACATTTTCCGCGCCTTCTACGCGATCCGCGAGCTGACCAACTCGAAGGGCCAGCCGATCAACGCCGTCTACGGCTTCGTGCAGATGCTGCGCAAGATCCTGCGCGACGAGCGGCCGGACTACGTGGGCGTCGCCCTGGACGTCTCGGATCAGACCGTGCGCACCGAGAAGTTCGCCGACTACAAGGCCAACCGCGCGCCGATGCCCGAGGAGCTGGTGCCGCAGATCCCCTGGATCCGGCGCGCCATCGAGGCGTTCCGCATCCCGATGCTCGAGCTCGAGAACTTCGAGGCCGACGACGTGATGGGGACGCTCGCCCGCAAAGCCGCGGCGAAGGGCTGGGAAGTCGTGCTGGTGACCGCCGACAAGGACATGTTCCAGCTGGTCGGCGACGGCGTCTCGCTCTACCACTCGGGGCGCGGCAAGCTCTACGACGCGAAGCTGGTCGAGGAGGACTTCGGCGTGCCGCCGGCGAAGGTCGCCGACGTGCTCGCCCTGATGGGCGACGCGGTGGACAACGTGCCCGGCGTGCCGGGCATCGGCGAGAAGGGCGCGCGAGCGCTGGTCACCGAGTACGGCTCCGTCGAGGCGCTGCTCGAACGCGCCGGCGAGCTCTCGCGCAAGGCCTACCGCGAGGGGCTGCTCGCCCACCGCGAGCAGGCGCTGCTCTCCAAGGAGCTGGTGACCATCCACTGCGACCTGCCGATCGAGCTGCGCGAGAGCGAGCTGATCGCGGAGCCGCCCGACGTCGAGGCGCTGCGCTCGCTCTACTCGGAGCTCGAGTT
>JAFNAE010000104.1 GCA_017860005.1 Acidobacteriota bacterium | reverse complement strand
CTTCGTGCCGGTCGCCGACGCCGGGGCGCCCTCGTCGAGCCCGCCGCCGGCGAGCGTGCCCGCGTAGCAGGAGTCCGAGACGAGCAGGATCCGGTCGGCCGCGAAGGTGCCGAGCAGGCGCGCGATCGCCTCGTTCGGGATCCAGGTCGAGGCGTCGGCGGGATCGGCGTCCACCGGCAGCCAGTAGCCGCGCTGGCCGTCGGGCGCGAGGCGCCCGTGGCCGGCGAAGTAGACCAGCAGGTCGTCGCCCGCCTTCAGGCGCGCGCCGAGGTCGGAGAGCGCGCGCATCGTGTCGAGGAAGGTCGCGTCGGCGACGAGCGTCGTCTGGTAGCCGTAGCGCTCCCGGAGCACCGCCGCCACCGCTTCGCCGTCGGCTCTCGCCGTGGCGAGCGCCGGCAGGTTGCGGTAGGCGCCGTCGGCGACCACCAGCGCGAAGGCGCGCCGTCCGGCCGTCGCGCGCGCGCCCGCCTTCGGCGCCGCGGCGGGTGCGGCCGGGCTCGCGGCCGCCGCCGGGGCGACGAACTGGATCTCCGCCTCGGCCCGGCGGCTGGCCCGGTCGAGGGCGACGAAGCGCACCGTGTCTCCCGCGCGCGCCGGCACGCGGACGCGGAAGAAGCCCTCCGCGTCGGGCTCGACGGCGCGGCCGTCGGCGAGCAGCGAGGCCAGCCCCAGCGGCGCCTCGACGCGGCCGACGATCTCCGCCTCCCCGGCGCCCGCGGGCAGCGGCGCCAGCGACGGACCGCGGGTGGCGAGCACGTCCGGACGCACGAACTGGATGGAGGGACCGGAGCGGCCCGCGAGGTCGCCCGCGCGCAGGCTCGCCACCTGGGCGCCCGAGCGCTCCGAGGCCTCGAGCTCCGCCAGCATGCGGCGGTAACGGTCCTGCGCGGCCTCGAGCTCGGCCACCCGGCGGCGCCCGGCTTCGACCGCCGCCTCTACCTCCGCCACCGCCGCCGGCGCGACGGTCGCCGGCTCCGGCTTCGCCGCGCTCGTCTCGCGCTTCGCCGCCGCGACCTTCGCCCGGAGCTCCGTGGCGGTGCGCTCGGCCGCGGCGAGCTCGGTGCGCGCGCCGGCGAGCTCGCCGCGCACGCGCTCGAGCTCGCCGCGCGCCGCGGCCGCCTCCACGCGCGTCGTCTCGAGCTCGGCCTGGAGCGCCTCGATCTCCTTCTGGGCGTCGAGGTCGACCGCCGTCGTCATGCCCGCCGCCCTGCGATACCAGGCGAGGGCCTCGCTGGCATCGCGCTCGACGCCCAGCCCCTGCTCGTAGAGCGCACCCAGGTTGCGCTGCGCGCGCCGGCTGCCGGCCTCGGCCGCCTTGCGGTACCAGAGCGCCGCCTGGACCGCGTCCGGCGCGCCGCGCACGCCCTGCTCGTAGATCTCGCCGACGTTGTTCATCGCCTCGGCGTCGCCGCCCTCGGCCTGCGCGATCCACGACTGGAGCGCCCAGGCGTTGTCGGACGGGTCCTGGCTGTGCTCGCCGCCGCGCAGCTGGCATTCGTGGGCGGTCAGGCGCGCCACCCGCCGGGGCGCGGCGAACTTGGTCACCCGCCCGAGGCTGCGCACCTTGGCGGGCAGCAGGCAGTCGACCACGAACAGGTCCTCGGGGTGACGCACCTCGGGCGCGCCGGCGGCGACCGGCGCCGCGAGCGCGGCGACGAGGACGGCGACGAGCGCGAGGGCGCGTGGGCGCGGCATGGGCACCTCCGGCTTCCGGGAAGGTGCGCATGATACGCCGACCCGCGGATCCGCGCTGTAGACTGGAGCGCCGGCCCGCCATGACCGAACCGCTCTCCTCCGGTGCCGCCCTCCACGCGCTGGTTGCCCGGCTCTACCGGATTCCGCGCAGCCTCGCCGGACCCGGCGTGCGGGAGACGCTGACGATCCTCGCCGGGCACGCCCCGATCGAGACGCGCGAGCTCGCGAGCGGCACCCCGGTCGCCGACTGGGAGGCGCCGAGGGAATGGGTGCTGCGCTCGGCGCGCCTGATCGCGCCCGACGGGCGCGTGGTCGCCGACGCCGCCGTCCACAACCTGCACGTGCTCAACTTCAGCGTCGGCCACCGCGCCGTCGTCTCGCGCGCCGAGCTGGAGGGCCATCTCTTCTCGCTGCCCGGGCGCCCGGACGCGATCCCGTACCGCACCAGCTACTGGCGCGAGAACTGGGGCTTCTGCCTGCCCCACCGCGTGCGCGAGGCGCTGCCCGCCGGCGACTACCGGGTCGAGATCGACGCCGAGCAGGTCGCCGGCGCGATGAGCTGGGGCGAGGCGGCGCTCGCCGGCGAGAGCGCCGACGAGGTCCTGTTCTCGACCCACGTCTGCCACCCCCAGCTCGCCAACGACAACCTCTCCGGCCTGGTGGTGATGACCGCCCTCGCCGCCGAGCTCGCCGCGCGTCCGCGGCGCCGCCTCTCCTACCGCTTCCTGTTCGCGCCCGGTACGGTCGGCGCCATCGCCTGGCTGGCGACCCACGAGGCGCTGCTGCCGCGTCTGCGCCACGGCCTGGTCGCCGCCGGCCTGGGCGACGGCGGCCGCTTCCACTACAAGCGCACGCGGCGGGGCACCGCGCCGATCGACTTCGTGGTGCCGCGCGCCCTGGCCCGGCTGGGCGAGGCGCCGGTGGTCGAGGACTTCGTCCCCTTCGGCTACGACGAGCGCCAGTTCAACTCTCCCGGCTACGCGCTGCCGGTCGGCTCGCTCACCCGCACGCCGTGGGGGCGCTACCCCGAGTACCACACCTCCGACGACGACCTCGACTTCGTCCGTCCCGAGCACCTCGAGCGCTCGCTCGCCGCCTTGCGCGCCGTGGTCGACGAGCTCGAGCACCGCGAGGTGTTCGTCAACCTCTGCCCGCGCGGCGAGCCGCGCCTGGGCAGGCACGGTCTCTACCGCGCGATCGGCGGCGACGACGCCGGCCGCGAGCGCGAGCTGGCGCTGCTCTGGGTGCTCAACCTCTCCGACGGGGAGAACGACCTGCCCACCATCGCCGAGCGCGCGCGCCTGCCCGAGGCGCGCGTCCGCGAGGCGGTGGAAGCCCTGCTCGAGGCCGGCCTGCTCGCTCCCGCCTAGCGCAGCTCGCTGCGCGGGGCGAGGACCCTGGCGCCCGCCGGCACGTCCTGGGTGACGAGCGCGTGGGCGCCGACGAAGCAGTCGTCGCCGACCGAGACGCGGCCGATCACCGCGCATCCCGCGCCGAGCGTGACGCGATCCCCGATCGAGGGCATCTCCTCGATGCGCGCGGAGGTGGGCGCGCCGAGGGTGACGTTCTGCATGAGCAGGCAGTCGCTGCCGATGCGCACGCCGTTGCCGATCACGATGCCGGTGCCGTGCGCGATGCGCAGCCCGGGTCCGATGCGCGCCGCGGGCGCGATGTCGACGCCGGTCAGGAACTGATTCCAGCGCGCGAGCGCGGGCCCGAAGAAGGGGATGCCGCGCGCCTTGAACCAGTGCGCGAGGCGGTGCAGGACGACCGCCTGGTAGCCGGTTTCGAAGAGCAGCGACTCGAGCACGTACCAGGGGAAGGCCCTGGTCTTGATCTCGCGCAAGCGGCGCGTGTCGGCGGCGAGGTTGTCGAACATGACCGGTCCGGGACGGCTGCGGTAGGGTAACAGGGAGCTTCGAGGGAGATCCAGCGATGCGCGAGATCTGGGGGCTCTTTCCGGCGGCCGGCCGGGGCCTGCGCCTGGGACCCGGCCGGCGGGGACCGAGCAAGGAGATCCTGCCGGTGGGCGGCGCCGACGGCGCGGCGCGCATCGCCTGCCAGGACCTGCTCGACAACTTCCGGCTCGCGGGAGCGACGCGCGTCCTGGTCCTGCTGCGGCAGGGCAAGTGGGACGTGCCCCGCCGCCTGGGCGACGGGCGCGAGTTCGGCGTCGAGATCGCCTACCGGGTCCTGGCGCCCACCCGCGGCGTGCCCTTCACGCTCGCGGCCGCCGCCCCCTTCCTGGGCGACCGGGTCGCCGCGCTCGGCTTCCCCGACATCCTGGTGCAGCCCCGCGACCTGCTGGCGCGCCTGGTCGCCCACCGCGAGGCGACCCAGGCCGAGGTGGCGCTCGCTCTGGCGCCGTGCGAGCGGCCGCAGGCTTCGGACCTGGTGGACGTCGACGCGCGCGGCCGCGTGCGCCGGATCGAGATCAAGCCCGAGGCGACGACGCTGCGCTGGACCTGGGCGTTCGCGGTCTGGGCGCCGCGCTTCACCCGCTTCCTGGTGCGCTGGTGCGAGACCTTTCAGCCACGCTCGGCGCGGCTCGGCCGCGAGCCTCAGGTCGGCGACGTGCTCGCCGCGGCGCTCGTCGACCGGATCGAGATCGCGACCCTAGCCCTGCCCGCCGCCCGGCTGCTCGACATCGGCACGCCCGAGACCCTGGCCCGCGCTCAGATGCCGCCGCGCGGCTGAGCGCGGCGCTCCGGCGCGGGCTCGCCCGGCCGTCGCGCGCCGCCCCGGGCCGCGCGCGGACGGGCCTCCACGGCGGCCAGCTCGCCCGCGAGCCAGGCGCGGTGGAGCGGCCGCTCGAGCGCCAGATCGGTGCCCTCCCCGGGGTCGGAGCCGAGGGCATAGAGCTCGACCGGCGGGCGCGTGAGCAGCGCCTCCTCGCGCGCCCGCAGGATCAGCTTCCACTGCGAGCGCACGACCGACGCGCTGCGGTGCCCGGGGCGGCCGAGGAAGGCGAACGAGGGGGGGCGTGACGCCGCCGCGCCCGGGGCCGCCGCGGCGAGGAGACTGCGCCCGGGCAACGCGGCCGGGACCTCGAGCCCGGCCAGCTCCAGCACGGTCGGCGCGAGGTCGATCTGCTCGGCCGGGCCCGGGCGCACCGTGCCCGCGCCGGACCCGCCCGGGAGCCGCATCAGGAACGGCACCCGGAGCTGCTCCTCGAAGAGCGTCGCGCCGTGCCCCCAGCCGCCGTGCTCCGCGAACTCCTCGCCGTGGGCGCCGACGAAGAAGACCGCCGTGCGCGCGGCGAGCGCGCGGGCATCGAGGCGGTCGAGCAGCGCGCCGAACGCCTCGTCGACCGCCGCGATCTCGGCGTCGTAGAGGGCGGCGAGCTCGCGGGCGCGCCCGCGCGCGGCCTCTGCCGAGAGCCCGGCCAGGCCGGCGAGGCCGCGCCGCGTGCCCGCCGACGGATCGCGCACGTCGGCCGCCAGGCGCGCGCGGAAGCGCGCCTCGGGAACGTAGGGCGCGGCGGGATCGGCGACCAGGACGACGAGGAAGAGGGGACGCGCCCGGTCGCGCCGCTCGAGCAGCTCGGCCACCGCGCGGTCGACTTCGGCGGCGCGCGCGTGCACGGCGCGCGAGCGCTTGCGCTCGCGCAGCGCGACGAAGCTCTCGAAGCCCTGCTGGAAGCCGAAGCGGCCGGCGACGCCGTCCTCCGCCGTCACCATCGCGGTCTGGTAGCCGGCGGCGGCCAGGCGCTCGGCGAGCGTCACCACCCGCTCCGGCAGCCGGTCGGCGTCGCCCTCGGCGCGATGCGCGACGGGCAGCAGCCCGGTGAGCAGGGTCGCCACCGCCGGGCGCGCCCAGGGCGCCTGGGCGCGCCCCTCGCGGAACCGGGTCGCCCCGCGCGCGAAGGCGTCGAGGCGGGGAGAGGTCGCGCGCGGATAGCCGTAGCAGCCGAGATGGTCGGCGCGCAGCGCGCCCACCAGGTAGACGAGCAGATCCGGCCGGGACGCCGCGGCCGCGCCGCTCGCCGGCTCGCGCGCCGCTCGCGCCGGCTCGCGCGGCTCCGGCCCGGGCAGGTGGAGCCGCGCGCCCTCGAGACGCAGCGAGCCGCGCCCCTCCTGCGACAGCGCGCGCAGCGCGAAGCGCCGCAACCGGTGCCGCTCGCCGTCGGCGCCGAGCCGGAAACGTCCGGCGCCCGAGGTGAAGACCGCCGTGCGCTCGTGGCGCTCGCCGTCACCGGTCACGGCGAGCTCGAGCCGGGCGCCGCCGCGCGCGACCAGGCCGCTCCACGCCAGCCAGCTCCCCCCGGGCAGCTCCAGCGTCCATTCGAGCGCGGTCGAGGCCGGCAGCTCGAGGTCGCCCGCCGGCGTCGCCGCGGGCGGCGCATCCGGCCCGTCGCCGCCGGCGCCGGTCAGGCGCAGCTCGTCCCAGGCCACCGCGCGCGCGAGCCCGGCCGCGTCGGGCCGCGCGTGCCGGCCGTAGACCAGCTCCAGTCTGTTCTCGCCCGCGACGAGCACGTCGCGCCCGACCTCGAGCTCGAGGCGCACCGGCTCCGCGGGCACGAGGCGGCGTCCGATCTCCTCGCCGTTGACGCGCACCGAGACCTGCTGCGGAGGATCGTCGCCGAACCGGTGCGACCAGCCCTCGAGGACGAGCCGCCGCGGCCTCCGGTCCACGATCTCGAAGGTCAGGCTCGAGCGCTCGCCGTGCCCCCACGCGAAGGTGCGCTCGGCCGCGCGCTCGTCCGGACCCCAGCCGGTCCACAGCCGTTCGCGGGCCTCCGGCTCGCCGAAGTCGATCGTCCGCGTCTCGATCGCCGGCCGCGCGCGATCGAACAGGTCGACGAGCGGCTCGGATGCCGGCGGCAGCGGCGGCTCGGGCCGCGCGCACGCCCCGGCCAGCAGGAGCCACGGCGCGAGCCAGCGCACGGCGCGCCTCACCGCCCGAGCTCGAGCGGCACGCCTTCGATCGCCAGCTCGACCTCGAGCTCCGAGCGCCGGCGGAGCTCGGCGGCGAGCGCGACGAGCTCCTCGCCGCTCCGGCGCGGGTGGTGGTGCACGGGCAGCAGCCTGCGCACGCGCGCCCGGCGGGCGAGGTCGGCGACCTCGCCCGCCGCCGAGTGCCCGGTGCGCGCGGCGGCCTCGCGGGCGGACTCCTCGTCGGTCAGCCAGACCTCGTGGAGGAGCGTGCCGACGCCGCGCACGAAGCGGGCGGTGGCCGGATCGCACACGGTGTCGGTGATGTAGGCGAGCTCGTCGCCCAGGCGCAGGCCCGCGGAGCCGCCCGGATGGTCCTGGCCGCGCACGGCGAAGCGGAACGGCCCCGCTTCGAGCTCCGGACCCGAGTAGGGACGGACCTCGACCGGCATCGGCCAGCGCTCCAGGGTGACCGGGAAGAACGGCGGTGCGATCAGCGCCGCGAGCGCCTCGGGCCCGGACTCGGTGAGCGGCGGCGCGGGCGCGAAGATGCGCAGGGCGAGGCCGCGCGCGACCCCGGGCAGGTAGGAGAGCCCGACCAAGTGGTCGAGGTGGTAGTGGGTGAGCACGACGTCGAGCCGTTCCGCGTCGCCGAGCAGCGCGCGCGCCGCAGGCTCGAGCAGCCGCGAGACGCCCGAGCCGGCGTCGAGCAGGACCAGCGCGCCCGCGCGCTCGACCAGGAAGCTCATGGTCTGGCGCCCGTGCCCGGGCAGGAAGCCGTTGGTGCCCAGCGGCAGGAGGCGCAAGCCGGCCCTCCCGCTCAGCTCCGCGCGGGGGCGGCCGCCGCGGTCCAGCGCAGGTCGTGCGAGATCGCCCCTTCGGCGAGCAGCTTGCGGATCCAGGCCAGGCGCTTGAAGCGCGGCCCCTCGAAGGCGGCGCGATCGAGGCCGGCCGCACGGTAGGCGTCGGCGAGCTCGCGCGCGCCGCGCCGCGCGTCCCAGCGGTAGCGGAAGCCGGGGAAGGCGGCGAGGAGCTTCTCGCCCGAGACGCGGTAGTTGCGCGGATCCGGTCCCGCGCCCTCGGCCAGCTTCACCGCGCAGCCCGGCACCGCCTCGGCGACGATCGCGGCGAGGTCGCGGATGCGGTAGTTCTCTCCCGCCGGCACCGCGTTGAAGGCTTCGCGATGGACCTTCGCGCGCGGCGCCTCGAGCAGGAGCGCGAAGGCGGCCGCGATGTCCTCGGCATGGATGATCGGGCGCCACGGCGTGCCGTCGCTCTGCAACACGATCAGGCCGGTGGTCACCGCCCAGGCGACCAGGTTGTTGAGCACGATGTCCACCCGCAGGCGCGGCGAGGCGCCGTAGGCCGTGGCGTTGCGCAGGTGGACCGGCGAGAAGCGCTCGTCCGCCAGGCGGTCGAGCTCCTCCTCGAGGCGCACCTTGGAGATCGCGTAGGCGGTCAGCGGCTGGAGCTCCGCCGATTCGTCGAGCAGCGCGTCGCCGGAGGCGCCGTAGTTGCTGCACGACGAGGAGAAGACGAAGCGCCCGACGCCGGCCTGCTTCGCGAGCCGGGCCAGGCGCAGCGAACCCTCGAGGTTGATCTGGTAGGTCAGCTCGGGATCGAGGTCGCCGAGCGGGTCGTTGGAGAGCGCGGCCAGGTGGAGCACCGCGTCGAAGCCCTCGAGGTCGCCGGCCGTGACGTCGCGCAGGTCGGCCGCGATCGAGCGCCACGGGCCGCGCAAGGGCTCGCCACCGAGCAGGCAGCGCTCGAACAGGTCGCTGTCGAGGCCCACCGCCTCGTGCCCGCGCGCGGCGAGGTAGGGCATGAGCACGGAGCCGAGGTAACCGTGATGGCCGGTGACGAGAACACGCATCGCGCGCGGATCCTTTCGTGGCGGGCTGCCGGTCGGACGCGGAGCATTCTAGCGCGCGCAGGTAGGATCCTCCGCACGATGCGGCCCGTTCACCTCGCCCTCGCCCTGGGCCTCGCGGCCTGCTCGGGCCCGCCCGCCGCTCCCCCCGCCGGAAGCCCAGCGCCCGCCGCGCGGGGAGTCGTGCTGATCTCCATCGACGCGCTGCGCGCCGACGCCCTCGGGCCCTACGGCGCGGCGCGCCCGACCACGCCGTTCCTCGACCGCCTGGCGGAGCGGGCGGTGGTGTTCGAGAACGCCTTCTGCGAGATCCCGTCCACGCTGCCCTCGCACCTGTCGATGTTCACCGGCCTCTACCCGACCGAGCACGGCGTGCTGCCGCCGTCGGGCGTGCTCTCGGCGGCGATCCCGACCCTGCCCGAGCTGCTCGCCGCCGGCGGCGTGCGCACCTTCGGTCACTCCGAGGGCGGCTACGTCCAGGGCGGCTACGGCTTCGCGCGCGGCTTCGAGGAGTGGACCGACACGCCGTACGCGGCCGACACGGACGTCGAGCGCACCTTCCGGCGCGGTCTCGATTCCCTCTCGCGCCTGGCGCCGGGCGAGCGCTTCTTCCTGTTCCTGCACACCTACTCCGTGCACGATCCGTTCGCGCCGCCGCCCGGCTACGCCGAGCGCTTCTGGAGCGGTCCGCCGCCGGCCGGCGCCTTCCCGCCCACCGGCCCGGAGCTCGCCGCCTTCAACCGCGGCGAGCGCGCGGCGGTCGCGGGCGCCGCGAACTGGTACCGCGCGCTCTACGACGCCGGGGTGCGCTATCTCGACGACGTGCTGGCCGGCTTCTTCGCCGACCTCGAGCGCTCGGGGCTCGCCGCCCGGACCACCGTGATCCTCACCTCCGACCACGGCGAGGAGTTCCTCGAGCACGGCCGCTTCGTTCACACCCAGCTCTACCCCGAGTGCCTGCGCGTGCCCCTGGTCGTGGTCCCGCCGGCCGCGAGCGCGCCGCGCCGCGAGCGCGCGCTCGCCCAGCTCGTCGATCTCGCGCCCACCGTGCTCGACCTGCTCGGCCTCGCGGTGCCCGGGGGGCTCGCCGGGCGCAGCCTGCGCGCGGAGCTGGAGGGCAGCGGAACAGCCGCCGTGACTCGGGGCCGCGCCTTCGGCCAGGAGGAGGCGACCGAGGTCCGCGCGCGCACCGTGCTGCGCGCGGTGGACGGCCGCCTCCACCAGCTCGCGCGCTGGAGCGCCCGGCCCGAGGCGGACGGCTTCTGGATGGGTCGCGAGCTCACCTTCGACGCCGCGCCGCCGGCGCTCGAGTTCACCGCGGTCGCCTTCGCGCGCGCCCGCCGCGTCGAGGCACGCGCGGGCGGCGAGCGGCTCGCAGCTCTCGACATCGGCACCGAGTGGGCGCGCTACCGGATCCCGCTGCCGCCGGGTGGCAAGCGGCGGGTGACGCTCACCGCCGACGGTTGCGACCGCCCGCGCGAGCTGGGCCGCGGCGCGGACGAGCGCTGCCTGTCGGTCAAGCTCGCCGGCACCGCCCTCGACCGGACCGAGCTCTACGACCTCGCCGCCGATCCGCTCGCCGCGCGCGACCTCTCGGCCGAGCGCGCGGACCTGGTGCGCACGCTGGC
>JAFNAE010000023.1 GCA_017860005.1 Acidobacteriota bacterium | reverse complement strand
CGCCGGAGCCTCAGCCCTTGAGCTTGCGGAACAGGCCGCGCAGGGCGCCGTTGGCGGGCAGGCGCCGCTCGATCTCGTCGACGCCGGCGGGCAGGAGCAGGATGTTGCGACGCCTGAGGTGCAGGAGCAGCAGGTCGATCTGGTCGGTCTGCAGCTCCTCCTCGGGCGCCAGCAGGCGGCGCAGCGAGGTGCGCCCGTCGAAGCCCTCGAGGAAGACGCGCAGCGCCGGCGAGAGAGCGTCGAGGTCGCCCGTGGCGGGGCCCTGGATCCACGCCGGCACCAGCCCTTCGAAGACGTCCATCGGCACGATCGCCCGCTCGCCGCGCACGCGCGCGCCGCCCTCCTGCGCCTCGAGCTCGAGCAGCAGGTCGGCGAGGCGCAGCTCCCGGCTCGTGCGCTCCTCGACCGGGAGATGACGATCGATGTTCAGCACGCCGACCGAGATCAGGCGCACCACGCTCTCCAGGAAGGGGAAGTCGACGCCACCGACCACCCCGCGCAGGGCGCCGAGCGAGGCCTCCGGCGAGACTCCGCGCGCGATCTTGGCGTCGTAGGGCGAGAGCATCTCGCCGGGCCACGCCGGTCCGGAGCGCAGCACGACGCCGTCGTCGGGCAACCGCTTGCGGATGCGGTGGTGCTCGTCGATCCAGTGCGTTCCCTCGAGCACCATCTCGCGCGCGTCGAGCTCGACCTGCAGCGGATTGGTGCGCGGCGTCGATTCTTCGAAGAAGAAGACGCCTCGCGTCCACAGGAAGAGGTCCTGGACCGACTCCGACAGCCAGCGCCGCAGCAGGCCGCGGATCGCGTCCTCGGGCAGCAGACCGGCCTCGACCAGGGCCCAGCCCAGCGGCAGGCCGAGCTCGCGCCCGAGCGCCAGCGCGCGAGAGAGCTCTTCGACCCCGATCCTCTCGTGGTCGAGCAGGAAGCGTCCGAACAGCTCCCGGGGCTGGTTCGAGCGGCACTCGACGACGCTTCCTCCGCGCAGGCCGACGCGCTTCTCGGTGTTGGAGCGGCGCACCACCAGTGTACCGTTGGCGCGCTCCTGCGCCGCCCACTGCAACAGGTTCGCGGCCGGAAAGGCCGCGAGTCGTCCGGTGAACTCCATCCTCTTCTCCGCTCCGTCCTCTCTGGTCACTCCCGGGTCGCGTGCCGAGCTCATCCCGCCGGTGACCTCCGCTTCCTGGCCACGTGCGAGAGTCCCAGCCCGGAGGCGCGCAGCGAGCGCAGGGCCTGCTCGGCGTTGTGCATCTCCTCGAGGGGCTGCGGAAAGAGGGCGAGGTGGCCCCGCTCGAGCTGCAAGAAGAGCAGATCCGCCTGGTCCGCCGCCACTTCCGGCTCGCGGGCGAAGATCAGCCCCAGCCGGTTGCGGCCGTCGATGCCCTCCAGGAACTCGCGCAGCCGCGGCGCCTGGCGCGCGAGCTCCGCGGTCCCCGGGGGCTGCAACCACACCGGCACCAGCCGCTCCACCACGTCCATCGGCAGCAGCGTCTGGCGTTGCCGGTCGGGAATCGGCGGAGCGTCCGACTCCTCGGCGCCGAGCAGGTCGGCGAGGTCGATCTCGCGGCTGTCGGGCGAATCCACCTCCTCGCGGCCCGCGACCGCGAGCGCCCCGGTCTCGAGCAGGCGATGGACCGCCTCCAGGAACGGAAAGTCGACACCGCCGACCCGGTCGCGCAGCTGGCCGAGCGAGACCAGCCCTTCCACTCCCTGGGTGATGCGCGCCTCGAACGCCGAGAGCGCACGGCCGGGCCACGCCGGCCCGCGCCGCAGGACGACGCCGTCGTCGGGCAGCGACTCGCGCAGCTGCCGCAACCGGTCGGAGCGTCGCGCACCCTCCAGCACCAGCTCCTGGGCGCCGAGCGCGATCTCGAGCGAGTACTCCTGCGGCTCGCGGAGGTGGAAGACGAAGACGCCGCGCGTCCACTCGCAGAGGTCCTCGACCGACTCCGCGATCCACTCGCGCAACTGCTCGCGCACGACATCCTGGGGCAGGATGCCGAGCGCGGCGATCGCCTCTCCGGTGGGCACGCCCACCGCGCGCGAATGGGCGAGGACGCGCGCCAGCCCGTCCGGGCGCAGCAGCCCGTGGTCCACCAGGTAGCGGCCGAACGTCTGCGACATGAGATTCGACCGGCAGCCCACCACGCGGCCGTCGCGGAACGCGACGCGCCGCTCGCGCCGGGTCCTGCGCACCACCAGGACGCCGGTTCGCCGTTCGTTCTCGGCCCACTGCAGGAGGTTGGCGGGCGAAAAGGAGGCCAGGCGGCCTGCGAACTCCATGCGCTTCACTCTCGGCGCGCCGCGGCCCGGACGCTCAGCGCTTCGGGCCCTCGATGCGCTCGATCTCGAACGGCGACTCGCCCTCGCCGCCGCCGCCGATTCCCGACGGCGCCTCGAGCGACGCCTCCATCTGCTCGCGCGCGACGTCGGCCGTGAACTGAACGCCCTGCAGTCGGAGCTTGAACTCGTCGGGATTGGTCGCCCGCCGCATCGCCTCTTCCAGCGTGATCAGGCCGGCCTTGTAGAGCTGGAACAGCGACTGGTCGAACGTCTGCATGCCGTACTGGCTGGTGCCGAGCGCGATCTGCTCGCGGATGTACTTGGTCTTCTCCTTGTTCTCGATGCACTCGCGGATGTACGCGGTGGCGATCATCACCTCGGCGGCGGGCACGCGCCCGATGCCGTCGGCGCGCGGCATCAGGCGCAACGAGATGACCGCCTTGATGACCTGCGCGAGCTGGATGCGGATCTGCTTCTGATGGTGTGGGGGAAAGACCGCGATGATCCGGTTGATGGTCTCGGTCGCGTCCAGGGTGTGCAGGGTCGAGAACACCAGGTGGCCGGTCTCCGCAGCGAGCAGCGCGGTCTCGATCGTCTCGTAGTCGCGCATCTCGCCGACCAGGATGACGTCCGGGTCCTGGCGCAGCGCGGAGCGGAGCGCGACCGCGAAGCTGCGCGTGTCGACGTCGATCTCGCGCTGGTTGACGATCGAGCGCTTGTCGCGGTGGAGGAACTCGATCGGGTCCTCGACGGTGACGATGTGCTCGCTGCGCGCGGAGTTGATCAGGTCGATCATCGCGGCGAGCGTGGTCGACTTGCCCGATCCGGTGGTTCCCGTGCACAGCACCAGGCCGCGCTGCTCTTCGCAGATCTTCTCGAGCGACGGCGGCAGCAGCAGCTCGCGAATGGTCAGGATGCGGCCCGGGATCACGCGCAGGACCAGGCCGACCGTGCCTCGCTGCTGGAAGATGTTGCAGCGGAAGCGCCCCAGGCCGGGCACCGAGTAGGCGATGTCGATCTCGAACTCGTCCTTGAAGCGCTGCTTCTGGCGCGCGTTCATCATCGAGAAGGCCATCGCGATGGTGTCTTCCTGCATCAGGCGCTTGAGCTCGGGCAGCGGCGTCAGCTGTCCGTCGATGCGCAGGACCGGGTGGCTGCCGACCTTGAGGTGCAGGTCGGAGGCCTTGCGCTCCACCGCGATCTTGAGCAGGTCGTTGACGTTCATCGCGCGTCTCCCGAACGGTTCTTTCCGGACCGGCCCGTCGACGTCAGCCGGCCGACTGCGCCACCGCCGCCGGTACCGGCGACAGCCATCCGAAGCGGTCCGCCACCTCGCCCCGGGTGAGGGCGAGGAACTCGGCGGTCAGTTTCCGGGTCACCGGGCCCGGTTTGCCCTCGCCCACCGCCACGCGGTCCACCGAGCGGATCGGGGTGATCTCCACCGCGGTACCGGTGAAGAAGGCCTCGTCGCAGGTGTAGAGCATGCCGCGCGGGATCGCCTCGCGGCGGACCGGGATCCCGGCCTCCTCGGCGAGGGTGATGACCGCGTTGCGGGTGATGCCGGGCAGGATGGCCGAGGATACGGGGGGCGTGTAGAGCACGCCGTCCTGGACCAGGAAGATGTTCTCGCCCGACCCCTCGGAGACGTGGCCGTGGGTGTCGAGCGCGATCCCCTCGGCGTAGCCGTTGGTGATCGCCTCCATCTTGACGAGCTGGGAGTTGAGGTAGTTGGCGGTCGCTTTGGCGAGCGCCGGCGAGCCGCCCAGCCCGGACCGGCGCCAGGTCGAGACGCAGGCGTCCACGCCCTTCTCGATCGCGTCGTCGCCCAGGTAGCGACCCCACGGGAAGGCCGCGATGACGACCTCGACCGGGCTCTTGAGCGGGTTGATGCCCACCGTGCCGAAGCCGCGGAAGACGATCGGCCGCAGGTAGCACTCCTCGAGCCCGTTGGCGCGGATCACCTCGAACACGGCCTGGGTCAGCGCCTCCCGGTCGTACGGGATCTCCATGCGATAGACCTTGCAGGAGTTCTCGAGCCGCTTGAGGTGCTCGGGCAGGCGGAAGACGGCAGGACCCTTGACCGTGCGATAGGCGCGGATCCCCTCGAACAGCCCGGACCCGTAGTGGAGGGCATGGGCCATCACGTGCACGGTGGCCTTCTCGAACTCGACCAGGCTGCCGTTCATCCACACGAAACGTATGCCCTCGAACGGTCCCTTCTGCACCGGCACGAACCTCCTTGAAAACGCTCCCGGGCATGCTAATCCCCCCCCCGGGGGGTGTCAACGCGACGGGGCCAGCGCCAGCGCGATCCCCGCGGCCACCACCGCCGCGGTCTCGACGCGCAGGACGCGCTCGCCGAGCGACCAGAGCGGCAGGCGGGAGCGCTCGAACAGCGCGTGCTCCTCTTCGTCCCAGCCGCCCTCGGGGCCGACCACGAGCGTCAGCGAGGGGCTCCCGGCGCCCGCCTCGAGGCGCGGCGGAGCCGCCGTGCCCGCGGCGTCGAGCACCACGACCGGACCCTGGAAGAGGCCCTCCTGCGCGAGACGCTCCGCGAGCGGATGCACGCCCGTGATCTCCGGCACCACCGCCCGGCCGCACTGCTCGACCGCCGCGACCGCGACGCGCCGCAGGCGGGCGAGCTGGGCGTGGCCGTAAGTGCGCTCGTCGCGCGCGGCGCGCCCGGTGGCGATCAGGCGGATCGCGGCGACGCCGACCTCGGTCGCCTTCTCCACCATCCACGCGGCGCGCTCCGGCTTGGGCGGCGCCACCAGCAGCTCGAGCCGGAGCCCCGGCTCGAGCGACGGCTCCGCGCCGGCGAACGCCACCACGCCGTGCGCCCGCTCGACCCGCGCCACGACACCTCGCCGCGCCCTGCCCTCGCCGTCCACGACGCGCACCGACTCGCCCGCGCGCAGGCGCTTGACGCGGAAGAGGTGGTGGAAGGCGTCGCCGTGGATCTCGGCCTCGGTACCGTCGAACTCGATCGGCGTGACCACGATGGTCGTCATGGCGCGCACTCGGTGGCGAACGCGATCCACTCCCCGGCCGTGCGCCGCGCCGTCTCCCGGAAGCCGAACGCCGCCAGGCGAGCGAGCGACTCCTCCGCCGCGGCCGACAGGATCCCGGAGAAGAGCGCGACGGCGCCCGGCCGCAGGACCTCCGCCAGGGCGGGCAGGTCGGGCTCGATCTCGGCGGGAATCACGTTGACCAGCGCCAGGTCGAAGCGCCGGGCGCGCGCCGACAGGGCCCCGAGGCTGCCGCAGAACGCGGCGACGCGCAGCCCGTTGAGCTGCATGAACTGCGGCAGCAGGAGCGCCGCGGCCGGGTCGAGATCGCACGCGACCACCTCGCGCGCGCCCAGATGGCGCGCCGCGAAAGCGAGGATGCCGGTGCCGGCGCCGACGTCGAGCACCCGGAGGCCCGTGACCTCCTGCCGCTCGAGCAGCTCGACGGCGAGCCGCGTCGACTCGTGGCTGCCGACCCCGAACGCGGTGCGCGCCGGCAGGCGCAGCAGGATGCGTTCGCCCGGATGATCCACCGGGTCGGGCGCCTCCTGCGGCTCGCGCGGATCGACCAGGAAGCGCGCGCCGACCTCGATCGGGGCCGCCCCGGCCCGCCAGCCGGCCAGCCAGTCGCGGTCCGGCGCCGCCTCCGCGCCGAGCAGCTCGACGCCGGGGCCGAACGCGGCGAGCGCCTCCCCCAGCTCGGGCGGCACGCCCCCGTCGCGCTCGAAGAAGGCGTTCAGGCGCACGCGCCCCGCCGCTGCCGGCTCCGACCAGCTGCCCACCGATCCGGCCACCCAGAGGCGGCCGGCGAGCTCGTCCTCGAGCTCGACCGGCGCCTCGACGCGGACCCGCCAGGAACCCTTCATCCCACTCCCGGCAAAGAGACTTCCATAGAAGGAAACTCCAGCAAAGCACGCCGATCCGAGAGCCGCCTGCCGCCGCCCGAGGCGGCGGCGGGGGCGGCGACCGGACCTTCGTGCCGAAGCCGCGCGCCCGGGACCCCGGCGGCGAGAGGCTTCCAAAGAGGGAGATGGAGTCGCCGGGAACGCTCGCCTCGAGCTCGCCTCGCGCGCGGCCCGAGGCCACAGCGCGCGCGGCATCTCCCGGCTCCGAGCTCGCTCCGAGCGCGACGCAGGCTGCTTTCCCCTTTCTGTGGGGCCTTTGCCTTCAGCCTCCCCGCCTTCCAGCTTGGCGGCCCCCCGGGCTCGGGCGCCGGCCGAGCGGCGTCAGTCGCCGGCGAACAGGTCCTTGAAGCGGGCGAGGAGCTTCTTCTCGGACTTGCTGGGGGCGCGGCCTTCGAGCTGGCCCAGGCGGGCGAGCAGCGCGCGCTGCTCGTCGGAGAGCTCGGACGGCTTCGGGATGCGCACGGCGACCTCGACCACGTGGTCGCCCTTGCCCGAGGCGCCGAGACGCGCGATACCCTGGCCCTTGAGCTTGAACTGCTGGCCGGGCCGGGTGCCGCCGGGAATCGCGAGCTTCTCCTTGCCGTGCAGGGTCTCGACCTCGATCTCGGCGCCCAGCGCGGCCTGTGCGTAGCCGATCTCCTCGACCGTCAGCACGTGCGCGCCCTCGCGGTGGTAGCGCTGGTGCGCCTCGACCTCGAGCACCACGTAGAGGTCCCCGGTGCGCCCGCCCCGGCGCCCGTGCTCGCCCTCGCCGGTCAGCCGCAACCGGGCACCGGTGTCCACACCGGCCGGGATGCGCACCTCGAGCGTCCTGCGCTGCTCGACGCGGCCCTCGCCGTGGCACGCCGGGCACGGATCCGAAATCGTCCGGCCCTCGCCCCGGCACTGGGGACAGGTGCGGGCCACGGTGAAGAAGCCCTGCGCGAAGCGGATCTGCCCGCGTCCGCCACAGGTCCGGCAGGTCGCCGGCTGACTGCCCGGGGCGGCGCCGCTGCCGGAGCAGCTGGCGCAGGTCTCCAGGCGCGGGATCTCGAGCTTGCGGGTGGCGCCGAACGCCGCCTCCTCGAACGCGATCGAGAGGTCGTAGCGCAGGTCGGCACCCGGCTCGGGTCCGCCTCGCCGGGCGCGCGCGCCGAACGACCCGCCCAGGCCGAACAGGTCGCCCAGGATGTCGGAGAAGTCCCCGAACACGGTCGGGTCGAAGCCCTCGGGAGGGAAGCCTCCCGCAGCCTCGCGGCCGAAGCGGTCGTAGCGCGCGCGCTTGCCCTCGTCCGAGAGCACGGCGTACGCCTCGGCTGCCTCCTTGAATCTCTCCTCGGCCTCGCGATCGCCGGGGTTGCGGTCCGGGTGGTACTTGAGCGCGAGCTTCCGGTAAGCCGACTTGATCCGGTCAGCGGAGGCGTCGCGTCCGACGCCGAGGATCTCGTAGTAGTCGCGGGTGGACGAGGACGGCATCCGGGGATCAGGACCTGTTCGCTTCCGGCTTGCCGGACTGCAGACCCTTGCCCCCGACCTCGGAGAGCATCATCTCCGAGAGGGTGCGCGAGATCGAGTTCAGGTCGAAGAGCGCCGTCTCGAGCTCCGCGCGCGAGTCCGACGACAGCGACATGCGCGAGCGCAACAGCGTCTCGGAGAGCCGCCTGCGGTCCTTCTCGCTCAACGTGTCGCGGAACTGCGCGAAGACCTTCTCGTTGGAGTAGACCAGGCCCTCGATGCGGTTCTTGAGCCGGCGCAGCTCGCGCCTCTGGGCGTCGGCCTGGGCGAACTGGTCCGCCTCGTGGACCAGGCGCTCGATCTCCTCCTTCGAGAGTCCTCCGGCCGGGTTGATCTGCACCGACTGCGACTGGTTGGTCGCCATGTCGCGCGCCGACACGCTCACGATGCCGTTCGAGTCGATCGCGAAGGTCACCTCGATCTGCGGCACGCCGCGCGGCGCCGGCGGGATGCCGACCAGCTCGAAGCGGCCGAGCGAGCGGTTCTCCGCAGCGATCTCGCGCTCGCCCTGGAGCACGTGGACCTCGACCGTGTCCTGGTTGTCGACCACGGTGGTGAAGATCTGGGTGTTCTTGGTCGGAATCGTGGCGTTGCGCTCGATCAGCTTGACGAACAGGCCACCGTGGGTCTCGATGCCGAGCGAGAGCGGCGTGACGTCGAGCAGCACGAGGTCCTTGATGTCGCCGCGGATGATGCCGCCCTGGATCGCGGCGCCGATCGCCACCACCTCGTCCGGATTGATGTCGCGGTTCGGCGGGCGCACGAAGATGCCCTCGACCGTGCGCTGCACGAGCGGAGTCCGGGTCTGGCCGCCGACCAGCAGCACCTCCTCGACGTCCTCGGGCGCCATGCCCGCCTGCTCGAGGGCGTCCCGGCAGGGGCCCTCCGTGCGCGCCACGAGCTCGGCGACCAGGGACTCGAAGTGCTCGCGCGTGAGCATGCGCGAGAGGTGGCGCGGCCCGCTCTCGTCGGCCGAGATGAAGGGCAGGTTGACGGTCGCCTCGGTCGAGGTCGAGAGCTCGCACTTGGCGCGCTCGGCGGCCTCCTTCAGCCGCTGCAGGGCCATGCGGTCGCTGCGCAGGTCGATCGAGGTCTCGGTGCGGAACTCAGTGATCAGCCAGTCGATGATGCGCTGGTCGAAGTCCTCGCCGCCCAGGTAGGTGTCGCCGGCGGTGGACTTGACCTCGAAGATGCCCTCCGACAGCTCCAGGATCGAGATGTCGAAGGTGCCGCCGCCGAGATCGTAGACCGCGATGCGCTTCCTGCCCTGGACGCGATCGAGCCCGTAGGCGAGCGCGGCCGCCGTCGGCTCGTTCAGGATGCGCAGCACCTCGAGGCCGGCGATCCGCCCGGCGTCCTTGGTGGCCTGACGCTGCGAGTCGTCGAAGTAGGCGGGGACGGTGATGATCGCCTCGCGCACCGGCTCGCCCAACACCTCCTCCGAGAAGGCCTTGAGCTCGCGCAGGATGTACGCGGAGATCTCCTCGGGCGAGTGCTGGCGGTCGCGGATCTGCACTTTGACGTCGCCGTTGGGCGCTTCGACGATGGCGTAGGGCAGCAGGTCGCGCGCGCGCTGGACGTTGGGATCGTCGAACTTGCGGCCGATCAGGCGCTTGACCGCGAACACCGTCTGCTGCGGATTGGTGATCGCCTGGCGCTTCGCGATCTGCCCGACCAGCCGGTCGCCGTCGGGGGTGAAGGCGACGATCGAGGGTGTGGTGCGGGAACCGTCCCGGTTGGCCAGCACGCGCGGCGAGAACGCCTCGACCACCGCCACGCAACTGTTGGTCGTACCCAGGTCGACGCCGATGATCTTGCTCATCCGTTCTCCCCCGCACCGCCCCGGGGCCCGGCCGCTCCGGGCCCCCCCGCCTCACGTCCCACCGCGACCTTGACCATGGCGGGGCGCAGCAGCCGGCCGCGCAGCAGGAAGCCGCGCTGAAACTCCTCGACCACCGTCGGCTCGTCCACGTCGGCCGATTCGACCCGCATCACCGCCTCGTGCATCCGCGGGTCGAAGGGATGGCCGACCGCAGGCACCTCCTCGACGCCCCAGCGCTTGAGGACCTCGGTGAGCTGGCGTGCCGTCATCTCGATGCCGCGCCGGAGGTCCTCGAGCTGGCCGCTGGCGGCGAGCGCGCGCGACAGATTGTCGACCACCGGCAGCAGGTCGCGCACCGGCTCGGCGAGGGCGAACCGGGCGAGCTCCTCGCGCTCGCGGTCCGAGCGCTTGCGGTAGTTGTCGAAATCGGCGAGCAGGCGCAGGTGTCGGTTCTTGAGCTCGGCCAGCTCGGCGGTCGGCTCGCCCTCCTCGGGCGCGGCCGCGGGCGGCGCGGCCGCGAAGTCGGCGATGTCCGCGCCCGCGCCCCCCTCCTCCTCGACTGCCTCGATGTCGAGGATCTCGACGTCGTCGCCGGCGAAGGGCTCCGACTCGCCGGCGCCCGCCGCGAGCTCGCGTTCGTCGTCTCCCATTCCCCCCCCGCGCGTCACCGGTTCGCGCTCTCCTCGAGCGCTCGGCCGAGCGACTCGCCCAGGTAGTCGACCAGCGGGATGATCCGGTCGTAGGGCATCCGCGCCGGGCCGAGGATGCCGAGCGTACCGCGAGCGCTGTCCTCGGCGCCGAAGGGCCGGGCGACCAGGGTGAGCCCGAGGTCGGAGGTCACTTCGCTGTCGTCACCGATCAGCACGCGCACGCCGTTGCCGGCCAGGCACTGGCCGAGCAGCTGCACCAGCCGCTGGCGGTCGGCGAAGGCGTCGAGCAGCCGCCGCACCTTCTCGATGTCCCCCAGCTCGGCGCGAGCGAGCAGCGACGAGGTGCCCTCGATCACCAGCTCCGGCTCGCCGCGCGGGTCGAGGCCGCGGCTCGCGAGCCGGATCGCGCGCGCCAGGAGCGCGTCGACCTGCGCCCGCTCCTCGCTCATGCGGGTGAGCAGCTGCTCGCGGATCGAGCGCAGGGTCTGGCCGCGGAAGCTCTCCGTCAGGTAGTTCGAGATGCGCACCAGCTCCTCGCGCGAGAGCTCCTCGTCGGCCTCGATCAGCTTGTTCTCGACGAAGCCCGTGGTGGAGACCACGACGCACAGCACGCGCCGTCCGGAGAGCGGCACGAAGTCGACCGCCTGGAGCACGGTGTCGCCGAACACCGGCGTGACCAGGATGCCGATCTGCCCCGACAGGCTCGACAGCAGCTGGGTGGCGGTGCCGACCAGGTGGCCGGCGTCCGAGCCGGAGCTCGCCAACTCGCCCTCGATGCGACGGCGCTCCTCGTCGGGCACGTCGCGCGCCTCCATCAGGGACTCGATGTAGAAATGGAGACCACTGCCGGTCGGCACGCGTCCGGCCGAGGTGTGCGGCTGGTCGAGGTAACCCAGATCCTCGAGATCGGCCATGACGTTGCGGATGGTCGCCGCCGAGATGCCGTGCTGGGTGTGGCGGGCGACCAGGCGCGAGCTCACCGGCACGCCCGACACCAGGAAGGTGTGGACGACGTCCTTCAGGATCTCGCGATCCCGCGCAGACAGTTCGACCTTGGGGCGCACCGGCATCTCGGGCTCCACGGGCGCAGTTCGGCCGGCGCATCGCCGAGCCGCGGACAAGGCGTTGCGCCGCGCTCGAAAGCGGCCTTATCTTACCCCAGTGAACCGCGCCGAACCGCCGCTGGCGGGGCTCCGCTTCCTGCTCGTCGGCCCCGGCCGCGTGGGCGAGAGCCTGGCCGCCTGGGCGCTCGCTCGCGGCGCCAGCTGCGTGGCGGTCGCCGGACGCGCCGGCTCGCAAGGGGCGCGCGATGCCGCGGCACGGCTCGGAGCCCCTCTGGAGTCGGCGTCCGACTACGGGGGGGCGAGCGCGGACCTCGCCCTGATCGCGGTCCCGGATGCCGCGATCTCCGACGTGGCGCGCCGCCTCGCCGGGCGATTCCACGGCGTCGCGTTGCACGTCGCCGGGCCGATCGGCGCCTCGGCTCTCGCCCCGCTCGCGGCGGCGGGCTGCCCGGTCGGCAGCTTCCATCCCCTGCGCCCGTTCCCGGCGGTCGAACGGGACCCCGAGGCGGCGCGCGGGACCTTCTTCGCGCTCGACGGCGACGCGCAGGCGCGCGCGCTCGGCCGCCGCCTGGCGGAGGCCTTCGGCGGCGAGGCGGCGATCGTGCCCGAGGAGCTGCGCGTGCTCTACCACCTCGCTGCCACCCTGGCCGCGGGCGGGGTCGCGACCGTGTTCGCCTCGGCCGCGAGCCTCGCGCAGCGCGCCGGCGTTCCCGAGGGCGCGCGGCGCGGCTACGCCCGCCTGGCGCTCGCGGCGCTCGAAGCCGCGGCCGCGGCCGCCGACCCCGCCGACGCGATCACCGGGCCCGCCGCGCGCGGCGACCTCGAGACGGTCGAGCGCCAGCTCGAGGCGCTCGCCGACGCGGCACCCGAGCTCAAGGGTCTGGTCGTCGCGCTCGCCCGCGCGGCGCTCGAACGGCGCGCCGAGACGCGCCCGCTCAGCCCCGCCCAGAAGGCCCTCGCCGAACGGCTCGCGCGGCCCGAACTCCTTGACCGCCCGAGAGATCGGGTGCTAACTTCCAAGTCTCCCGACTGAGCCGGGATGGCCATGGTGTTCTTCAACTACAGCACGATGCAGATGACCGCGAAGGTCGTTTATTACGGCCCCGGTCTGTGCGGAAAGACCACCAACCTCCAGTACATCTACGGCCACACCGCCACCGACAGCCGGGGCGAGATGGTCTCGCTCGAGACCGAGACCGACCGCACCCTGTTCTTCGACCTGCTGCCCATCGACGTCGGCACGATCGGCGGCTTCTCGACCCGCATCCAGCTCTACACGGTGCCCGGCCAGGTCTTCTACAACACCACCCGCAAGCTGGTCCTCAAGGGCGTGGACGGCGTGGTCTTCGTCGCCGACTCGCAGCGGCCGATGCTCCAGGCCAACGCGGATTCGCTCAAGAACCTCGAGGAAAACCTGGCCGAGATGGGCCTGACGCTCGACGCCATCCCGGTGGTGCTCCAGTACAACAAGCGCGACCTGCCCGAGGTCGTGCCGGTCGAGGAGCTCAACCGCATCCTCAACCAGCGCGCGTTCCCGCACTTCGAGGCCTCGGCACTGTCCGGCCAGGGTGTCTTCGAGACGCTCAAGGGGATCTCCAAGCAGACCCTGCTCTCGCTCAAGCGGCGGCTGACCAAGATGGGCGAGGGCACCGGCCGGCCGGCAGCGCCGCTGCGCGCGCCGGGCGGCATTCCGGCGGGGGCCACGCCGCCGCCGGCCGCGGCGCCCCGGCCGCGGCCAACGCCGCCGCCGCCCGCCGCGCAAACGCGCCCGGCCAGCGGCGCCCTCACCGCCGCCGCGCCCGCGGCCGCCCGCGGCAGCGCGCGCGGCAAGTCGAGCAAGCTCGACGTGCTCGCCGAGCTCGAGAAGATCCGCAAGCAGGCGCTCACCGAGGCCCGGCCCGAAGCGACGCCTCGCTCCGGAGCGCACGCCCAGGCCGCCACCCCGCCCGCCGCGAGCGCCGTGCCGCGCCCAGCCGCCGTGCCCCCGCCGGCCGCCGCCTCCGGGTCGCAGCCGCGTTTCGCGCCGCCTCCGCCCGACGCGGCCGTGCGTTCCGGCTCGCACCCGCGCCCGCTGGCGCCGTCGCCCGCCGAGGGCAACGGCGAGATCCATCGCGCGGTGGAGCTCACGCTCAAGCGCTCGGAGCTGCGCCGCGCCCGCCGCTTCCTGCTCGACCTGCGCGTCGAGGACGCCGACGCCCGCATCGTCGACGCCATCCGGGACCTGCCCATCGACATCAACGATCCCTCCGGCCTCGACAAGCTCCTCCTCCATCTCAAGGTCGCGCTGAACTCGAAGGACTGACTGCTCTCCCACCCCCGCCCCGGACGACGACGTCGGCCCAAAAAAAGGGCCCGCCCGGGGGGGGATCCGGACGGGCCGCGCGACTGACGGAGGGGTTCCGTCAGCGCTGCTCGACCCAGATGACCTCTGCCAC
The DNA here is from genome assembly GCA_017860005.1 of Acidobacteriota bacterium. GTDB lineage: Bacteria > Acidobacteriota > Thermoanaerobaculia > Multivoradales > JAGPDF01 > JACTMI01. The sequence goes on along the minus strand of JAFNAE010000023.1, from coordinate 11,163 downwards.
GCCGTCGACCGCCCTGGCCGCGGACCTGGCCTCGTCGCGGCGGCCGGCGGACAGATCGGCGGGGAACTTGAGCGTGACGACGCCGCTCGCCACCTCGGCGCCGATCCTGAAGCCGTCGCTCCCGAGCTTGTCGATCAGCTCCAGCTGGACGCGGCTCTCGAGCATGGCGTCCTTCACTTCGTTCTCACCCTCCGCCACGGCCCCGCCGACGGTGTCGGGAGTGCCGCGGACCTCGAGGTCGTTGTCCACCGACTGGACGCCCGCCACCGATCGGGTGATCGTCGAGGCGAGCTCGGCCGTCTCGCGCTCGCGAACCGTCCCGCCGAGGTGGACGTCGCCACCGTTGGTGTCGACGTCGACTCTGAGCGCGTCGGTTCCCAGCTTCTCGAGCAGGGCGAGCTTGACCTTGAGCGTCGTCGTCGAATCGGACTGGTTGTCGCTGGCGCGTGCCTCGAGGGCGCCGAGCGTGAGCACGCCCACCAGAGCGAGGACTGTAGTAATTGTGCGCTTCATGTCGTTCCTCCTGTTCGTTGACGTCTGGATGTGGTGTTCTCGAGGTTCAGGAGTGCCGCGGCCCGGTGCCGACCGGCTCCTCGTCGTGGCTCGAGATCCTGGCGTTGACGCGGGCCAGGAAGTCCGCGACCCGGCTCGTCGCCTCCTCTCGCGTCCAGCCGTAGCGCTCCTGGAGGAGCCCGGCCAGCTTCTCGGCGTTGCCCGCGGCGCGGTCGATCTCGTCGTCGGTCAGCTCGCCCCAGGTCTCGCGGATCTCGCCGCGCAGCTGCTTCCACTTGCCTTCGAGGATGTCCCGGTTCATCGATGGTTCCTTTCTGGCGAGCCTCGAGGCGCCCGCGCTTCTGGTTCGAACCAACCCCCGCGAGGCGACGCACCTCGCGGGGGCCCTGCGAACGCGCCGCGGTCGAACGACCACGGCGCGGAATCGACCTTCAGGCCCTGCGACGGGTGACCAGCGAGACCGCGAACAGTGCCAGGAAGAGGACGAACAGGACCTTCGCGACTCCCGTCGCCACGCCGGCGATGCCGCCGAAGCCGAGGATCGCGGCGATGACCGCGATGACGAGAAAGGTGACCGTCCAGCTCAGCATTGCGTTCTCCCTCCACGACCTGCGGGATGACGGCGGACCCGTCGACTTCCGCGAGCTTGTTGAGCAACGGCGATGCCAACAGCGCGGGGCCCGCTGCCACGGGCCTTCCGGCTCGCGTGCTCGCAGCGGGAACGGACCGGATCAGGAACTTTGTAGAAGAGGGACTTCGCGCGCGATCAGGAAGGGTCGCGCGCCGAGTACTCGCGCAATCGCGAATAGAGCGTCTTGAGACTGATACCGAGCGTCTCCGCGCACTTCGCCTTGTCGCCGCCCAGCCGGTCGAGCGTCGCCAGGAGCAGGCGCCGCTCCGCTTCGGCCAGCGTCATCGGCAGCTCCAGCAGCACGCCCGCGGGCTCCGTGCCGCCCGTCGCGGCGCCGTCCCTCCGGCCCGGGGCCGCGGCGCCGACCGCGGGCGGAAGGTGCTCGACCCCGATGCTCGATTCCGCGAGGACGAAAGCCTGGTGGAGTGCGTTGCGCAGCTCGCGCACGTTGCCCGGAAACGAGTAGGCGGCGAGGGCCCGGAGCGCGGGTTCCGAGAGGACCTTCTCCAGGCCCTGCTCCCGGCCGAGCTCGGCGAGGAAGTGCCGGGCGAGGATCGTCACGTCCCCGCCGCGTTCGCGCAGCGGGGGCAGCTCGATCGGCAGGACCCTCAGCCGGTAGAGCAGGTCCGCGCGCATCCGCCCCTCGGCGACCGCGCCGTCGAGATCCCGATTCGAGGCCGCGACCACGCGCACGTCGATGGCGATCGGACGCTCGCCGCCGACCCGGGTCACGGTCCCGGACTCGAGCACCCGCAGGAGCCTGACCTGCAGCTCGATGGGCATCTCGGAGATCTCGTCCAGGAAGAGCGTCCCCTGGTGGGCGCGCTCGAAGAGGCCCTTCCGCTGGCGGTCGGCGCCGGTGAAAGCGCCGCGCTCGTGGCCGAACAGCTCGCTCTCGATGAGATTGGCGGAGATCGCGCCGCAGTTGACCGCGACGAAGGGGCGGTGGCTGCGCCGGCTGAGGCGGTGAACCGCCTCCGCGACCAGCTCCTTGCCGGTGCCGCTCTCGCCGGTGACGAGCACGGTCGCGTCGGTCGGTGCGACGCGCGCGATCCGGTCGAAGACCGCCTGCATCGGCTCGGAGCTGCCGATCATCGCCCCGAAGCGGCCGAGCTCGCGCAACTCGCCTCGCAGCGAACGGATCTCGCTCCGGTAGGCGCTGGCTCGGGCCACGCTCTCGAGCACCGCCTTCAACCGGGCAACTTCGACCGGCTTGACCAGGAAATCCGAGGCGCCCGCGCGCAACGCTTCGATCGCGGTCTCGAGCGTCGCTTCGCCGGTCACCAGTACGACCTCCGGCCGCGGCTCGGCGAGTCGCTCGAGGATCTCCAGGCCGCGCCCGTCCGGCAGGTTGTAGTCGACCAGGACGATCGCCGGCGGCCGCTCGGTCAATCGGGCGGTGGCGCTCGCCAGGTCGGCCGCGGTGACCACCTCGAACCCTTCGCGGAGCACGAGCGCTTCGAGCGCCGCGAGGGAGCCCGGATCGTCGTCGACCACCAGGGCGAGCGGAGCAGAATCAGCCATCGCCGGCGCAATCTAGGCCGCACCCGCCGAGGAACGCAAGCCGGCTGCCGCTGCCCTTTCTTGCCCGCTGGCCGATTTCTTGCTATTCACGGGCCCCGGAGGCCGGGTACACGACTCGCGGCCCGGGCCCATGGATGACCTTCTCGCCGCCCGCCTTCGAGATCCTGGCCCGACGCACGCGCCGCCTTCGCCAGCGACTCGGCCTGACGCGGGCGCGGTTCTTCACTCCGGATCTCAAGTCCCCCTGGATTCGTCTCGGACTCGCGATCCTGCTGCCCTGCCTGGCGGCGCTCCTCTCCAGCTCCTACGCTCCCTGGTTCGGCCCGGGTCGCTTCGTTCTCTTCGCCTACCCGGCCGTCGTCCTCGCCGCCTGGCAGGGGCGCTTCAGCGGCGGGATCGTGGCAACCGCCACGAGCGCGCTCCTCGCCTCCTACTCCTTCTTCCCCCCGGCCGGCTCGTTCCGCATCGACAGCATCGAGGAAGCGCGTTCGATCGTCCTGTTCGCCGCGACGGGCCTCCTGATCAGCCTGCTGTTCGAGGGCATGCACGCGGGCAGGATGTGGGCGCAGCGCCAGGCGGAAGAGCGGCAGCAGCTCGCCGACGACCTGGTCCTCAGCCGCCAGCGCTTCGAGGTCCTGCTCGCCAATCTCCCGGGCATCGCCTGGGAGGCGCGCCTCGAGCCGCCGATCTGGCCGCCGCACGTCCATTTCGTGTCGCCGAACGCCCAACGCCTGTGCGGCTATCCGCCGGAGGAGTGGATCCGCAGCAACCTGCTCTGGGACCGGCTGCTGCCGGAGGGCGACCGCGCTGCGTTCGAAGCGGCGCTCCAGAACGCCGCCCGCCGCGGCAGCGCGACGCTCCGCCACCGCTGGAACCGCGCCGACGGCACCACGCGAGTCTTCGAGACCCACGTCGTCGCCACGCCCTCGCGCACCGGCGCCTTCCAGGACGTGCGCTGCGTCTCGCTCGACATCACGGAGCTCGAGGGGGCGGAACGGGCCCTCGCCAGCACGGAACGCCGCTTCCGTCAGGCCGCGGACCGGGCGCCGATCATGATCTGGATCGCCCAGCCGGAGCGCGGCATCGTCTGGTGCAATCGCGGCTGGCTCGAGTTCCGCGGCCGCACCCTCGAGGAGGAGGCCGGAGAGGGCTGGCACGACGGCGTGCATCCCGACGACCGGGAGGCCCTGGCCGGATCGGTCGCGGCGGCCTTCGTCGCGCGCGAGGAATTCCGGTTCGAGTTCAGGATCCGGCGCGCCGACGGCGCCTGGCGCTGGGTGCTGTCGACCGGCGTGCCCCGCACGGATTCCGCCGGCGAGTTCCAGGACTACCTCGGCTTCTGCATCGACATCAGCGACCGCAGGCAGATCGAGCTCGAACGCGAGACGCTGCTCGTCGAAACCGAGAAGGCACGCACCGAGGCCGCGCTGGCGGCACGCACCAAGGACGAGTTCCTCGCCCGGGTCTCGCACGAGCTCCGCAATCCGCTCAACGGCATCCTCGGGTGGACTCAGATCCTGACCACGCCCGAGACCGGCGAGGAGGAGCTGCGCCGCGGGATCGCGCTGATCGACGGTAGCGCCCGGACCCTCTCGCGGCTGGTCGACGACCTGCTCGACGTGTCGCGGATCCTGAGCGGCAAGCTGCTCCTCTCGCTCTCGCCGCTGAGGCTCGAAAAGGTCATCGAAGCCGCCTGCCGGGCGGTCACGCCGGCGGCGGAGGCCAAGGGCGTGACGCTGGACTGCGACTCCGGTGACGACCTCCCGCACGTGATGGGAGATCCGCACCGCCTGCAGCAGGTCATCTGGAACCTGCTCGCCAATGCGGTCAAGTTCACGGAGCGGGGGAGACGCGTCGAGCTCCGCGTCCGGCAAGCCGGCTCGACCGTCGACCTCGTCGTCCGCGACGAAGGGATCGGCATCGAGCCCGCCTTTCTCCCCTACGTCTTCGCCCCCTTCCGCCAGGCCGAGGCCTCGTCGGCGAGGACCTATCAGGGGCTCGGGCTCGGACTCGCCATCGCCCGCCATCTGGTCGAGCTCCACGGCGGCTCGATCGCCGCGGCGAGCGAAGGTCCGGGGACGGGCGCGACCTTCACGGTCCGCCTCCCGGTCGCCACGCTGCTCGACGCAGTCGACGAGCCCGAGCGCGCGCCGGTCGACACCAGCGGGCTCGACGGCATCCGGGTCCTCGTCGTCGACGACGACCCGGTGGCGCGCGAGATGCTGCAGGCGCTGCTCGAGCGTGCCGGCGCGAGGGTCGAAACGTCGGCCTCGGCCGGCGCCGCGTTCACGGCGCTGGTCGGGCTTCGTCCCGACATCCTGGTGAGCGACATCGAGATGCCGGGCGAGGACGGCTTCTCGCTGCTGCGCCGGGTTCGCGAGCTGCCGGAGTCGCGGGGCGGGGCGACCCCCGCCATCGCGCTGACCGCGTACGCCCAGAAGGCGGATCGGCATCGGGCGTTGCTCGCCGGCTTCCAGGAGCATCTCGCCAAGCCGGTGGACGCGACGGCCCTGCTCGACACGCTGCGCCGCCTGACCTAGCAGCCGCGGCTTCCGCGCTCGGACTGCCGTCCGGCACGCCCAGATCTCCCGCCGGCAGCCTGCGGGAAGCGGTTTCCGCGATGGCCGACGCTCCTCGTCGCGAAGCGGATCGTCTGGTGCGCCCGGGTCACGTCTCGTGGGCACCGGGATTGCTGTGGCTTCCGGCGCCCACGTCCGAGCGGACGCGGCGCTCGAAGAGCGGATTTCATCGACCAACTTCTGAAGCGGAGGCGCGCCCGATGGATCCCTGCCACGTCTGCGGCAATCTCTACGACAAGGCTTTCGAAGTCTCGATGGCCGGCCGCCGCTATGTCTTCGACACCTTCGAATGCGCGATCCAGGCGCTCGCCCCCTCCTGCGCGCACTGCGGCTGCCGGGTGATCGGACACGGGGTGGAGGCCGAGGGCGTCATCTACTGCTGCGCCCATTGCGCGAAGCAGCTCGGTGAAGTGCGGCTCCAGGATCGCGCCTGACGCCGCGCGCGCCCGGTGCGTCGGGCACCGTTCTCCGGCTCGAGCTCGACGACCCCATCCGCGCGCTCGACGCATGCGCGACTCGGGGTGTCGATCGAGGATCAGCCGGCGAAGGGGCGCCGGGCGTTCCCCCCGGCGCCTCTCCGCGCAGCTCCCCGGGAACGCAGCGCTCAGCGCTCGCGCAGCTTGCGCACGATCGTGGGCGTGGCCGCGGCCGCTGCGAGCACCGCCAGCAGACCCCCGGCCACGGCGATCTTCTGCCGCCCGTCCATCCGCTTCCAGCGCCGGTCGAGGGCGCGCACTCCCCGGCGCGTCTTCCTGACCAGCGCGTCGACGCCGGCGCCGGCCGCTTCGAGGCCGTCCTCGGCGACCGTGGCGAGCGCCGAGCGCACGTCCGCGACCTTGTCGGAGAGCGACTCCAGCAGCAGATCGAGCTCCTCGCTCCCGCGCGTGCGCAGGCTCCGTCCGTGCTTCGCGGTCAACAGCCTCTTCACGTTCATCGCTGGCACTCCTTCCGGTTCGATCGGCGAGGTCCAGTCCTGCCGGGCAGGTCCGGTCGCAAGGACCTTGCCATCTCTCGCCGCGCGAACTTCGAGTCTGCGCCGCCACACCGTGGGCCGTTTTCTGCAATTTCCTCGGCGCGCGGCGGCGCCGGGCTTCGACGATGCCGCCGCGGCCGGTGGCTGCGGGGCGCGGAGAACCGGACCGCTCGGACCGGTGGAGCCGTCGAGTCGGGTCGTGGCACTCCCCTTGCTCCGCCCTGAGTCGCCGCCGGGCGGACCGGCGCGCATCCGGAGGAGATCGCCATGAACGTCGTCGTCTGGTTGGTGATGGGCGGAGTCGTCGGCTGGCTGGCCAGCCTCGTCATGCGCACCGACGCCCAGCAGGGGATTCTCCTGAACGTCGTGGTCGGGATCGTCGGCGCGGTCCTCGGCGGCTTCCTGCTCAGCCCGATGCTGGGCAGCGCCACGATCAACCAGGGCGACTTCAGCCTCTCGGGGCTCGTGGTCTCGCTGCTCGGCGCGATCGTGCTGCTGGCGATCGTCAACCTGCTCCGGCGCGGCAGAGCGCGCTAGCGACGGCGGTCCCTGTCCTCCGGCCGCGCCCTCGGGGCCGGCAGGCGGCGCTGCGGCCGCGCGGCGCCTGCCGGATGAGCCCGGTCCGCGCCAGCCCCGGCGCCGGCCGATGGCGAGCGCGACCGCGACTCGATCGCGGAGACTCGGCGCCCCCGCTGCGCTAGAGTCCGCGCCGTGCGTTGCCCATTCTGCGGAGCGGTCGAGGACCGCGTGGTGGATTCTCGTGAGAGCCGCGACTCGGGCACCGTCCGGCGCCGGCGCGAGTGCCTGGGCTGCAACCGGCGCTACACCACCTACGAGAAGGTCGAAGAGGTCGGCTTCAAGGTGGTCAAGATGGACGGGACGCGCCAGGACTTCGACCGCGCCAAGCTGCTCAAGGGGCTCGAGAAGGCGTGCGAGAAGCGGCCCGTCTCGCCGCGCCAGCTCGAGGAGATCGCCGACGCCGCCGAGAACCTGCTCGCCGAGCGCGAAGACCGCGAGATCTCGACGCGCGAGCTGGGCGAGTTCCTGATGGAGCGCCTGCGCGTGCTCGACCAGGTCGCCTACGTGCGCTTCGCCTCCGTCTACCGCCGCTTCGAGGACGTCGAGGAGTTCATGGCCGAGCTGAAAGGGCTGCTCGAGAAGGACCGCGAGCGCAAGAAGAAGAAGAACAAGAAGTGAGCGAAGAGACCCCGCGCGTCCCAGATCTGCTGCCCGTCCTGCCGCTCAAGGACGCGGTCATCTACCCGTACATCATCGTGCCCCTCTCGGTGGGCCGCGAGTCGTCGATCCTGGCGGTCGATGCCGCCCTCTCCGACCATCGCATCGTGGCGCTCGTCGCCCAGAAGGACCCGGCGGTCGAGGAAGCCGGCGAGGGCGACCTCCACCCGGTCGGCACCGCGGCGGCGATCATGCGCATGCTGAAGCTCCCCGACGGGCGCATCCGCATCCTGGCGCAGGGCATCGCGCGCATCCGGATCGCGCATCTGGCGGAGGGCGAGGCCTACCTGCAGGCGCGCGTCGAGACCATCCCCGAATCGGTCGCGCCCGAGGCGACGCTCGAGATCCAGGCGCTGGTGCGCTCCGCCAAGGAGGCGATGGAGAAGATCGTCGGCCTCGGCAAGACCGTCTCGCCCGAGGTCCTGGTGCTGGTCGCCAACCTCGAGGATCCGGGCCGGCTCGCCGACCTGATCGCCTCCAACCTCGAGCTCTCGATCCTGGACGCGCAGGCGATCCTCGAGATGCTCGACCCGGAGGCGCGCCTGCGCAAGGTGGCCGAGCACATGCACCGCGAGGTCCAGCTGCTGACCATGCAGCAGGAGATCTCGTCGCAGGCGCGCGGCGAGATCGACCGCAACCAGCGCGAGTACTTCCTGCGCCAGCAGCTGCGCGCCATCCAGCAGGAGCTCGGCGAAGGCGACGAGCTGGCCGAGGAGATCGAGCGCTACCGCAAGCTGGGCGAGGAGAAGGGGCTCTCCGACGAGGCGAAGGAAGAGCTCGAGCGCCAGATCCAGCGCCTCGAGCGCAGCCACCCCGACTCGGCCGAGAGCTCGGTCCAGCGCACCTACCTCGACTGGCTGACCGGGCTGCCCTGGAAGCAGGCGAGCCAGGACCACCTCGACCTCGCCGACGCGCGCCGCGTGCTCGACGAGGACCACTACAACCTCGAGAAGGTCAAGGAACGCATCCTCGAGTACCTGGCGGTGCGCAAGCTCAAGCCCGACGCGCGCGGGCCGATCCTGTGCTTCGTCGGGCCGCCGGGTGTGGGCAAGACCTCGCTCGGCCGCTCGATCGCGCGCGCTCTCGGCCGCAAGTTCGCCCGCCTCTCGCTGGGCGGCGTGCGCGACGAGGCGGAGATCCGCGGCCACCGGCGCACCTACGTCGGCGCGCTGCCCGGGCGGATCCTCCAGGGCATCCACCAGGCCGGCACGTCGAATCCGGTCTTCATGCTCGACGAGATCGACAAGGTCGGCTCGGACTTCCGGGGCGATCCGTCGTCGGCGCTGCTTCGGCGCTGCTCGAGGTGCTCGACCCGGAGCAGAACTCGACCTTCCGCGACCACTACCTGGGCGTCGCCTACGACCTCTCGCGCGTGCTCTGGCTGACCACGGCCAACGTGCTCGACCCGATCCAGGCCGCCTTCCTCGACCGCATGGAGGTGATCCGGCTCTCGGGCTACACGCTGGAGGAGAAGCTGGCGATCGCCGACCGCCACCTGATCCCCAAGCAGCTGCGCGAGCACGGCCTCGCCCCCGACCAGCTCGAGTTCCCGGAGCGGGCGCTGCGCCGGATCGTGGACGAGTGGACGCGCGAGTCGGGGCTGCGCGCGCTCGAGCGCGAGATCGCCTCGGTCTGCCGCAAGGTGGCGGTGCAGGTGGCCTCCGGCAGGAAGAACCGCGTCGCGGTCGGGCCGCGCAAGATCGAGAAGCTGCTCGGCACGCCGCGCTTCCTCGCCGAGGACCTGCTCGAGCGGGATCGGGTCGGGGTGGCGACCGGCCTGGCCTGGACCGCGACCGGGGGCGAGCTGATGTTCGTCGAGGCGCTGGCGACCCCCGGCAAGGGCCAGCTCCAGCTCACCGGTCAGCTCGGCGAGGTGATGAAGGAGTCCGCCCAGGCCGCCTTCACCTACTGCCGCGCCTGGGCCGAGCGCCACGGGCACCCGGCCGACTTCTTCACCCGCCACGATCTGCACGTCCACCTGCCGGCGGGCGCCATCCCCAAGGACGGACCCTCGGCGGGCATCACGGTCGCGGCGGCGATCGTCTCGCTGGCCACCGGCCGCCGCATCGACCGCAAGCTGGCGATGACCGGCGAGATCACCCTGCGCGGCGACGTGCTGCCGGTGGGCGGCCTCAAGGAGAAGCTGCTCGCGGCGCGCGCCGCCGGCGTGCGCACGGTGATCCTGCCGCGCCTGAACCGGCGCGACCTGGCCGAGATCCCGGCCCGGGCGCGCAAGGAGCTCGACCTGCTGCTGGTCGAGACCATGGAGGAGGCGCTCGAGCGCGCCCTGCTGCCGGCGGCGGGTGCGCCCCGCCCGAGTCCGGCGCACCGGAAGGCCACACGCCGGCAGACGGCCCGCCCGAAAGCGGCGCGCGCGCGGCCGCCGCGAGCGGCCCGCAGGCGCAAGTGAGCGGCGGCGAGGAGGCCTTCGTGGCCTGGCTCGGCCGGCGCCTGCCGCGCTCGCCGATCGGCGACGACACCGCCGAGCTCGCCGCACGCGGCCGCCTCGTGGTCACGGTCGACCAGCAGATCGAGGGCACGCACTTCGCTTCGGGCCTCGACCTCGCCACCCTCGGCCGCCGCCTGCTCGCCGTCAACCTCTCGGACCTCGCGGCCTCGGGCGCGCGCCCGCGCTGGGCCCTGCTCGCCCTCGGCCTGCCGCACGAGACCGACCCGCGGCCGCTGGTCGAGGGCCTGCTCGCGGAAGCCGCCCGCCACGGCGTGGTGCTCGCCGGCGGTGACGTCGCACACTCGCCGCTGCTCTCGGCCTCGCTCACGCTGCTCGGCGAGAAGGCCGCGGGCGCCGCGCCGCTCGGCCGCGACCGCGCGCGCGCCGGCCACGCGCTCTGGCTGGGCGGTCCGGTCGGCGAGTCGGCGCTCGGCTGCGAGCTCGTCCTGCGCGGAGCGAAGCTCCGCGCAACCAAGGCCGTTCTGTTCAAGACGAAAGACTTCCATCTAAGGGGGAGACTCGCCGTCGCGGGTCGGCGCGCCGTGGCGCGGCATCTCGTGCCCGAGCCCCAGCTCGCGCTCGGCGCCTGGCTCGCTGCGCTCGGTCGGAAGGCCGGAGCGGTGATCGACGTCTCGGACGGGCTGGCCAAGGACCTGCGGCGGCTGTGCACCGCGAGCGGCGTCGGCGCCGAGCTGGACCTGCGCCTGCTGCGCCGGGCGGTCGCTCCGTTGCACGAGGAGCTCGCGGCGGCGCTCACGATCGACCCGATCGCGGTCGCCCTGGCCGGCGGCGAGGACTACGTGCTGCTCTTCACCCTGCCCGAAGGCGTCGCCCCCCCGCACCCGCTCCCGCCGCGTCGTCTTCCTCGACGCCGCCGGCCGCCCCCACCCCCTCCCCCGCCTGGGCTGGGACCACCTCGACTGACGGCGCCGCCGGCGCGGGCGCGCAGGTCAGCGCCCGCACGCGACGGGCGCATCGAGGATCCGGCGGGGGTCCGCAGCCTCTCCGGCAACGGTGGGCTCCGGAGAACTCTCGCTTCATCTGGACCGACGCTCGGGGGGCACGTCACTGCGGCTGACGGAACCTGAACAGCAGTAGGCTCCCCTCGAGGGGTGCGAGTGGAAACCGAGCTCTGCGCCTTCCGGAGACCTCAAGGCTGCTCGACCCCTTGTCCGACGTTCGCTCGAGCGGAAGGAGCTCTCGTGAAGAAACGAGACACCTCTCTCGGCCTCATTCTCCTTTCCGCCCTCTCGGGCCT
>JAFNAE010000237.1 GCA_017860005.1 Acidobacteriota bacterium | reverse complement strand
ATCGTCGAGATGCGGTCGATCAGGTACTGCGACATCGATGTCTCGAGCCCGGAGCTCCGGACCAGCATGGTGACCCGCCGGCAGGTCCTGGCGAAGAAGACCGCCCCCTGCCCCGCTGAATTGGCGCCGCCGACGATGCAGACATCCTGATCGCGATAGGCCGCCACCTCGGTCGTCGCCGCGCCGTAGTAGACGCCGGCACCGAGGAGCGGCTCGATGCCGGGGACGTCGAGCCGGTTCGTCGCCGTGCCGGTGGCGATCAACACGGCATAGCTCGCGATCTCGCTGCCGTCGCCCAGCCGCACCACGCGATACGGATCCTCGCGGCGGATCGCTTCGACCCGCTGCGCGGTCAGCAGCTCGGCACCGAACCGGCGCGCCTGGGCGGTGGCGCGCTGCGCCAGATCGTCGCCCGAGACTCCGGCCGGAAAACCCAGGTAGTTCTCGATCCGCGAGCTGGTACCGGCCTGCCCGCCGGGCGCGCTCTGCTCGACGAGCAGCGTCGCCAGGCCCTCCGAGGCGCCGTAGACCGCGTTCGCCAGGCCCGCGGGGCCGCCACCGACGATCACCAGGTCGTAGAACGGCCGGCCGGCCCGGGTCGCGAGACCGACGCGCGCAGCGAGCTCCAGCGCCGTCGGCGCGACCAGATGGCTGCCGTCGGGAAAGAGCACCACCGGCAGACGGGTGAGGCTGCCGGCGAGCTGCATCACCAGCTCGCGAGTCGCCCCGTCGCGCTCGATGTCCTGCCAAAGATACGGGACGTGGTTGCGCGCCAGGAACTCCTTGACTTCGTAACACTGGCGCGACCACTGGGCGCCGGCGAGCCGGATCCCCTCGTAGGGCGGACGGCTCTGGGCCCGCCAGGCGGCGAGCAGGTCGTCGAGCACCGGATAGAGCCTCTCCTCCGGTGGGTGCCACGGCTTGAGCAGATAGTGATCGAGCCCGATCTCGTTGATGCTGGCGATCGCCGCTTCGATGTCGGCGTAGGCGGTCAGCAGGACCTTGCGCGCCTCGGGAAAGAGCTTGCGCGCCTCGCCGAGCAGCGCCGTGCCGGTCATGCCCGGCATCCGCTGATCGACGAGAAAGAGCGCGATCGCGCGTCCGCGGGTCAGGGCTTCGCGGGCCGCTGACAGCGCCTCCTCGCCGGAGCGCGCCTTGAGGACGAGGTAGTCCTCACGGTAGCGCTCGCGCAGATCGCGCTCGATCGCGGCCAGGACGTCCGGATCGTCGTCGACGGCGAGGAGAATCGGCTTCGACACGGCGCTCGCCTCCCGACGGAGCCGTTCAGCCGCCCTGCTGCCGGATCTTGCGGCCGCCGGGCTCGATCACGAACTTGTTCAGTTTCACGATCCGGGCCTCGGCGCGCATCGCCGGCGGCACGATCGCCTGGGCCTCCTCGCGACTCTCCACGTCGACCACCAGGAGGGCGCGATGATCGCCGTCGAGACAGCCCCAGTCGGCGTTCGACAGGAAGTGCGACCCGCTCTCGAGCACGATGCGGATCGCCCGGTTGCAGGCGACCTTGTCCGAGTCGTGCGGGATCTCCAGCAGGAAACGGGTCATTCCGAGCCTCCCCTCCCGGGCGTCCGGGCCTGTTCGTCGGTGCTCCCCGGCAAGGGGAGAGTGACCCGGAACTCGGTGCGTCCGGGCCGCGAGTCGATGTCGATGCCGCCCTTGTGCTGCAGCACGAGATGGTGCGCGATGACCAGTCCGAGGCCGGTGCCTTCGCCCACCGGCTTGGTGGTGAAGAACGGTTCGAAGACCCTCGCCCGGAGGTCCTCCGGGATACCCGGACCGTCGTCCACCACCCGCACCACGAGGGCCTCCCCCTGCCGCTCCAGACTCACCTCGACCTCACCGCCGGGGGCGGCGGCGTCGATGGCGTTGTCGATCAGGTTCGCCCAGATCTGATTGAGCTCGCCGCCGAGGCCGATGACCGGGGGCAGACCGGGCTCGATCCGCGCCCCGAGCTGCACCGACATCGCCTTCGCCTTGGACCGCAGCACGGTCAGCGTGTCGGCGATCCCGCGGGCGAGATCGACCGGTTTCGGCGCCATCGCCTGGTCCATGTAGGTGAAGCCCTTGACCGCCGCGACCAGCTCGTGCACGCGGGTCGCGGCACGCTCGATATCCGACGCCAGCCGCCGGGTACCGCAGCCGGCAGCGAGGGCGCGCAGCGCGGACACCAGCGTTTCGGGCCGGAGGATCTCTGCCGCCCGCTCGAGATCGCCGATCTCGAGCCCGGTCTCGGCGAGGGACTCCGCTTCGGCGCGATCGACTCCGCGCTGCTTCAGCCAGTCGCCGAGCGCTTCGATCCGGTCGGCGAAGTCGAGCGGCGACCGGAAGCCGACGGGGCTGCCGGCGAGACAGCGATCGCGCAGGGCGACAAAGGCCGCGAGCTCGGGTTCGGAGAGCTGGCAGCCGCCGAGCGAGCGGAAGGCCGCCTCGGTGGCCGGCAAGCGCTCGATCAGGGCGACGGCGTTGCTGGCCACCGCCGACGCGGGGTTGTTGAGCTCGTGCGCGAGTCCCGCGGCGAGCCGGCCGAGCGAGGCGAGCTTCTCGTCGTGGAGGTCGCTCGAGCGAAAGTGCCGCGCGCGGTCGAGCATCACGTGAACGCAGACCGCGGTCAGCTCCTGGCAGTCGCGGATGAGCTCGGGGAAGAAATCGCGGGAGAGACCGAGGACCTCGGTCGCCGCGATCGCGCGCGTCTCGCCGGGGGAGTTGCGCATGCGCGAGAAAGGCAGGATCCCCGAGATGTCGCCACCGCGCCACTCCATGACCCGGCGGAACCCACCGCCGCGGTGCACCCTGATGTCGAAGTGGCCGTCGAGGACCACCCAGAGCGCGTCGATCGGATCTCCCGCATGCCCGATCAGTTCTCCGGGGGCGAAGTGCCGCAGCTCGCCGCGCTCCGCCAGCCAGGCGAGCTGCGCTCGCGGCACCGCGGCGAGCGCACGATGCGCGGCGAGCCGGTCGACGAGCCTCTCCAGGGCCTCGGAGGCCATGGCCGGATGCTAGCCCAAGCGGTGAGGCGCTTGCGATCGAAATGGAAGAAGATCCGCAGCCACGTCGGGACGGTGGAGACCACCGGACGGTGCGGCACTTCCGCGAGCGCCCGGCAGAGCCGCGTGCGCTCCGGCCGGCGCGGGCGGTGGCGCTGGATCCGCTGCGATCGCGGAGCCAGCGCTCGGAGCCGGGCACCCGGCGCGGCGGCGGCCATCTCCGCCGAGAACAGCGAGAACGGAAACCGCAGCGCACAACCGGCGCAGCTCGCAAGGAAGGGCTGGGGTCGAGCTGGTAGGCCTTGCGCATCCGAGTTCGAACACTCTCACCCTCTGGTCTTGGCTCAGGGAAGTCGCGGCGCTGCGTCAGGCGGCGTGAGGCAACTCGCTCATGGCACTGGTCTTCTTCTCCGCGCGCGGTTCGTGGTGCCGCCCACCGGGCGGTGCTCGGAGCCTCGCCCCTCTCTGGTATCCGCTGCCCGGCAGCGGAGCGGAGAAGCGGTATGGCCTGGAAGCCGGCAACCCCGCAGCTCGAGCTGGTGCTCCCCGGAGCCCCGGCGTCACAGCTTCATCCAAGAGCTGTTGAGCGCCGGCTCGGCGATCCGGGAGCCTGATCCGGCAGGTGCTCGACCTCGACCAGGAGGACGCCTGTGCCGCCGGCGAGGCTGTGCCCCCTTGGGTCCAGGGCCCGAAACGTGCCGGACCGTTCCCGGCTTGCTACCATGAGCGCCGATTGGTGCGCCATGAAGACCATCGCGCATTGCACCCTGATCGGTCCCCGGCGAATGTGGCCTCTACGCAGGAGCGCGAAGCCCGGGCGAGGGTGCCGGCGCATGCTGCGCGCCGCTACCTCTGAGATCTGCAGCGCAGCAGCGATGTAGTTCCGTTGTGTGCTCGAGATGCATGTGCGTCGATGCTCCTTCTGGTTCGCACCACGGAGCGAACTGTCGGTTGCATGAGTCCCGTCGCACGGGGAGAGAAAGATGGAACCAGTGAGCGGCGTCCTGGCAGGCCTGGGCGTTTTCGGGATCATCGGCGCGGTCCTGCTCGGAACGCTGCTGGGGATTCTGATCCCGGTATGGGCGATCATCGACTGTGCCGCCTCCAGGCGCGAGCGCGG
>JAFNAE010000103.1 GCA_017860005.1 Acidobacteriota bacterium | reverse complement strand
CTCGTTCATGACCGCCAGCCGCCACGACTCGCGCACGATCCTCGACCAGGTCGGCGCCGAGAAGCTGCTCGGCAAGGGCGACATGCTGTTCATGCCCTCGGGGACGTCGCGCATGTTCCGGCTCCACGGCCCTTACATCTCCGAACAGGAGACTGCCGCTCTGGTGCGCTGGCTCAAGAAACAGGGCAAGCCGGTGTTCGACCCCGCGGTGCTGGCCGCGCCCGAGGGAGAGGGCGGCGGCGAAGAGTCGGGCGGCATCGACGACGACCTGTTCGAGGAGGTCGCGCGCCTGGTCGTGCGCGAGCGGCAGGCTTCGGCCTCCTTCCTCCAGCGCCGCATGCGGGTCGGCTTCTCGCGCGCGGCGCGCCTGGTCGACATCCTCGAGCGCGAGGGGATCGTCGGCCCCGCCCAGGGCTCGAAGCCGCGCGACATCCTGGTTCCGCCCGACTACTTCGAAGAGATCGACGCCACCAAGCGCTGAGCCCGAAAAACCGGTGTCAGAGCACCGGTTTTCCCGGGCGAAGATCGGTGGTGACCGTCGCGCCCGCAGGAAACCGGTGCTCTGACACCGGTTTTCGGCTGGTAGCATCGAAAGGTGGGGGGCATCGAGCGCATCGTCTTCTTCGGCACGCCCGCGTTCGCGGTGCCGGCGCTCGAGGCGCTGGTCGCGTCGGGCCGCGCGCCGGCGCTGGTCGTCACCCAGCCGGCCCGTCCGGCGGGACGCGGGCGCCGGCTGCTCGAGCCGCCCGTGGCCGAGGCGGCGCGCCGGCTCGCGGTGCCGGTGGAAGCGGTCGCGCGCGTGGGCGCGGCGGAGTTCCTCGATCGACTGGGCGCGCTCGCGCCCGACCTCGCCGTGGTCGTCGCCTTCGGGCAGATCTTCCCGCGCGCCCTGCTCGAGCTGCCCCGCCTGGGCTGCCTCAACGTGCACGCCTCGCTGCTGCCGCGCTGGCGCGGCGCGGCGCCGATCGCAGCCGCGATCGCGGCCGGCGACGCGCGCACCGGGGTCTCGATCCAGCGCATGGAGGAGGGGCTCGACAGCGGCCCGGTCTACGCCGAGCGCGCGACGCCGATCGGCGAGCACGAGAGCGCCGGGGAGCTCTCCGGACGCCTGGCGCGGATCGGCTCCGAGCTGTTGATCGAGGTGCTGACCGAGCTCGAGCGCGGCGGGCGGGAGCCGACGCCTCAGGACGAGTCGCTCGCGACGCGCGCGCCCAAGCTCACCGGCGTCCGGCTCCTCGACCCCGGTCTGAGCGCGGCGGCGCTGGCGCGCCAGGTGCGGGCGTTCAACCCGGAGCCGGGCACGGCGCTCCTCGTGCGCGACGAGCGCATCAAGGTGATCGAGGCGGAGGCTCCGGAGGAGCGCTCCGCCGCGCCGCCCGGCACGCTGCTCGCGATCCCGGGCGAGGCGCTCGCGCTCGCTGCCGGCGGCGGCTCGGTGCTCCGGCTGATCCTCGTCCAGAGGCCCGGCGGTCGCCCGATCTCCGGGCGGGACCTCGCCAACGGCCTGCGCCTGACTCCGGGCGAGCGCCTTCACTGAGGCGGCGGGGAGATGGGCGAGGCCCGTCCTGTCCGGACGCCGGCGAGCGCGGAGCCGGGCGGCGTGCGCGCCGCGGCGGTGCGCGTGGTCGAGCGCACGATCGGCGGCCGTTCGCCCGCCGATCGGCTGCTCGCGCGCGCGGCGCGCGCCTTCGACGAGCGCGACCGCAGGCTCCTCTCGGAGCTCGTCTACGGCGTGCTGCGCTGGCGCCTCCGGCTCGATGTCGTCCTGGCGCGCGCGGCGCGCAGGCCGCTCGAGGAGATCGACCGCGAGCTGGTGAGCGTGCTCGAGGTGGCGGCCTTCCAGCTCCTCTTCCTCGACCGCGTGCCCGCGCACGCCGCGGTCGGCGAGGCGGTGACAGAGGCGCGGCGCCGGCGCGGCCCCGGCGCGGCGGGCTTCGCCAACGCGGTGTTGCGCCGCGTGGCGGGAGCGCCGGAGCTCGCCGCCTGGCCGGTCGAGGAGCCGGATCCGGTGCGGCGCGCCGCGCTCGAGCACAGCCATCCCGAGCTGCTGGTGCGGCGCTGGTTCGATCGCTTCGGGAGCGAGGCGGCCGAGCGCGCCCTCGCCGCCGGCAACGGACCCCGGGCGCTCCACCTGCTGGCCTTCGCCGATCGCGGCGGGCGCGCGGCGCTCGCGCTCGCGCTCGCCGCGGAGGGCGTGACGACGGCGCCCTCGCGACTGTCTCCGCTCGGCCTGGTGGTGACGAGCGGCGCGCCGCTCGCCACGCCAGCGTTCGCGCGCGGCGACTTCTACGTCCAGGACGAGGCGAGCCAGGCGGCGGCTCTGGTGCCCGAGCCGCGCGCCGGGGAGCTCGTCCTCGACGCGGCCGCCGCGCCGGGCGGCAAGGGCATCGCCCTGCTGGCGCGCGAGCCGGCCGCGAACGTGGTCTTCTCCGATCTGTCGCTGGCGCGGGTCGGTCGCGTGGCGGAGAACCTGGAGCGTCTCGGGCGGCAGGCTCCCCTCCTGGTCGCGGACGCGACGGCGCCGCCCTGGCGCGCGGCCTTCGATCGCGTCGTGCTCGACGCTCCCTGTACGGGCACCGGCACGCTGCGCCGCCACCCGGAGCTGCGCTGGCGTTTCCGGGCCTCCGAGCTCGAGCGGCTCGCCGGCCGCGCGCTCGAGATGCTGCGGGCGCTCGCCGGCGCGGTGGCGCCGGGAGGCTGTCTCGTGCACCTCACCTGCTCGGTGGAAGCCGAGGAGAACGAACGGGTTGCCGAGCGATTCCTCGCCGCGGACGGGCGCTTCTCGCCCGACCCGCTCGAGGGCCTGGCGCCCGAGCTCGCCGGCGCGCGCGCCGGGCCGGGGCGGTGGCGAACGCTCCCGGGCGACGGACACGACGGCTTCTCGGTTGCCGTCTTCCGCCGCGCGCGCTGACCGCCGTCGGCGCCGACGAATCGCGCGGAAGCCTGTATTGACAGGCTTCCGCCAGTGATCTATGTTCCTCGAGCAGTCACAACCGCGATTCAATTCAGACAGGGGAGGAGAGATGGCGAGCAAGGCTGACATCGTCGAGCACATTGCGAACTCGGTGGACGGATTGACCAAGAAGGCGGCGGGCGAGGCTTTCGACGCCGCGATCGAGGCGATCGAGAAGGCGCTCAAGAAGGGCGACCGCGTCCAGGTTCCCGGCTTCGGGAGCTTCAACGTCTCGAAGCGCGCCGCGCGCAAGGGCCGCAATCCCGCGACCGGCGCCACCATCACCATCAAGGCGAGCAAGAACGTCCGCTTCAAGGCCGGCAAGGAGCTCAAGGACGCCCTGAACAAGGGCCGCTGAGCCGGGCTGTTCCGGCCGCGGGCGCGCGCTCCGGCGCCGCGCTCCGCGCGCTCCCGCGGTCGACGCGAAGGCCCTGCGATTCTCCGAGTCGCGGGGCTTTCGTGCATTTGGGGCGGCCGCGGTCCGCGCGCCGAGCGCGCTGCGGCCGGTGCTAGCATCGTTGCCGGCCCGCGATGGACGAATCTTCCCGTTTCAGCCATCTCGACGAGCGCGGGCGCGCGCGCATGGTGGACGTCTCGGACAAGGCAGTGACGCGCCGGCTGGCGCGCGCGTCGTGCCTGGTCCGCCTCTCGGCACCGACGCTCGAGCGGCTCGAGCGCATGCCCAAGGGCGACGCGCTCGCGGTGGCGCGGCTGGCCGGCATCCAGGCCGCCAAGCGCACCGACGAGTGGATCCCGCTCGCCCACACGCTGCCTCTGGAGAACGTCGAGGTCGACTTCGAGCGCGAGGCGGAGGGCCTTCGGATCCGCAGTGCGGTGCTGGTCACCGCGCGCACCGGCGCCGAGATGGAGGCGCTGGTCGCGGCCTCCGCCGCGGCGCTGGCGCTCTACGACATGGTCAAGGCGGTCGAGCGCGGGGCCGAGATCGACGAGCTCCGGCTGGACGCGAAGAGCGGCGGCCGCTCCGGCGACTGGGCGCGCGAGCCATGATCTCGACCGGTCTCGACCGGCTGCTCGCGGCCCCCGGCCAGCTCTCCGGCCGGCGCTTCGGGCTGCTCGCCCACGCCGCGTCCCTGACCCGTGAGCTGGTGCCGGCGCACCTGGCGCTCTCGCGCGCGCTCCGGCCTCCGGCGCGCCTGTTCGGACCCGAGCACGGCTTCTACGGCGTCGAGCAGGACATGGTGCCGTCCGAGGATCAGGCCGATCCCTGGACCGGGATCCCGATCGTCTCGCTCTACGGCGCCGGCGAGCGCACGCTGGTGCCGCGCGCCGCGGCGTTCGAAGGGCTCGACCTGCTGGTGATCGACCTGCAGGACATCGGCGCCAGGTACTACACCTTCGCGGCCACCGCGGTGTGGGCGGCCGGAGCGGCGCTCGCCGCCGGCGTCGAGGTGTGGATCCTCGACCGGCCCAATCCGCTCGGCGGCGAAGTGATCGAAGGCAACCTCGTCGCACCCGGATTCGAGTCGTTCGTGGGCGCCTTCCGGCTGCCGGTCCGGCACGGCCTGACGTTGGGCGAGATCTTCCGGCTGGAGGCGAAGCGTCGACGCCTGCCCGACAACTGGCGCGTGATCGCGGTCGAGGGCTGGAGCCGTCCGATGCTCTGGCCCGACCTCGGCCGTCCCTGGGTGGCGCCGTCGCCGAACATGCCGGACTTCGCCACCGCCCTGCTCTATCCCGGCCTGTGCCTGATCGAGGCGACCGAGCTCTCCGAGGGGCGCGGCACGACGCGTCCGTTCCGCCTCGTCGGCGCGCCGGGCGTGGACGCGCTCGCCCTGGCCCACGCGCTCGGCGAATTGCCCGAGCTCGGCGTGCGCGCGCTCCCGGCGCGGTTCCGGCCCTGGCACCAGAAGCACCGGGGCGAGGTCTGCTCCGGCGTCGAGCTGGTGGTGTGCGAGCCGCGACGCGTGGCCGGCTACCGGCTCGGCGTCGAGCTCCTGGCCGCGTTCTCCTCGGTCGCTCCCGAGTCGTTCCACTGGCGGCGCGAGCCCTACGAGTTCGTGGCCGACCGGCCCGCGATCGACCTGCTCGCAGGCGGCCCCGAGCTGCGCGGGGCGCTCGACGACGGCGGCGGCCTCGAGGAGTGGGTCGCGGGCTGGGCCCGCGACGAGCGCGCCTTCCGCGAGGAGCGCCGCGAGATCCTGGTCTACCCGGAGCGGCGGCGGTGAAGACTCCCGCGCTGGTCGCGGTGGAGAGCGGCCCCGAGGCGTTCGCGACCCTGTTCGCCAGCGCCCGGAAGCGCGGGCTGCGCCTCGGCTGGCTCGAGCTCGCGCCGCCGCCGCCGCTCGGCGGCGCGCTCGAGGCCGCGGCGGCCGCCGGGGCGCTGCGTGCGGTGGCGGTCGACGGCACGCGCGCGGTCTCGGTCAAGCCGGTCCGGGGCGCGCCGGTCCTGCGCGACCTCCTGCGCGAGCACTTCCTGGGCTGTGTCATCGTCTTCGTGCGAGGGCGCGAGGGACGCCCGCGCCTGGCGCCGTCGCCCGGGGGCTTCCGTCTCGAGGTCGGAGACGCGGCGGCGCGCGAGCTGGACGCCGAGGCGACCCTGGACGAGCTCGTGCGCCCGCGCCATCGCGCCTGAGGAATTCGCCATGCCCGAAGCGATCCGCGACTTCCTGGCCGGGCCGGTGCACGTGCTCGAGGAGGTCCGCCAGGCGATGCTGCGGCCGATGGTCGCGCACCGCTCGGCCGAGTTCCGGGCGGTCTGGGCCGCAATCTCGGCGCACCTGCCGCCGGTCTTCCGCACCCGTCGCGAGGCGCTGGTCGCCACCGGCAGCTCGACCCTGCTCATGGAAGCCGCGCTGGTGTCGCTGGCCGAGCGCGACGTACTGCACCTGACCAACGGCGCCTTCTCCGAGCGCTGGCTCGCGATCGGCCGCGCTCTCGGCCGCGCCTCCGACGAGCTCTCGTTCCCGTGGGGCGAGCCGGTCGATCCGGAGCTGGTGGGCGCGGCGCTCCGGCGACGGCGCTACGAGGCGGTCACCCTGGTCCACAACGAGACCTCGACCGGCGCCGTCTCGCCGCTCGAGGAGATCGCGCGCGTGGTGCGCGCGGAGAGCGACGCGCTCCTGCTCGTCGACGCGGTCTCCTCGCTCGGCGGGGACCGCATCGAGACCGACGCCTGGGGCCTGGACTTCGTCTTCGCGGGCACGCAGAAGGGCATCGCCGCGCCACCCGGCCTGGCGGTCGCCGCGCTCTCGGAGCGCGCCGAGGAGCGCGCCGCGCGCGTCCCCGGGCGGGGCTTCTACCTCGACCTCCTTCGCTATCGCGACAAGCAGCGCGAGGGCGGACCGATCACCACGCCGGCGATGCCGATCGTCTTCGCGCTGGCGCGCCAGCTCGAGCGCGTCGCCGAGGAGGGCATCGAGGCGCGCTGGGACCGCCATGCGCGCCTGGCCCGCCGCACCGCGGAGCGTGCGGAGCAGATGGGACTTCGATACGCTGTCGCCGCGGGAGCGCGCTCGCGCACCGTGGCCTGCCTGCGCGCCCCCGACGGCACGCCCGCGCCCGAGCTGGTGGCGCGCCTGTCGCGCCGGGGATTCGTCGTGGCGGGGGGGTACGGCAGGTGGAAGCCGACCACTTTCCGCATCGGTCACATGGGCGAGGTCCGCGACTCCGATCTGGAGGCCCTCCTCGCCGCACTGGAGGAGGAGGTCCGTACGTGCATCGCATCCTGATCGCCGACCCGCTCGAGAAGAGCGGCATCGATATCCTTCGTTCCGCCGGCGCCGAGGTCACCGTCGTGGAGAGCGCCGACCGCCCGCGTCTCAAGGAGCTGATCGCGGACGCCGACGCCCTGGTGGTGCGCAGCGCCACCAAGGTCACGCGCGAGCTGCTCGCCGCCGCCCCGAAGCTCAAGGTCGTCGGCCGCGCCGGCATCGGCGTCGACAACGTGGACGTGCCCGCGGCCACCGAGCTCGGCGTGCTCGTCGTCAACGCGCCCACCGCCAACGTGATGTCCGCGGTCGAGCACACGTTCGCGCTGCTGCTGGCGCTGGCGCGGCACATCCCGGCGGCCGACGCCTCGATGAAGCGGGGCGAGTGGGACCGCAAGACCTTCAAGGGAGTCGAGCTCCAGGGCAAGACCCTGGGCCTGGTCGGCTTCGGCAAGATCGGCCAGCGGGTGGGCGCGCGGGCGCGCGCCTTCGAGATGGAGGTGATCTTCGTCGACCCCGCGATCGACGCCGCCCGCGGGCGCCAGCTGGGTGCCGAGAAGGTGACCGTGGACGAGCTGGTCGAGCGCGCCGACGTGGTGAGCTTCCACTGTCCGCTGAACCCAGGAACGCGCGGCATCCTGGGTGCCGAGCGCATCGCGCGACTCCGGAAGGGCGCCCTGGTGGTCAACTGCGGTCGCGGCGGCGTGGTCGACGAGACCGCGCTGCTGGCGGCGCTCGAGAGCGGGCACCTGGCTGGCGCCGCGCTCGACGTCTACGAGCAGGAACCCCCGAACCGGCCGGAGCTGGCGCGCCACCCGCGCGTGGTCGCCACCCCGCACATCGGCGCCCAGACCGACGAGGCGCAGGAGCGCATCGCGGTCGAGACCGCCAACATGGTGATCGCGGCGCTCGCCGGGGACGAGCGAATCGCGGCCGTCAACCGGCCGCTGGCCGTCGCCGGCCGCCGCTAGCGGAGGGCCCGGGCCGGCCGAGGGCCGGCGCGCACGGCGGGCCCGGGCGTCAGCGCGCGGGCAGGGCGCCCAGCGGCAGGATCACGACCAGCGCGCGCAGGCCCTGGGCGGCGAGCACCTCGGCGAGCTCCTCGGCGCGCGCGCGGCTCGGGAACGCGCCGAGCTGGACCCGGTGCCAGACCTCGTCGGAGGCGACCCGCACGTCGGGGTAGCTCGCGCACAGGCTCGCGGCGAGCTCCTCGGCGCGCTCCACCTCCTGGAAGGCTCCGACCTGGACCGCGTAGGTCGCGG
The DNA here is from genome assembly GCA_017860005.1 of Acidobacteriota bacterium. Taxonomy (GTDB): domain Bacteria; phylum Acidobacteriota; class Thermoanaerobaculia; order Multivoradales; family JAGPDF01; genus JACTMI01. The sequence continues at coordinate 2,259 of JAFNAE010000103.1, read as the reverse complement.
GCGCGGCCGGCGCCTGGCCGACCACGACGAGCTCGACCAGCGCGGTGCCGGGCCCGAGCATGCCGATCGCCCGCGCCGCCGACTGCGAGAGGTCGATGATGCGGTTCTTCTTGAACGGGCCCCGGTCGTTGATGCGCACGCGCACGGTCGCGCCGTTGGCGACATTGCGGACCTCGACCACGGTGCCGAACGGGAGGGTCGGGTGCGCGGCGGTGAGCGCCTTCATGTCGTAGCGCTCGCCGGAGGCCGTGTCACGGCCGTGGAAGCCGGGACCGTACCAGGAGGCGATGCCGCGCTCGACGACCGTCCCCGCCCGCGGGCGGGTCGTGGCGCAGCCGGCGGTGATCACCGCCGCCAGGAGCGCGAGAGCGAGGGAGGAGCTGGGGGGCGTCCGCCGCATGGTCGTGGTGGGCGGCGGAGGGCTCAGACGCGAGGGGCCTCCGCGGCCACGGTCGCAGCCCCGGCGAGCGCCGGCGCAACGACTTCGTCCAGGAACTCGTCCACCTGTCGCGCCGCCCGTCCGGTGAACGCCACCGGGTCGACCGACGCGCGGACTTCCTCGGCCGACAGTCGGAAGTCCGGGTCCGCCGCGATTTTATCAAGCAGCGGATTCTCGCCCCCGGCGGCGACCTGGGCCTGCGCCTCGAAGCTGAGCCGCCGCATCGTCTCGTGCAGGCTCTGGCGATCGCCGCCGCGCAGCGCGGCGCGCATGAGCAGCGTCTCCGTCGCCATGAAAGGCAGCTCGCGTGCGACCCGCGCCGCGACCGCCGGCTCGTGGACCCGGAGGCCGGCGGCGATGTGGGCAGCCAGCGCCAGGGCGGCGTCGGCGCCCAGGAAGGCGTCGGGCAGGACCAGGCGCCGGTTGGCGGAGTCGTCGAGGCTGCGCTCCAGCCACTGCGTCGCGGCGTTGAGCGGGCCGTTGGTGGCATCGGTCAGCACCCGGCGGGCGAGGCCGCACATGCGCTCGGCGCGCACCGGATTGCGCTTGTAGGCCATCGCCGAGGAGCCCACCTGGGCGTCGTCGAACGGCTCGGCGAGCTCGCCCACGCCCTGCAGGAGCCGCAGGTCGGTGCCCATCTTGTGGCAGCTCTCCGCCACGCCGGCCAGCGCGGCCAGGACCTGGCTGTCGAGCTTGCGCGGGTAGGTCTGGCCGGAGACCGGGATCGAGCCCGCGAAGCCCAGGCGCGCGGCGACCCGGCGGTCGAGCTCGCGCACCTTGGCGTGGTCGCCGTCGAAGAGGGTGAGGAAGCTCGCCTGGGTGCCGGTCGTGCCCTTGACCCCGCGCGCGACGAGCGCGCGGCGGCGGGCGCGGACCTCCTCGAGGTCGAGCACGAAGTCCTGGGCCCAGAGGCATGCGCGCTTGCCCACCGTGGTCAGCTGGGCGGGCTGGAAGTGGGTGTAGGCGAGGCAGGGCAGGGCCCGGAAGCGGCGGGCGAAGTCGGCCAGCGCGCCCAGGACAGCCGCCAGCCGCGCCGCCAGCAGGTCGAGCGCCTCGGCGGTGAGCAGCAGGTCGGTGTTGTCGGTGACGTAGGCCGAGGTGGCGCCGAGGTGGAGGATGCCGCCCGCCTCTCCCGCCTGCTCGGCGAAGTGGCGCAGGTGAGCCACCACGTCGTGCCGGGTCTGGCGCTCGAGCTCGGCGACGCGCTCGAGGTCGAGCCTGGGCGCGGCCTCGGCGAGCGCCGCCAGCTGCGCCGCGGTGATCGGCAGGCCGAGCTCGCGCTGGCACTCCGCGAGCACGATCCAGAGCCGCCGCCAGGTCTGGTAGCGGTGCCGGGTCGAGAAGATCGCCGCCATCTCGGCGGTCGCGTAGCGGTCGTGGAGGGGATTCTGCGGCGCTTCGCGCATTGCGCCGGGATGCTAGCAGAGCGCTCCGGCGCCGCCGGGAGCGAGCGAGCGCCGGTGTAGGATCCGGGCGAGGTCCGAGCCATGCTGCGCGTCCGCTGGTCGCACCAGGGCCGGGAGGAATCCCGGACGCTCTCCCGCGACGAGGTCAAGATCGGGCGCGGCGTCGAGAACGACGTCGTGCTGCCCGATTTCTCGGTCTCGCGCCGGCATGCCGCGTTCCGCCTCGACCCCGACGGCTGGGCGATCCACGACCTCGAGAGCACCAACGGCGTGCAGGTCAACCGGGTGACCGTGCGCAAGGCGCTGGTGCGACCCGGCGACCTGGTCAAGGTCGGCATCTTCGAGCTCACCGTCGAGGAGGTCCCGGACGCGCCCGCCGCACGCACCGAGCACCTGACGGCCCCGGCCCCGGCC
>JAFNAE010000102.1 GCA_017860005.1 Acidobacteriota bacterium | reverse complement strand
CCGTGGTGCGGCGTGCCGAGGAAGACCAGCCGGCGCAGCCGTGCCGGCCAGGCCTGGCGGGCGAGCCGGCCGTAGTGGCAGGCGCTGCGCGCCACCAGGCCGCCCATGCTGTGCGCGACGATCGCCAGCTCCTCGACCGGCGCCGGCCAGGCCGAGCAGAGCGTCTCGAGCAGGCCGGCCAGCGCGCGGCCGTTGGTCGAGACGTGCAGGCCGCTGTTGTAGCGCAGGTAGAGCGGCACGACGCCGAGGTCGCGCGCCAGCGCCGCGCCGTGATCGTGCCCCCGGCGGCGCCAGCGCAGGTCGTTGCGGCAGAGCCCGTGGACGAGCACCACGAGCCGGCCGCGCGAACTGCCGAAGGCGCGGGCCAGCGCGGCCGGGGCGAGCTCCAGGTCGCTGCCGTCGCTCCTCAGGGTCATGGGCAGCGCGAGCGGGTTGCCGCTGGCCGCGAGATGGTCGCCCAGGACGCCGTTGAGCGCCGCCAGCAGCGCCTCGCGCTCCGGCGAGGACGGGCGCGGACCGAGGCGGGGAGCGAGCGCCCGCTGCGCGGCGGCGAGCGCGGCGCCGGCGAGCCCGGCGATGCCGCGCACGCTGCGGTAGACGAGCCCCGGGATGCCGCGCGTGCGCCGCACCGACGAGCCCCGGCGCGGCCAGGGGCCGCGCAGGATGTCGTGGTGGACGGTCTCGACGATGTCGCTGACGTTCGCGGCCGCCTCGCTCGCCAGCCGTGCGAGGCCCAGGAGATCGACGGGATGGAGCTGGTTGGGCCGGATGAGCGAGCCTCGGGGAGCCGTCCGAGGGGCGAGCGTATACCGGCGCGGGCTCAGGCGGGCACGCGCGCGAGCAGGGCCTGGAAGCGCGGGTGGCCGGCGAGGGCGGCGAACTCGGGCTCGATCCGGGCGCGCACCACGGTGTAGCGGAGCCGCTCGGCGGCGGCGCGCTCGAGATCGACCAGCGCGCGCTCCGCGTCGCCGGTCAGGGCGTGGATCGAGGCGGCGTAGAAACGGGTGAACGGCTCGTCGGCGCCCAGCGCCAGGCGCTGTTCCCAGATCTCGAGGCCGGCCCCGAAGTTGACGCGCGCCTCCTCGTGGCGTCCGAGCGCGAGCTGGGCGGCGCCCACGCGCAGGTGGAGCTCGACCGCGATCCGGCTGCGCAGCGCGTGGTCGACGCCGCCGATGTAGCCGAGCTCGCGCTGCAGGTGCTCGAGCGCCTCCTGGAAGCGGCCCTGGCGCGCGGCGACGTGGCCCAGGCGCATGTGGGCGCCCAGGATGCGCGAGCCCTCGCGCCCGCCCAGGGATTTCTCCTGCAGCTCGATGGCGCGCTCGGCGGCGGCGCGCGCGGCCTCCAGCTCGCCAGCGAGCGTGCGGCAGTGCGCGAGCTGCAGCCAGTGCCAGCCGAAGTGGGGATCGAGCGCGATCGCGCGCTCGTAGAGGCGCGCCGCGCCGGTGAAGTCGGCGCGGCCGAGGAACAGCCCGCGCGCCAGCCCGGCCACCACCGCCGGCTGGTCGGGCGCCAGCTCGACCGCCCGCTCGAGGCTGGCGATGCCCTCCTCGTCGCGCCCGAGCGCTACCAGGATCGCCCCCACCTCGCGGTGCGCGCGCGCCCAGTCGGGGCGCAGGCGGCGCGCCGCGAGCGCCGCGGCCAGGGCGCGCTCCCACAGCTCGCGCACGGAGAGGAGATTGGCGTGGTCGGCGGCGGCGTTGGCGAGCTCGGCCCAGGCACGCGCGTAGCGCGGATCGAGCGCCACGGCGCGCTCGAAGTAGGCGATGGCGCGCGCCACGCCCTCGAAGGTGAACGCGCGCACATTGAGCAGGCCGCGCGAGAGCGCCTCGTAGGCGGCGACCACGGTGGTCTCCTCGGCGCTCGCCGCGGCCGGGGCGCCCGCCGCGAAGGGGCGCTGCAGCTCGGCGACGACGCGATCCTGGAGCGTGAAGATCTCGTCGAGGCGGCCGTCGAGCCGGCCGCCCTCGCCGGCCCCGCCGCGCTCGAGGTCGGCCAGCCGCCAGGTCACGCGCACGCTCTCGCCGAAACGCTGGACGGCGCCGGCCACCACCCAGCGCGCGCCGAGCGCGCGGCCCAGCCGGCGGTCGGCCTCGTCCGCCCCGACGTCCGGCGCGCCGAGCCTGCGCCGGGCCTCCGCCACCCGCTCGCGGCCCACGACCTCCGCGCCGGTCAGGCGCGCGAGGTCGGCGGCGATCGTCTCGGCGAGGCCGGCCCCGATCCAGTCGTCCTCGGCGTCGCCGGTCAGATTCTCGAAGCCGGCCACCGCGATCGAGCTCGACGCCGCGGGCGCCGGCGGCTCGGGGGCGCGCAGCCGGATGCGGTCGAGCTCGTCCGCGACCGCGGCGAGGCTCGCCGGCCGCGCCGACGGCTCCTTGGCGAGCAGGCGCGCGACCAGCGCGGCGAGCTCGGGCGCGCGCGGATCGGCCGCCTCGAGCTCGAGCGGCGGCGCCTCGCGGTGCAGGACCGCGCCGGCGATCTCCCAGGCGGTCTGCCCTTCGAACGCGCGCCGCCCCGAGAGCAGCTCGTAGAGCACGGCGCCGAAGGCGTGGACGTCGGCGCGCGCGTCGACCGGGAGCCCCTTGGCCTGCTCGGGCGCCATGTAGGCGAGCGTGCCGGCGACGTCCCGGACGGTCGCGCTCGCGGTCGAGTCGGTGGGCGCGGCCGGGCCGCCGCGGCGCAGGGCGAGTCCGAAGTCGAGGACCTTGACGCGCCCGGCGGCGTTGATCAGGAGATTCGACGGCTTGACGTCGCGATGGACGATGCCGCGCGCATGCGCCTCGGCGAGCGCGCGTGCGACCTCGGCGCCGGCCTCGAGCAGGCGGTCCAGGCCGGGCCGCTCGCGCCGCGCCCAGGCGTCGATCGGCTCGCCCGCGACGTACTCCATGGCGAGGAACGGCAGGGGCCCGTTCTCGGTCTCGACCTCGTCGACGTCGTAGACGACCGCGATCGAGGGGTGGTTGAGCGACGACGCCAGGCGCGCTTCGGCGAACAGGCGGGCGCGCTCCTCCTCGGTGCAGCAGGCGTCGCGCAGCACCTTGATCGCCACCGGGCGCTCGAGCCGCGTGTCCTCGGCGAGGTAGACCTCGCCCATGCCCCCTTCGCCGAGGCGCTCGAGGATCCGGTAGTGGGAGAGCGTCCGTCCGATCATGGCCGCGCCGGGAGCGCCTAGCGTACGCGAAGCTCCCCGCCGCGGCGAGCGGGCGGCCGCGGCCGTCCGGGCGACCCCGGCGTCCCCCGCGGCGCCCTCGACGGCGGCCTCGGCGCTGGCCGAGAATGGGCGGCCGGAGGTGATCGGGATGGGCAAGGCGCGGCTCGAGGCGTTCAGCGACGGGGTGGTCGCGATCCTGATCACGATCCTGGTGCTCGAGCTCAAGGTCCCGCACGGCACGGACTGGGCGGCGCTGCGGCCGCTGCTGCCGGTCTTCCTGACCTACCTGCTCTCCTTCGTCTACCTCGGCATCTACTGGGTCAACCATCACCACCTGCTGCACACGCTGGAGCGAGTGACGGGCGGCGTGCTGTGGGCGAACCTCCACCTGCTGCTCTGGCTCTCGCTGGTGCCGTTCACCACCGGCTGGATGGGCGAGAACCACGGCGCCGCGCAGCCGGCCGCGCTCTACGGCCTCGTGCTGCTCGGCGCGGCGGTCGCCTACACGGTGCTGCAGGCTACGATCATCGCGGCGCACGGTCCGGGCTCGAAGCTGGCCGCCGCGGTGGGCCGCGATCTCAAGGGCAAGGCCTCGATCGTGCTCTACGTCGCCGCGATCCCGCTCGCCTTCGTGCGCCAGGAGCTCGCGGACGCGCTGTTCGTGACCGTGGCCCTGATCTGGCTGGTGCCCGACCGGCGGATCGAGCGCCTGTTCGGGACGCCGGCAACGGGAGTCGGCGCATGAAGACGATCGGGCTGATCGGCGGCATGAGCTGGGAGTCGACGGCGATCTACTACCGCACGATCAACGAGCGCGTGAAGCAGCGCCTGGGCGGGCTGCATTCGGCGAAGATCGTGCTGGTGAGCCTCGACTTCGCGGAGCTCGCCGCGCTGCAGCGCGGGGAACGGTGGCCGGAGGCGGGCGAGATGATGGTCGGCGCCGCGCGCTCGCTCGCGGCGGCGGGCGCGGACTTCATCGTCATTACGGCGAACACGATGCACAAGGCGGCGCCCGCGATCGTGGACGCGGTGCCGCTGCCGCTGCTCCACGTCGTCGACGTGACGGCCGCAGCGGTGCGACCCTCGGGCGCGCGCACGGTCGGCCTGCTCGGGACGCGCTTCACGATGGAGGACGACTTCTTCCGGGAGCGGCTGGAGTCGCGCCACGGCCTCCGCTCGATCGTCCCCGCGGCCGACGACCGGGAGCAGGTGCACCGGGTGATCTACGACGAGCTCTGCGTCGGCGTCGTCCGCGCGGAGTCGCGCGCGCTCTTCCGCGGCGTCGTCGGGCGGCTGGTGGCGGAAGGGGCCGAGGCGGTGATCCTCGGCTGCACCGAGCTGTCGATGATCCTGTCGCCGGCCGACTCGCCGGTGCCGCTCTGGGACACCGCCCGGATCCACGCCACGGCCGCCGCCGACTACGCGCTGGCGGACGACGAAGGGGGAACCCGATGAAGACGACGACGCTCGCCCTCGCCCTGACCTCGTCCCTGCTCGCCGCCGGTGCGGCGCGCGCCGACGAGCCGCCGGCGGCCGCGCCCGCAGCGCCGCCCGCGGCGCCGGAGGCGAAGTTCGAGTTCGAGAGCCACCCGATCGTGCTGCTCGTGCGCCCGGCGAGCGCCCCCGACTACCCGCCGGAGAGGCTCGAGGAGATCCAGGCCGCGCACCTGGCCCACCTGCGGGCGATGGGCGAGTCGGGGAAGCTGCTGGTCGCCGGCCCGTTCGACGAGCAGTCCGACCCGCGCTACCGCGGCATCCTGATCTTCCGCTCCGGCACCGCCGCCGAGGCCCGCGCCCTGGCCGAGCAGGACCCGGCGGTGAAAGCCGGCCGCCTCGAAGTCGTCTCCGTCAACTGGTACCACCAGAAGGGCGCCCTGGCGTTCCCCTTGGACAAGGGAGTCAAAGACGTCCATTGAAGGAAGAAGCCAAGGCCGCGGTCGGCGCGGGCGTCGCGGGACTTGGTGCATCCCGATGAAGGAATGCCTTCGGTGAGCGACTCGAGAGCGACGCGTTCTTCCAAGTGCCCAGGTCCGCCCTCAGGCCGGGCGTGCGGAGCCTTCCTTAGCTGAACGCAGTTCCGCCCTCCCGCGCTCGGCCGGGGGCCGAACGGGGGAGGGCGGAGGGTCGTGCCGCGTTTGGCGTCTGGGACCTACGGCGTCTTGACCGGGTCGGCGGGGCGGGTGGGGAGCTTGCGCGGCTCGCGCTCCATGGCCTTCAGGACCTCCTCGAGGCCGCGCTCGAGCTGGGGGTCGCGGCCGGCGATCACCGAGGCGGGGTCGTTCTCGACCTCGATGTCGGGGTCGACGCCGTGGCCCTCGATGATGTAGCTGCCGTCCACGTCGTTGGTCGCCTGCTGCGGCACGTAGATGGTGCCGCCGTCGATGAGCGGGCCGGTGCCCGAGATGCCGACCACGCCGCCCCACGAGCGCTTGCCGATCAGCGGCCCGAGCCCCGACTTCTTGAAGCGCGCCGGGAAGATGTCGCCGTCCGAGGCCGAGGTCTGGTTGAGCAGGCAGACCAGGTGGCCGTGGAAGACCGTGTACGGGTAGGTCTGCGGGTGGTCGCTCGAGTAGCCGAAGCGGGTGCCGAGCAGGCGCGAGTCGAGCCGCTCGATGATCCACTGCGAGATGTTGCCGCCGCCGTTCGAGCGCACGTCCACCACCATCCCCTCCTTGCGGATCTGGGGGTAGAACCACTTCACCCACTCGTAGGCGCCGGGGGCGCCCATGTCGGGGATGTGCAGGTAGCCGACGCGGCCGCCCGACTTCTCGTCCACCCAGCGTCGGTTGCCCTCCACCCAGTTGAAGTAGAGCAGGTCCGACTCGTCGTCGAGCGGGCGGTAGGTGACCTGGCGCGCGCCCGCCGCCGAGGGCGTCGAATTGAGCGTCAGCGTCACCGGGTCCGTCTTGTGCCGGAGCAGCCGGTACGGATTGTCCGGCGCCACGAGCTCGACGCCGTCGATCGCCAGCACGTAGTCGCCCTCGCGCGCGTCCACCCCGACCTCGGTGAGCGGCGAACGGTAGCGCGACTCGTGGTTGTCGCCGGCGAGGATCTTCGCGATCCGGTAGCGCCCCGAGGCGGCGTCGAGCGCGAAGCGCGCGCCGGGCAGGCCGACCTTCGGCCGCGCCGGGATCTCGAAGTCGCCGCCCTCGACGTAGGCGTGGCCGACGTTGAGCTCGGCGATCATCTCGCCGATCACGTAGTTCAGGTCCGAGCGGTGCGCGACGTAGGGCAGCAGCGCCTTGTAGCGCTCGCCGATCGCCTTCCAGTCGTAGCCGTGCATGTTGCGCACGTAGAAGAAGTCGCGGTAGCGGCGCCAGACCTCGTCGAAGATCTCCGCCCATTCCTCGGCGGGCACGCGGTCCACCTCGAGTCCCGCCGTCGAGATCGTCTTCGGGTCGGTGGCCTTGGGCTTCGCCTCGTAGCGCTTGAAGGCGTCCTTCTGGCGCACGAGCACCATCGAGCCGTCGGGCGAGACCGCCCAGCCCCGCACGTCCTCGGCGAAGTCCGTCGCCTCGCGCTTCTTGAAGTCGAAGACGCGCAGCTTCGGCTTGCGCTCGGCGTCGCGGCCGTAGTAGGCCATCGCCTCGCTGGTGTAGAAGAGGAAGCCCTTGGTCGCGGCCAGCGCGGTGATGTTGTCGGCGTCGACCGGTACTGGCGCGACGCGACCGCCGAGGCCGTCGAAGTCGATGCGCACCGGCTTGGCCGCTTTCTTCTTGGCGTCCTCTCCCGCGTCCTCCTTGCCGGCCTTCTTGCCGTCCTCCTTCTTCTCCTCGGCAGCGGCCTTGTCGCCGTCCTTCTTCTCGTCCTCGCCGGCGCCGACCTCGTCGCTCTCGGGCGGGAACGGGTGCGCGACGTCCTTGCGCAGCGCGTAGGCGAAGACGCCGGTCATCCGGTTGCCGGCGTAGTTCCACTCGATCTGGGAGAACTGCGGCGCGAACTCGCGCTCCGACAGGAAGAACAGGTAGTTGCCCTCGGGATCCCAGGTCGGCGCGTACTCGTTGAAGAGGCTGGCGGTGACCTTGCGCTTCTGGCCGTCGGCCGCCGACCAGATCCAGAGCGAGCTGTTGCCGTTCTCCTCGCCGAGCGAGAAGGCGAGCCAGGCGCCGTCCGGCGACCAGGAGTAGTCGAAGACGCGGCCGTATTCGTCGTCGGCGACCTCGACCTGCTTCTTGTCGGCCACCGAGACGACCCAGACCTTGCCGCTCTTGTCCGAGAAGGCGAGGCGGGCGCCGTCGGGCGCCCAGATCGGGGCGTAGAGCATCGCCGCGAGGCCGGAGGTGAGCGCCTCGGGGGCGCTCTTGCCGTCCTGGGCGACGAGGTAGATCTGGTCCTCGCCCGACAGGTCCGAGACGAAGGCGACGCGCTTGCCGTCGGGCGACCAGCGCGCGTGGCGGTCGTGGGCGCGCGAGGAGCGGGTCAGGTTGCGGGTCGGGCCCTTCTCGATCGGCGCCGTGAAGACGTCGCCGCGCGCCACGAACAGCGCGCGCTCGCCCTTCGGGGCCAGCTCGAAGTCCTCGATCTGCTTGGCGGCCGAGATGCGCGACGGACGGCGGTTCAGGCCGTCGTCGGGGACGCGGATGGCGAGCCGGGTGGCGGCGCCGGAGGCGATGTCGAACAGCTCGAGCTCGCCGCCGGACTCGTAGACGATCCGGCCGCGGTTGTCCGAGCTCGCCCAGCGCACGTCCCAGCTCTTCGAGAAGGTGAGCTGCTGGACGCCGGTGCCGGCCAGATCGGAGCGGTAGAGGTTGAGCGTGCCGTCGCGATCGGAGACGAAGTAGATGGCGTCGCCGATCCACATCGGGTCGCGCTCGGTGCGCACCGACGGGGCGATCGGCGTCAGGGCGTGGCTGGCGAGGTCGAACAGGTAGAGGTCCTGCGCCCAGCCGCCCTCGTAGCGCTTCCAGGTGCGGAAGTCGCGGAAGAGCGGCGAGTAGACGACGCGCTGGCCGTCGGGCGAGTAGTCCCCGGCGCCTGCGGTCGGCATCGGCAGCATCTCGGGCAGGCCGCCCTCGACCGCGACCGAGTAGAGCGCCGACTCGGTGCGTCCGCCGTTGGCGTCGCGCCCGGAGCGGAACAGGATGCGCGCGCCGTCGGGCGTCCAGCCGTAGACCTGGTTGTCGTAGCCCCAGCGCGGCGGCAAGGGACCGTGGGCGGGGTAGAAAGTGAGCTGGCGCGGCTCGCCGCCCTCCGCCGGCACGACGTAGACCTGCTCGTCGCCGTCGTACTGCCCGGTGAAGGCGATCCAGCGGCCGTCGGGCGAGAACTTGCCGAACAGCTCGAGGCCCGGATGGGCGGTCAGGCGCGCCGCGGTGCCACCGCTCGCGCTCGCGCGCCAGAGGTCGCCGCCGTAGGTGAACAGCACCTGGTCGCCGTGGACGTCCGGGAAGCGCAGCAGCCGGGTCGGGCCTTCGACGGCGCCGGCGGCCGCGACGCCGAGCACGAGCGCCAGGACGAGGACCGTCGCGAGGGAACGGAGCATCGGGTACCTCCTCGATTCGGGAAGCTGGAGCGAAAGCCGCGGAGACGCGGCCGGCCGCAGGATAGCTCAGCTCCCGCCGGGCGCCGGCGCGCCCGGGGCGGGGCGGTCCGGAGGCGGGGCGGGAAGGACGATCACGACGTCGTCGGGCTCGACCATGCCGAGCTCGTCGCGGGCGACGCGCTCGAGCGTCGCCGGGTCGTCCTTGAGCGCGCGCACGCGGCGGCGCAGGGCCTCGATGCTCTCGCGCGTCGATTCGACCCGGGCACGCAGCTCGGCCTCGCGGTGGCGGGCGCGCTCGAGATCGCGCCAGCCCTTGAGCGCCGCGGTGGCGAGGAAGAGGACGAGGAAGACGAGCAGCGCCGAGAGCAGCGAGCGCAGCGGCCGTGGCCGCGCGGACTCCGCCTGCGCCGCAAAGGTCACGCGGGGAAGCGCGGGAAGGCGGCGCGGCCCGGGAAGGTCCCGACGCCCTCGAGCTCCTCTTCGATGCGCAGCAGCCGGTTGTACTTGGCGACGCGGTCGCTGCGGCAGGGCGCGCCGGTCTTGATCTGGCCCGCCCGCGTGGCCACCGCGAGGTCGGCGATGGTGGTGTCCTCGGTCTCGCCCGAGCGATGGGAGATGACGTTGGCCCAGCCGGCCCCCTTCGCCATCTCGACCGCCGCCAGGGTCTCGGTCAGGGTGCCGATCTGGTTGACCTTGACCAGCAGCGCGTTGGCGATGCCGCGCTCGATGCCGCGCGCGAGGATCTCCGGGTTGGTCACGAAGACGTCGTCGCCGACGAGCTGGACCTTGCCGCCCAGCTCCCCGGTCAGTCGCGCCCAGCCGTCCCAGTCGCCCTCGGCGAGGCCGTCCTCGATCGAGACCAGCGGATAGGCGGCGCACCAGTCGCGGTAGAGCGCGATCAGGTCGTCGGCGCTCAGGCCCTTGCGGCCCTCGCCGGCGAGCTCGTAGCGGAAGCCCTGGGGCGTCTCGGCGCCGAGCTCGGAGGCGGCGACGTCCACGGCGAGCGCGATCTGCTCGCCCGGCCGGTAGCCGGCCTTCTCGATCGCGGCCACCAGCAGGTCGAGCGCGTCGCGATTGCTGCCGAGGTTCGGGGCGAAGCCGCCCTCGTCGCCCACCGCGGTGACCAGGCCCTTGGCCCGGAGCACCTTCTTGAGGTGGTGGTAGGTCTCCGCGCCCGCCCTCAGCGCGTCGGCGAAGGTGGTGAAGCCGACCGGCACCAGCATGAACTCCTGGACGTCGATCGAGTTGTCGGCGTGCGCGCCGCCGTTGAGCACGTTGAGCATCGGCACCGGCAGCACCGTCGCGCCGGGTCCCCCGAGGTAGCGGTAGAGAGGCAGGCCGCAGGTCTCGGCCGCCGCCCTGGCGACGGCGAGCGACACGCCGAGGATGGCGTTGGCGCCCAGCCGTCCCTTGTTCGGCGTGCCGTCGAGCTCGCACAGGGTGCGGTCGGCGAGTCCAGGGCCTCGCGGCTGCCGGTCGAGGCGCCGGACGGCACGCACGCGCTGCCGAGCGCGCCGCTCTCGAGCAGGCAGTCCACCTCGACGGTCGGATTGCCGCGCGAGTCGAGCACCTCGCGCGCGGAGATCTCTTCGATCAGGAACATGACCCCTCCCCGGGGCAGCGACACCAGCGCGACAAGCGTAACCGGAGGCCCGGCGGCGGGCAAGGCGAGCGGCCGCGAGCCGGGACGCGGCCGGCGGTCCGGCGGGGCGCTCAGGCCCCGGCGGGGTCCCTGGGCAGCACCGCGCGCAGGATCGCCCAGCCGGCGAGCGCGGCGGCGGTGGTGCCGGCGAGGATGCCCACGCGGCTGGCGATCAGGAGGTCCGCGTGGCTGGCCTCGAAGGCGAGCGAGGAGACGAACAGGCTCATGGTGAAGCCGATGCCGCACAGCACCCCCAGGCCCGCGACCGCGCGCCAGGTCACGCCGTCCGGCAGCCGGGCGAGGCCGAGGGCGACCGCGAGCGCGCCGAAGCCGAGCACGCCGAGCGGCTTGCCGGCGAACAGGCCGAGCGCGATGCCGAGCGGGACCGGATCGAGCAGCGCGGCAGGCGCGAGCCCGCCGAGCGCGACGCCGGCGTTGGCGAAGGCGAACAGCGGCAGGATCGCCCAGACCACGGTCGGGTGCAGGTCGTGCTCGAGCCGCTCGAGCGGCGAGCTCTCCGCGTCGCTCGGGTCGCGCATCGGAATGGTCATGCCGAGAGCCACGCCGGCGAGCGTCGCGTGCACGCCCGACTTGAGCACCGCCAGCCACATCACGAGCCCGAGCGCGACGTAGGGCGCGATGCGAGTCGCCCCGAGCCGGTTGAGCGCGATCAGCCCGACCAGCGCCGCGAGCGCGACGCCGAGCGAGAGCCACGACAGCCCGGAGGTGTAGAAGAGCGCGATGACGACGATCGCCCCCAGGTCGTCGAGCACGGCGATCGCCGTCAGCAGCAGCTTGAGCGCGACCGGGACGCGGCTGCCGAGCAGGCCGAGCACGCCGAGCGCGAAGGCGATGTCGGTGGCCGCCGGGATCGCGAACCCGGGCAGGGCCTGCGGATCGCCGCGGTTGACCGCCGCGTAGATCGCCATCGGCACCAGCATTCCGCCCAGCGCGCACGCCGCCGGCAGCGAGATCTGGCGGCGGTCGGAGAGCTGGCCGGCGAGCACCTCGCGCTTGAGCTCGAGCGCTACGAGCAGGAAGAAGACCGCCATCAGGCCGTCGTTGATCCAGAGCAGCAGCGGCTTGTCGACGCCGAGGGTTCCCAGCCGGACGGTGAGCGGCAACTCGAGGAGCTGGCCGTAGAGGCCGGCGAGCGGGCTGTTGGCGAAGATCAGGCCCACCACGGCCGCGCCGACCAGCACGATCCCGCCCGCCGACTCCAGGCTCAGGAACTCGCGCAGCGCGGCCGCGGCGCGTCCGGAGACCGAGCGGATCACCGACACCCGGGCCCGCCCTTCCGGCTCAATGCCCCCCGGCGGGAGCGGTGGCGGGCGCGGCGGCCGGCACCGGCGTGCGGGCGGTGCCGCGCTTGTCGGTCGGATGCCAGCCGAGGACGAGCAGGAGCACGAAGAAGCCGAGCACGTAGGCGAGCGCCACGTGCCAGCCGTGGCGGAGCCAGCGCCCGACCGAGCGGGCCTCCGGGTACATGTTGGAGATCGCGACGCCAGCCGAGGAGCCGAACCAGATCATCGAGCCGCCGAAGCCGACCGCGTAGGCCAGCATGCCCCAGTCGTAGCCGCCCTGGCGCAGCGCGAGCGCGGTGAGCGGGATGTTGTCGAACACCGAGGAGAGGAAGCCCAGGCCGAGCGTCGTCGTCCACGAGGCGGCGGGCAGCCGCTCGACCGGCATCATGGTCGCGGCGGTGACCAGCGAGAGCAGGAAGATCGAGCCCTTGAGCGCCTCCGGCACCAGGCTCCAGGTCGGCTTCCTCAGCGGCACCGTGGCGAGGAGCGCCACCCAGACCGCCGCGCCGATGAACGGGAAGTGGTCCGCGGCGGCCGGGAACTTCACGTTCACGATCACGTTGACCGTGATCGCCGAGACGAGCATCGCGCCGACCACGAAGACGCGCGCCCAGTCGATGTGGGCGCCCCTGGCCTCGTCCCTGACGATCGGCGAGTGGCGCTGCTGCTGCAGCGAGGCGGGGATCCCGAAGATGAACAGCGCCACCCCGGCGGCGACGAAGGCGTGGAGCACCTGGCCCGGCGCGACGCCGTCGATCCACATCATGGTGGTGGTGGTGTCGCCCACCACCGAGCCGGAGCCGCCGGCGTTGGAGGCGGCGACGATGGCAGCGAGGTAGCCGACGTGGACCTTCTTGTTGAACACTGTGTGCGCCATGGCGCCGCCGATCAGCGCGCCGGCGATGTTGTCGAGGAAGGAGGAGAGCACGAAGACCATGACGAGCAGCAGGAAGGCGCCCTTCCAGTCGTCGGGCAGGTACCGGGGCAGGACCTTGGGCACCTCGCTGCGCTCGAAGTGGTCCGCGAGCAGCGCGAAGCCGACCAGCAGGCCGAGCAGGTTGGCCACGATCACCCACTCGTGGGCGAGGTGGGCGCCGAGGCCGGAGAGGCCGGGCGCGTGCTCGAAGCCGGTGAAGACCAGCTTGTAGATCGTGATCACCGCAAGGCCGGTCACCGCGATCTGGAGCGTCTTGTGGTGGAAGAGCGCGACCCCGATCAGGGTCAGGCCGAAGAGCACGAATTCGACCGGCACGCCGAAGAGCTCGGGGCCGGAGGCGGTCGCCCCCTCGCTCGCCCGCGCCAGGGCCGGCGCGGCGAGCGCGCCGATCGCCGCCAGGGCGGCCGTCCTCAGGCTGCGTGCGGGTCTCGGCATCGGCCCTCCTCCGGGCGGGCGCGCTTGGCGCGCGGGTTCACGGCCGCGAGCGGCGAGCGGGAGATTCTACGGAGCGCGCCCTGATCCGCCAAGCGTCCCGGCTCGAGGGAGTGAGGCGGTCAGGGCGCGGTGGGGGCGGGCGTCACGACGGCGGGCGCGTCGGCGGGCGTCGGGTGGCCCTCGGGCGTCGGCTGCCAGCCAAGGGTGAGCAGCAGGACGAAGAAGCCGAGGATGTAGGCGACGGTCACGTGCCAGCCGTGCCGGAGCCACCGGCCGACCGACTTCGCCTCCGGATACATGTTCGAGATCGCGACGCCGGCCGAGGAGCCGAACCAGATCATCGAGCCGCCGAAGCCGACCGTGTAGGCGAGCATGCCCCAGTCGTAGCCGCCCTGCGCGATCGCCAGCGCGGTGAGCGGGATGTTGTCGAAGACCGACGAGAGGAAGCCGAGGCCGAAGGCGGTCTGCCAGGAGGCGCCGGGCAGGCGCTCGACCGGCATCATGGTCGCGGCGGTGACCAGGGAGAGCAGGAAGAGCGTGCCCTTGAGCGACTCGGGGAGCAGCTTCCAGTTGGGCCGGCGCAGCGCCGCCATGACCAGCAGGGCGGCCACCACCGCGACGCCGATGAAGGGAAAGGCGTCGGCGAGCTCGGGGTGCTGCACGTTGACGAAGACGTTGACGATGATGGCGGCCGCGAGCGTGACCGCCACGACCGTCACCCGCCCCCAGTCGATGTGCGTCCCGCCCGGCGGCTCCCTGAGGATCGGCGAGTGCTTGTGCTGCTGGAGCGCCGCCGGGATGCCGCAGACGACGAGCGCCACGATCGCCGCGGCGTAGGCGTGGACGACGGCGCTCGGCGCGATGCCATTGATCCACATCATGGTCGTCGTCGTGTCGCCCACCACGCTGCCCGAGCCGCCGGCGTTGGAGGCGGCGACGATCGCCGCGAGGTAGCCGATGTGGACCTTCTTGTTGAAGACGGTGTGCGCCATGGCGCCGCCGATCAGCGCCGCCGCGATGTTGTCGAGGAACGACGAGAGCACGAAGACCATGACCAGCAGCACGAAGGCGCCCTTCCAGTCGTCGGGGAGGTACCGGGGCAGGACCTTGGGCACCTCGCTCTGCTCGAAGTGATCCGCGAGCAGCCCGAACCCCATCAGCAGGCAGAACAGGTTGGCGAGGACCACCCACTCGTGGTGGAGGTGCCCGGCGAGCCCGGCGAGGCCCGCGCCGGTCGCGAAAGGCGCGAACAGCAGCTTGTAGATCGTGATCACCCCGAGACCGGTGGCCGCGACCTGGAGCGTCTTGTGGTGGAAGAGCGCCACGCCGAGCAGGGTGAGCCCGAACAGGAAGAAGTCGACCGGGATGCCGGCGAGCTCGGGCCCGCCGCTCGCGCGGGCGGCCTCGGCCGCCCCGGCCAACCCGGGCGCGGCGAAGGCGGCGGCGAGCGACGCGAGGAGGACCCGTTGCGGCAACGACTTCGGACTCGGCATGAGGCGACCCTCCGATCCGCGCGCGGGGGCTCCGCGCCGGTGACCTGACCCACGAGTCAAGGGGCCGGATTATAGGCAGTCGGCGGGTCCGCCGGGCGCGACGCCCGAACCGTCCGCCGCCGGTCGAGCTTTGACTTCGCCGGGACCCTGTGGGAAGATCCTCGGCCCCGGCGGGAGACCGCCGGACACCGACGCGGGGTGGAGCAGTCAGGTAGCTCGTTGGGCTCATAACCCAAAGGTCGGGGGTTCAAATCCCCCCCCCGCAACCACCGCGAATCCCGAGGGCCGGAGCGATCCGGCCCTCTTCTTTTCTAGAGGTTGCGCGGCTTGGGCGGCGGCTCGAGGCCGAGCGCCAGGCCCAGGGTGGCCAGCGCGAGCGCGGCCGAGAGCCAGAACGGCGAGCCGGCGCCGAGCGCCTGGAAGGCGGCGCCCGCCCACACCGGGCCGAGCAGGCGCGCGACGCCGCCGAAGGCCTGCTGCACGCCCATCGTCGCGCCCAGCTCGTGCGGGCCGACGTAGCGCGAGACCAGCGAGGTGGTGGCCGGGAAGAGCAGCGCGGTGCCCACCGGCACCAGCAGCAGCGCGGCGCCGAAGGCGGCCAGCCCGGGCGCCAGGGGCTGGAGCGCGTAGCCGGCGGCGAGCCCGGTCAGGCCGAGGCGCATCACGCCCCGCTCGCCGAAGCGGCGCACCGCGGGGCCGAGCACGACGCTGCGCATCACGAGCGAGATCGTGCCGACGAAGGTGTAGACGTAGCCGATCGTCTTCTCGGTCATCGCGAAGCGCGCCTGCAGGTAGAGCGCGAGCACGGCGTTGATCGCCATGAACGCCATCATGCCCAGCGTGTAGATCCAGATCAGGCGCGCCACCGGGCGCCGCGGCTGGCTCAGGACCTCGGCCATGCGCGCGACCAGCGAGCCGCGCGGGGCGGCGGCGGCGTGGGCGCGCGCCGCGTCGCTCGCCGACTCGGGCAGCCAGTTGCGGACGAAGACCAGGTTGACCCCGCACAGCGCGGCGGCGGCCAGGCCGGGCGCGGCGGGTCCGGCCACGGCGGCGATCGAGCCCAGGGCGGGGCCGAGCATGACGCCCGCCGAGGTGGCGGCGGTGATCCAGCCCAGCGCCTTGGCGCGATCCTCGGGCACGATCGCGTCGCCGACGTAGGCCTGGACCACGCCGGTGGTGGCGCCGCCCGCGCCCTGCACGAAGCGCGACACGAACAGCAGCGCGATCAGCCAGGGCCGGGGCAGCGTGCCCATCGCCCACTCCGAGCAGGCGAGCGCGAACAGGGCGTGCGAGACGGCCGAGATCGAGACCCCGAGCATGAGCATCGGTCGGCGGCCGTGGCGATCCGAGAGCCGCCCCCAGACCGGCGAGGTCGCCAGCTGCGCGACCGCGAAGGCCGAGATCATGAGCCCGACCAGGAACGGCGAGGCGCCCAGGCGCGTGGCGTAGAAGGGCAGCAGGGGCAGAATCATGAGGAAGCCGACCATGTCCACGAACACGGTCAGCATGAGCGCCCAGAGGCGCCCGAGCGAGGCGTGGTCGGCGGTCACGCTTCCCGCTCGCGCCCGAAGGCGAGGAAGACCGCGGCCGAGAGCGCGGTGAGCAGCACGCCGTAGACGGCCGCCAGACCGGTCTCCTGGAGGCGCAGGCTGGACAGGATCTCGATCGAGATCGGGCGGGTGTCGAAGGTGTAGAGGACGATCGAGAGCACGAAGTCTCCGAGCGCGGCGAGGAAGGCGAGCATCGCCCCCGCGGCGAGCGCCGGCCGGACCACGGGTAGGGTTACGGCCCAGAGCGTGCGGAGTTTTCCGGCGCCGAGCGAGGCCGCCGCCTCCTCGAGGCCGGAGTCGAGCTGGGCGAGACCCGCGAGCGCCGCGCGGCCGGTCGAGGGCAGGGCGCGCGCGAGGTAGGCGAGCGGCAGCAGGACGAGCGTGCCGACCAGCAGGAAGCGGCCCTGCCAGGGGCGCGCCACGCTCATCGTGGTGGCGAGCGCGACCGCGAAGGCGGTGGCCGGGACCGCCGCCGGCACCGCCATGAGCAGGTCGGCGGCGCGCCCGAGCGCGCCCCCGCGCCGCGCCGCGCGCGCCGCCGCGAAGCCGAGCACCAGGGCGGCGGCGGTGGCGGCGAGCGCCATGCCGAGCGAGTTGGCGACCGGCCGCAGCGCCTCGGCCGAGCCCAGCACGCGGCGGTAGTTGTCGAGCGACAGCACCGGCGGCAGGACCTCGGTCGACCAGGTCGCGCGCGGCACGAGCGAGAGCAGGCCGAGCGTCAGGTGGGGCGCGAGCAGGAGCAGCGCCAGCCCCCAGCCCGCGACGGCGAGCGCGGCGCGCGCGCCCCGGGTCGGCGCCGGCCGCCGCGCGGCGGCGCCGCCGCGCTGGCGCGAGGCGGCCTCGCCGCGCTCGAAGCGGCGCGCGACCAGGAAGCCGCCGAGCGCGAGCAGGGTCAGCACCACCGTCTCGACCTCGGCGAGGTCGACGTCGCCGTTCTGCTTGGAGGCCAGGATCTGGGTGGTCATCACCCGGTAGGACCCGCCGAAGATGTAGGGGGCGGAGAACGAGCCGAGGGCGGTGAGGAAGGTCAGCACCGCGGCGCCGCCGAGCGCCGGGCGCAGCGCCGGCAGGGTGACCCGGAAGAACCTGCGTACGGGGCCGGCGCCGAGCGAGGCCGCCGCCTCGGCGAGCGAGGGATCGAGCCGGGCGAGCGCCGCGCGCGTGAACAGGTAGAAGTAGACGTACATCGAGTAGGCGTGGACGACCAGGATGGCGCCCGCGCCGGAGAGCCGCCAGGGCGGGCTCTCGAGCCCGCCCGCCGCCATCACCAGGCGGGTGCCGAGGCCGCTCTCGCCCCACAGGTAGAGGAAGGCGATCACGCCGACCAGCGGCGGCAGCGCCACCGGCAGCGCCACCAGCTCGGCGAGCGCGCGCCGGCCCGGGAACTGGGCGCGCGCGAACAGGAAGGCGAGCGGCACGCCGATCGCGGCCGCGAGGGCGACCGTGGCGAGCGAGATCCAGAGGCTGCGCGCGAGGGCGAGCGCCTCGCCCTCGCGCGCCGCGAAGGCCGCGAGCGCGGTGCCGAAGCCGCCGGGCGCCTCGAGCGCGGCGCCGGTGACGACCACGAGCGGCCAGCCCACCAGCCAGGCGAGCAGCGCCACCACCACGCCGTCGGCGATGCGGGCGCGTCTCACGGTGTCTCGCGCCGGTAGACGCGGGGTCGCGCGTCGGGACGCCGGGCGACCGCGACCGCGGCGCCGAGCGCGGGCGGCGGCCCGGGGACCAGGACTTCGACCTCGAGGCCGCCGGCGGCGCGCACGGTGGCCCACGACCAGGCGCCCCCGAAGCGCGCCGCCACGACCTCGCCGGCCAGCGTCCGGGGGGTGCCGGGCTCGGCCAGCTCGAGCGCCTCGGGGCGGAGCATGGCGTCGGCCCGCTCGCCCACGGCCAGCGCTTCGGCGGCCTCGGCCTCGGTCTCGCCGCCCGGGAGGCCCGCGCCGCGCACCCGCACCGGCCCGTCGCCCGCGGCCACCACCTCGACCGGCACGAAGCTGGCGCGCCCCACGAAGCCGGCCGCGAAGCGCGTCGCCGGAGCGCGGTAGATCTCGCCCGGGGTGCCGACCTGGACGAGCCGGCCGCCGTGGAGGAGCGCCACGCGAGTGCCGAGCTCGAAGGCCTCCTCCTGCTCGTGGGTGACGAGCAGAGTGGTGATGCCCAGCGCGCGCAGGAGGGCGGCGAGCTCGCGCCGGGTGCGCTCGCGCAACGACGGGTCGAGGTTGGAGAGCGGCTCGTCGAGCAGCAGCACGGGCGGCTCGGGGGCGAGCGCGCGCGCCAGCGCCACGCGCTGCTGCTGGCCGCCCGAGATCTCGGAGATCCGGCGCCCGCCCAGGCCGCCGAGCTCGACGCGCGCGAGCGCCGCCTCGACGCGCGCGGCGATCGCGGCGCGCGCGAGCCCGCGCGTCTCGAGCCCGAAGGCGACGTTGCCCGCCACGCTGCGGTGCGGGAAGAGCGCGTAGTGCTGGAAGACCATGCCGAAGCCGCGCCGCTCGGGGGGCAGCTCGTCGATGCGCTCTTCGCCGAGCAGGATGCGGCCGGCGTCGGCGCGCTCGAAGCCCGCGACCAGGCGCAGCAGCGTCGTCTTGCCGCTGCCCGAGGGCCCGAGCAGCGCCACGATCTCGCCCTCCGGCACGGCGAGCGAGACGCCCTCGAGCACGGCGTGGTCGCCGAAGCGCTTGACCAGGCCTTCGAGCCGGAGCGGCCGCGCCGGGGCGCTCATCGCGCTTCTCCGGGCGCGCCGAGGCCGCGCACCTGGGCGTCCCAGCGCGCCATCCAGGCCGGGCCCTGCGCGGCGGCGAGCGCCTCGTCGTAGTCGGCCACGACCAGGTGGTCGAGCGCGGCCCGCGCCCACTCCGGCAGGTGCTCGGGCGCCAGGTCGAGGCGCGCGGGGAGTCGGAAGGCGCGCTCGGCGGCGAGCGTCTGGGCCTCGGCGCTCCCCACCCAGTCGAGGAACGCGACCGCCGCCGCGCGCCGCGGCGCGCCCGCCACCAGCGCCACCGAGTCGTCGATCACGGGCGTGCCCGAGGCCGGGAAGCCGAAGCCCACGGGCGAGCCGGCGGCGCGCTGGAGGAGCACGTCGGTGAGCTCCCAGACCGTCACCTCGCCCTCGCCGCGCACCAGCTTCTCGAACAGCAGCGCGGGGTTGGCCACGTACTCCTTGGTGGCGGCGTCGAGGCGCGCGAGCCAGGCGAAGCCGGAGTCGGGCGTGCCCTGCTCGGCCACCGCGCGCGCGAGGCGGTGGGCGAAGACGGTGCGCATGACGCCCGAGGCCATCGGGTCGCGCAGCAGGACGCGGCCCGAGAAGCGCGCGGCGAGCAGGTCGTCCCAGTCGCGCGGCGCCTCGGCGTCGCTCACCCGCTTCGAGTTCCAGACCAGGACGGGCAGGGTGCGGAAGGTGCCGAAGTAGAGGTCGCCCGCGGCGCGGCTGCCCGCCGGCACCGCTTCGGCCCACTCCGGGCGATAGGGCGCCAGCAGGCCCTCCGCGGCGGCGCGCGCGAAGATCGCGTCGGGACCGCCGAACCAGACGTCGGCCTGCGGGTTGGCGCGCTCGGAGCGCACGCGGTCGTAGACCTCCTGCGAGCCCATGTCGAGGTAGCGCAGGTCGATCGACGGCTGGCGGCGCTCGAACTCGGCCTCGAAGAGCTGGAGCAGGTCGCGTCCGTGCGGCGAGTAGACGGTCAACGGCGTGCGCCCGTCGCCGCCGCAGCCGGCGAGCCCCGCGGCGAGCAGGGCGGCCAGCGCCCTCGTGCCGGCGCGGATCAACGCGCCTCCGGCGGGGGCGCGCCGGGTGTCGATTCGAGCTGGAGCTGGCGCGCGCGGGCTTCGACCGCGCGCCAGACGCGCATCAGGTTGCCGCCGGCGATCTTCTCGATCGCGGCCTCGGAGTGGCCGCGCTCGAGCAGCTTCGCGAACAGGTTGGGGTACTTCGAGACGTCCTCGAGGCCGGAGGGCGTGGTCGGCCCGACGCCCTCGAAGTCCGAGCCGAGACCCACATGATCGACGCCGGCGAGCGCGATGACGTGCTCGA
The DNA here is from genome assembly GCA_017860005.1 of Acidobacteriota bacterium. Taxonomy (GTDB): domain Bacteria; phylum Acidobacteriota; class Thermoanaerobaculia; order Multivoradales; family JAGPDF01; genus JACTMI01. Next base: position 10 of record JAFNAE010000102.1, on the reverse strand, counting down.
TGTGCGCCAC
>JAFNAE010000022.1 GCA_017860005.1 Acidobacteriota bacterium | reverse complement strand
GCGGTGGCCGGTGTGGAGCTCCTCGGGCGGGAAGATCATCAGGGTCGAGGTGGCGTGGGCGGCGAGCTTGCCGCCGGGCAGCTCGAGGCGGCCCTCGGCCACCGCCGAGCGGCGGCCGAGGTGGAGCACGGTGCCGATGCAGGACAGGCGCGGCGAGCCGGCGGTCAGCGAGCGGATGTAGTTGACCTTGAGCTCGAGCGTCGCGCAGGACACGCCGCGCGGCAGCATCGAGATCACCGCGCAGCCGGTCACGGTGTCGAGCAGGGCGGCCGCCACGCCGCCGTGCATGACGCCGTTCGGGTTGTAGTGGTGCTCGGCGGGCTGGATGCCGAACACGACCCGGCCCTCTTCGGCCGACTCGAGCTCGAAACCGAGCAGGACGCCGACCGGCGGGGGAGGGATCTCCCCCGCCTGCATGGCGCGCAGGAACTCGAGCCCCGAGAGGTGGCGCTCGTAGGCGGCCCGCGCCGCCTCGCGCGGGTCGGTCCAGCGCACCGACCGCTCGTGTTCGCCGCTCAAGGCTCGAGCTTCCAGTCGGGCAGCCTGCCGCTCGTCCACGGCACGCCCGCGCGCTCGAGCTCCTGCTCGAGCGCCGGCAGCGTCGTGGTCACCATCTCGCGCAGGCGGGCGAGCTCGCGCTCGAAGGCCTCGCCGGCGATCCGGTAGGCGTCGGTCTGGGTGCGGGTCGGCTCCGCGGTCGAAAACCAGCTCGAGTAGACGACGTTCTGCACCCGCTCCGAGATCGAAGGCGGCGTGTTCTCCTCCCGCTCGCGCAGGAAGCGGTCACCGGAGAGGGCGATCGAGATCTCCTCGAGGACGAGCTGGAGCTGGCGCGCGCGCGCGTCGGCGGCGACGTCCAGGACGGGCGCGCCGGGGATCGCCTTGCGCAGCATCTCGAGCCGGTCCTTGAGCTCACCGGTCAGCTGCTCGGCGCCGAGCACGGCGCGCTGGAGCCGGGCGGTGCGGCGCTGGAAGGCGAGCACGGCGTCGCGGTCGCGGGCCGCGAGCGTGGCCTGGCCCACCACCTCGACGTCGAAGCCCTGCGGCGCGCCGAGCGGGCGCGCGCTGCCGTTGTCGACCAGCTCGAGCGCAACCGTGTAGCGGCCGGGCGCGACCAGCGGGCCGAGCGGCGGCGGCAGCCAGGGATTGACCGGGCCCTCCTGCTTGCGCACCGGGTTGGCGGCCGGCAGGCGCAGGTCCCAGCTCGCGCGGTGGACGCCCTTCTCGGGCTTGGCCTCGATCCGGCGCACCACCTCGCCGTCGGCGTCGCGCACGGTGAGGACGAGCCGCGCTTCCTCCTGGCGCGTCTCGGCGCGCAGGGAGTCGAAGCTCGGGAACGCGATCTCTTTGCCGTCCTCGACGGCCTTCTTCTCGGCCTCCTGGCGCTTCTTCTTGTCCGACTTCCACTCGTCGCGCAGGTACCAGGTGAAGATCGCACCCGCGGGCGGGTTGGGGGCCATGTACCAGGTTTCGCCCAAGGAGCCCTTCTCGCGGTCGCCGATGCGCGAGCCGGGCACGTAGAGCGGCGCCTTGCGCACCGGGAAGAGGAGCGCCTCGCTGTCGAGCGCGCGCGCGTCGACCGCGCGCAGCGGCGCCAGGTCGTCGAGCACGTAGAAGCCGCGCCCGAAGGTGGCGAGCACGAGGTCGCCCTCGCGCTCCTGGATCACCAGGTCGCGCACCTGGATGGTGGGCAGGCCGCCCTCGAGCTCGATCCACTTCGCGCCGCGGTCGGGCGAGAAGTAGAGCGCGAACTCGGTGCCCGCGAAGAGCAGGTCGCGGTCGACCGGGTCTTCGACCAGCGCGTAGACGGTGCCCCGCTCGGGCAGGTTCGAGGCGATCGCCTTCCAGGTCCGGCCGCGGTCGGCGCTGGCGAGCAGGTAGGGCTTGAAGTCGCCCATCTTGTGGTTGTCGAAGGCGGCGTAGACGGTGTCCGCGTCGTGGCGCGAGGCGACCAGGCGCGAGACGTAGGCGAGCTCGGGCACGCCCGGGAAGGTCTCGATCCGGCGCCAGTTGGCGCCGCCGTCCTCGCTCACCTGGATCAGCCCGTCGTCGGTGCCGACGTAGAGCAGGCCCTCGACCTTCGTCGACTCCGACAGCGACACGATGTTGCCGTAGAGCGACGTCGAGGCGCCGCGCGCCACCGCCTCCGGACGCTGGACGCGGCCGAAGACCTTGAGCTGGTTGCGGTCGAGCTGGCGCGTGAGATCGGGCGAGACCGCCATCCAGCTGTCGCCGCGATCGTCGGAGCGGAAGAGCCGGTTGGCGGCGAAGTAGAGGCGGGTCGGGGAGTGCGGCGAGAGGATCATCGGCGCGTCCCAGTTCCAGCGCAGCGGCGGCTCGCCGGCGCCCGGCTGGGGCTGGATGTCGACGTTCTCGCCGCTCCTGCGGTCGAAGCGGGTCAGCACGCCGTACTGCGCCTCGGCGTAGACGACGTCGGGGTTGGTGGGGTCGGAGGCGGTCCAGAAGCCGTCGCCGCCCTGGGTGATGGTCCAGTCCTCGTTGGCGGGCCCCTGGTGGCGCAGCGTGCGCGACGGCCCGCACATCGAGTTGTTGTCCTGCGTGCCGCCGCACACCTGGTAGACGGGCGAGGCGTTGTCGACGTTGACGCGGTAGAACTGCGTCACCGGCAGGTTCTCGAAGTAGCGCCAGGTGGCGCCGCGGTCGAAGGTCTCGTAGAGGCCGCCGTCGCAGCCGGTCAGGTAGTGATCGGCGTCCTGCGGGTCCACCCACAGCGCGTGGTGGTCGACGTGCATCGACTTCTGGCCGAGGCGCCGGAAGCTCTTGCCGCCGTCGTCGGTGACCTGGAGGAAGGTGTCCATCGAGTAGACGCGATCGAGCTGGTGGGGGTCGGCGACCAGCTCGACGTAGTAGTTGCCGCTGGTCGCGTGGTCGGAGCGCTTCTCCCAGCTCTCGCCCCGGTCGGCGGAGCGGTAGAAGCCGCCCTGGTCCTCTTCGGCTTCGATCACCGCGTAGACGATGTCGGGATCGACCGGCGAGACGGCGAGCCCGATCCGGCCCTTGTCTCCTTTGGGCAGGCCCGACTCGATCTTGCGCCAGCTCTTGCCGCCGTCGGTCGTCTTGTGGAGCGCCGACTCCGGCCCGCCGCTGACGTAGGTCCAGACGTGGCGGCGGCGCTGGTGGGCCGCGGCGAGCACGGTGTCGGGATCGCGCGGGTCGAAGACGATGTCGGCGACGCCGGTGTCGGGGCTGATCTCCAGCACGCGCGTCCAGGTGGCTCCGGCGTCGGTCGTCTTGTAGACGCCGCGCTCGCCGCCCGGGCTCCACAGCGGCCCCTGCGCGGCCACCCAGACCACGCCGGAGTCGCGCGGGTCGATCAGGATCCTGCCGATGTGCTCGGACTTCTCGAGCCCCATCCGCTGCCAGGACTTGCCGCCGTCGAGCGTGCGATAGACGCCGTCGCCGTAGGCGACGCTGCGCTGGTTGTTGTTCTCGCCGGTGCCGACCCAGACCACGTTCGGATTGTTCGGGTCGATGGCGAGCGCGCCGATCGAGAACGAGCCCTCGCCGTCGAAGACCGGAGCCCAGGTGGTGCCGGCGTTCTCGGTCTTCCAGACGCCGCCGGAGGCGACCGCCAGCCACCAGGTCCGGGCGTCGGAGGGGTCGACGGCGAGGTCGGCGACCCGGCCGGAGGTCAGGGCCGGGCCGAGCGAGCGCAGCTCGAGCCCGGCGAAGTTGGAAGTCGAAAAGGGCCCCTCGTCCTTCTTCGGGCCGCTCTTCGCGTCCTTCCCACGGGACGAATCGGTCCCGGCGCGGGACGAATCCACGCCGGCGGCGAGCGACAGGGCGAGGCCGAGGACGAGCGCGAGGCGCAGGACTCTGTTCATCTGGAGATTCCCTCCGGGGAGAGATACGAAGGCGCCGGACGGTTGGCGCGACCGGGCGCCGCGATCGTAGCAGGAAGGCGCCGCGGCGTCGGCCCCCGCAGGCCTCGCGATCGGGTCAGGTCCCGGTCGAGAAGCCGGCGCGCACGAGGTCGAGCAACTCGGCGAGCCGCCTGGCGTCGTCGCGTCCGAGCGACCCGAAGCCGTCGGCCAGCGCGCGCTCGACCGGCTCGTCGAGCGCGGCGGTCGCGGCGAGCCCCGCGCCGGTGATCGAGCACAGCACCTGGCGGCGGTCGTCCCGGGCGCGCTCGCGGCGCACGAGGCCCTTGCTCTCGAGCCGGTCGAGCAGGCGCGTGATGCCGGGCGTCTGCTCGATCATGCGCGCGGCGATCTCGAGCACGGGCAGCGGGTCGGGCGCGGAGCCGCGCAGGATGCGCAGGACGTTGTACTGCTGGTGGGTGATGCCCTGCGCCTCGACCGCCACCGCGACCGCCCGGCGCACCACGTCGGCGGTGCGCAGCAGCCCGACACCGGCCTCGTGCGCGGGCGACGCGAAGGGACGCTTCTGCTTGATCTCGGCGCGGACGGAGGTGGGGGGGCGGCGCACGGGCATCACATTACATGATCATAGTTGTCATGTCGACGAAATCCGCGCGGCTCGCCTTGACCGGCTCCGGGAGCCCGACTATCTTCGGGCGCGCCGCTTCCGGCCCGATTCCCACGGGAGGATCCGCATGTCCCCGGACGTCCGTACCCTTCGCCTCGCCCTCGCCCTGCTCGGCGCGGCCTCGCTGGCCGCCTCCGCCGCCTCCGCCGACGTCGAGGACGAGCTGCGCGCGCGGCTGCGCGGACGCTGGGCGCTGGTGCGCTCGCCGATCGCGAGCGAATGCACCCCTCACTACACCGACAACGTGGTGTCGGGACGGCACGCCTCGGGCTCCGGCCCGGTTCTGCTTCCCGCCGGCGAGCTGGTGACGATCGACAACGTCGACGTCGGCCCGATCGCGGGCTTGTCCGTCAACCTCGGGCTGCTGGTGCCGTACCGGGTGGCCTGGGTGGACGGCCCCTTCACGCTGCACGAGCAGCGGCCGTGCCGGGTGCAGCTCAAGTTCGAGGTCCCGCGCGAGGTGCGCAAGGACGCGGTGCGCGCCGAGGAGGCGGTGCTCGGCGTGCTCGAGGTCCACGACAGCGAGTCCTCGGCCCGCCGTTCCGAGACCTGGAACCGGCGTGAGGTCGAGGCGCTGCCCGCGGACTCCGAGGCGACCTGGGAGGCCTACCGCGCGTGGAAAGCGGCGCAGGTCAACGTGGAGGTGCGGCGCAAGCTCGACGCCGTGCTCGCCGACGCGCAGGCGACCCTGCGCTCGATGCGCGACGAGCCCGAGTACCTGGAGAGCTTCGCGCTCGGCGTCGAGTCGCGGCGCTACGATTCGCCCGGCGACTGCGCCACGCTGCTCTCGGCCTCCTTCTACGTCTCGGGCTCGGGCGGACCGAGCAAGCGCGGCTGGGAGGACGGGCAGCGCGTCGCGTGGGCCACCGCCGTGGCGCGCGCCCTGGGCGGCTGCTTCCTCGACGTGGTGCCGGCGCCCTGACCAGGCGCCGCGCGCCTCAGCCGTCGAGCAGGCCGCGTTCGCGCAGCCACTCGTCGTTCAGCTTGGACAGGTAGCGCTCGCCGGAGTCGGGCAGCAGCGTGATCACCAGCGCCTCGGCGGGGAGCCGGCGCGCGACCTCGCGCGCGGCGTGGACCGCGGCTCCGCCCGACGAGCCGGTGAAGATCGCCTCGCTGCGCGCGAGCTCGAACACGGCGCGGTAGGCGGTCCGGTCGTCGACCGTCACCACCTCGTCGATGTACTCGGGCCAGTAGCTCTCGGGCACGTAGCTCTGCCCGATGCCGTCGATCAGGTAGAGGCGGAGCTCGTCGGGCGAGGGCAGGCGGCCGTGCTCCTGGAAGTAGGCATAGACGCTGCCCACCGGGTCGACGCCCACCACGCGCACGCCGGGGTTGCGCTCCTTGAGGTACCTGGCGACCCCCGAGATGGTGCCGCCGGTACCGATGCCGGCCACCCAGTGGGTGAGCCGGCCGTCGGTCTGGCGCCAGATCTCGGGGCCGGTGCTCCGGTAGTGCGCCTCGGGGTTGGCCTGGTTGAAGTACTGGTAGGGCAGGAACGCCCCCTGCTGGTCGCGGATGCGCTCGGCGACCTTGGTATAGGAGCGCGGGTCGTCGGCGGGCACGTCCACCGGGCAGATCACCACCTCGGCGCCGTGCGCCTCGAGCATCGCGACCTTCTCCTTCGAGATCTTCTCGGAGGCGGTGCAGATCAGCCGGTAGCCTCTGAGGATGGCGGCGATGGCGAGCCCGAGGCCGGTGTTGCCCGAGGTCGGCTCGACGATGGTCATGCCCGGCTTGAGCGTGCCGTCGCGCTCCGCGGCCTCGATCATCGCGATGCCGATGCGGTCCTTGACGCTCGAGCCGGGATTGAAGAACTCGATCTTGGCGGCGAGCAGCGCGCCGTCCGGGTGGTAGCGGCGCAGCGCTACCAGGGGCGTGTTGCCCAGGGTGCCGAGGAAGTCGTCCAGGATCTCCATGGTGGTCGCGGCCGGACCGGGATCTTAGCCGCCGAGGAGCGCGAGGACCAGCCGCGCGGCGAAGAAGAGCATGAGCAGGCCGGTCGCGGCGCGCGTGCCGACCTCCCACGCCGGAGTGGCGAAGCGCGCGCCCAGGCGGACCGCCGTGCACAGCACCAGCCCCCAGAGCGCGGCCGCGGTGACCACCGCCGCGGCGAGCGCGAGCGAGCGGGCGAGCGGCAGGGCGCCCTGGGCCTGCTGGCCGATCACCGCGAGCCAGAATGCGATGTTCCAGGGCGACGAGAGGGCCATGCCGAGGCCGAGCAGGAACCCTCCCCGGGCGCCGTCCAGGGCGCCGTCCGCGGCGGGCTCGGCCTCGCCCCGCCGGTGCCGGAGCCAGCCGCGCCAGGCGCCGGAGAGGAAGGTCCAGGCGAGGAAGAGCAGGAGCGCGAGGCTGACCGCGGCCAGCGCCGGCCGCACCCCCGGCAGGTCGGCCAGGGCGCCCGCGCCGAGCGCCACGCCGAGCGCCCAGAGGAAGTCGCCGCTGCAGGCGCCCAGGCCCACCGCGTAGGCGGACCAGAAGCCGCGCGTGAGGCCGCGCCGGATCATCTCGGCGTTGATCGGGCCGGGCGGCCAGGCCACCGACCAGCCGAGCAGGGCGCCGGTCAGGAGCGTGGCGGCGAGCGAAGGTGCGGAGTCCAACTTCCGCTCAGGGCCCGGCGCGCTCGAGGTCGATCTGGATGCTGGGCAGAGAGACGGGTGCGAACAGCTTGCGCGCGTCGAGGTCGCCCTGCGGCTTGGAGAAGTCGAGGCGCCAGGTGAGGCCGCGGTCGCGGCAGAAGCGGTCGAGCCGGACGGCGAGCGCATCGGTGGGCGCCGGCCGCTGCCCGGCGTCCTTGGCGAGCAGCGCGGAGAGGATCTCCGCGAGCTCGGGCGGCATGGTCTCGGCGAGATCCCCGGGCGTCGGCGAGGGATCGCGCACCGTCGAGCGGACGATGGCGTGGAAATCGAGACCGCGGAACGGATAGCGGCCGACCATGGCGCGGAAGAGGACGACGCCGAGCGCGAACAGGTCGGCGCGCGCGTCGTAATCCTCGCCGCGCAGGACCTCGGGGGCGAGGAAGCCCGGCGTGCCGAACACCTTGCCGGGCTTGTCGACGCGCAGGTGGACGTAGGTGGCGAGGCCGAAGTCGGCGAGCTTGACCGAGCCGTCGCGGCCGAGCAGCACGTTGCCCGGCTTGACGTCGCGGTGCACGAGGCCGCGCGCGTGGGCGGCCGCCAGACCCTGCGCCATCGCGCGCGCCAGCGGCGCGGCCTCGCGCCAGTCGATGGTGCCGCGCTCTTCGAGATAGCGGTCCAGGCCGACGCCGTCGATGTACTCCATCGCCACGTAGGCGACCTCGCCGGTCTCCTCGGCGTCGTAGACTGACACCACGTTGGGGTGGGTGATCTGCGCCGCGCGCACCGCCTCGGCCAGGATGCGCGCCGAGCCGCGCGCGCGCGCCTCGCCGTCGCGCTCCTTGCCGACGTGGATGGTCTTGAGCGCGACTGTGCGCTGCAGTCGCGGGTCCCAGCCGCGGAAGACGGTCCCCATGCCGCCCGAGCCGAGGATCTCGAGCACCTGGTAGCGGCCGAGGAAGACCTGGTCGAGGGCGTCGCGGTCGCGGGCGTGGCGCTCGAGCGCGTGGAGCGCGTCGCGCAACGCCGTGGTCTCGGAGCCGGCGCTGGGCTCGCCGCGCAGGCCGGCCACCTGGCGCTGCGCGGCGAGCAGGGCGCGCAACGGGCGCACCAGCCCGCGCCAGGCGGCGAGCGAGATCAGCGCGGTGAGCGCGAGCGCGAGGCCGACGGCGAGCGCGGAGCGGCGCGCCATGCGGCGCGCGGCGGCCTCGGCGACGGCGGCGGGCTGGGTCGAGAGCACCACCCAGCGGCCCTCGTCCGCCCCCGCCCAGGCGCCCACCAGCTCGGCGCCGCGCTCGACGTCGTAGCGGCCGGCGCCCGACAGGCGGCCGGAGAGCGCGGCTTCGACCAGCGGCAGCGGCAGCGCCCGGGCCGCGTGGTCGCCGCCGAGCAGGACGCGCCCGGAGCGGTCGAGCAGCACCAGGCGCGCTTCCTCCCCGAGCTCCTCCGGCGCGAGCGCGTGGAGGAGCGGCGCCGCGCTGGCGGCCACGGCGAGGCTGCCGCGCGCGCCGGAGAGCGGCACCGGCACCACCACCCAGACCCGGCCGGCGTGGCTCTCGACCGTGGCCGACGGGTCCGGGCCGGGGGCGAGCAGCGCCTCCATGTCGGCGCCGGCGTCGCGCGTCTGGACGCGGACCACGAGGCGGCCTTCCGCGTCATGGACCGCGATGCCCGCGACGCCGGCGGCGGTCCAGCCGGCGAGCGAATCGGCGAGCAGGGCCTGCGCCTCGCTCGAGGTCGCCTGCGCCAGGCGTGGATCGGCCGCCAGCGTGGCGGCGAGCGAGCGCCGCACCGACAGGTAGGCGTCGACCTGATCGGCGGCGGTGCGCGCCGCCACCGCGTGCGTGCGCAGCAGCTGCTCGAGCAGGGCGTCGCGGTTGACGCCGGCGAGCTGGAAGGCGGCGAGCACGAGCGGGATCGTGCCCACCGCCGCCAGGGCGCCGGCGATCTGGAGCAACAGCCCGGGTACTCGCCAGCGGCGGGTCCCGGTCCGGGAGAGGGAGGCCATGCCGGCGCGATGGTAGCAGCGCCGGGCTCAGCGCGGCGCCAGGTGGGCGAGGCCGGAGTCGCCCATCTCGACGCCGCCGGCCGGGAAGTACTCGCTCCACCGCCGTCCGACGGTCGCCGCGGTCGCCGCGTCGACGAAGAGCTCGGCCGGATAGGAGGGCTTCATGCGCGCGTCGATCGCGATCGGCGGCGTGCGCACCAGGTGGTTGCGCGCCACCCGCGTGGCCGCGGCGTGGAGGTCGGCCGCCGGCTCGAAGCGGGTGAAGGTCGTCCACAGGAAGTTCATCGGGCTCGCGGTCGCCCGCGCCGGGTCGTCGCTGATCACGAGCAGCGGCCAGCCGGCGAAGGCGGGGTGGGCCGCGAAGCGCGCCGCGGCCTCCGGGTCGGTCGCGAACGGCGGCGCGCCGACCGCCAGGCAGCCGCCGCAGAAGACGCGCGGGTCGCGCGCCCCGGCCGGCAGCCCGACCGGCGGCCGGAACTCGCGCGGCAGCTCGCGCACCGGCTCGCCGAGGCCGAGCCAGACGCCCTTGGAGCCGCGGTTGACCTCGGGCCCGGTGTAGTCGAGCGTGTCCATCGACAGGTTGGCGAAGACGAACAGGTCGGTCTCCGGGCGGGTGCGCGCCAGCAGGTGCTCGAGCACGGCGCGGAAGTCGCGCAGGTCGAGCCGGCGGTCGGTGAGCAGCAGGAACTTGGTGAGCGCGAGCTGACCCTCGCCCAGGATGCGGAACGCCGAGGCCATCGCCTCGCGCGCGTAGCGCTCGCGCACCACCGCGGCGGCGAGCGAGTGGTAGCCGGTCTCGCCGTAGGACCAGAGGTCGAGGACGCCGGGCATGACGAGCGGGAAGAGCGGGGCGAGCAGCTCCTGCAGCAGGTCGCCCAGGAAGAAGTCCTCCTGGCGCGGCTTGCCGACCACGGTGGCCGGGAAGATCGCGTCGCGCCGGCGCGCCAGCCACTCGACCTCGAAGACGGGATAGTCGTGGCGCAGGGAGTAGTAGCCGTAGTGGTCGCCGAACGGCCCCTCCGGCGCGCGCCGGCCGGGCGCGACGCGGCCGACCAGCGCCAGCTCGGCGTCGGCGAGCAGGCGCCGTCCCCCGGGTCCGCGGCAGACGCGCAGGCGCTCGCCCGCCAGCAGCGAGGCGAGCAGCAGCTCGGGGACGTTCTCGGGCAGGGGTGCGATCGCGGCCAGGGTGAGCGCCGGCGGTCCGCCGAGCAGCACGGTCACCGGCAGCGCCTCGCCGCGTGCCTCGGCGGCGGCGTGGTGGAAGCCCCCGCCCTTGCCGATCTGCCAGTGCATGCCGGTCTCGCGCGCGCCGTGCACCTGCATGCGGTAGATGCCGAGGTTGTGGCCGGCGCCCTCCGGGTGCTCGGTGTAGACGAGCGGCAGGGTGAAGAACGGCCCGCCGTCCTCGGGCCAGCAGGTCGGCGCCGGCAGCCGGTCGAGGCGGACGTCGCGGGTCACGACCTCGAGCACCGGCGCGCGCCGCCGCCGGGCGAAGCCCACGCGCAGCAGGTCGCGCGCCACGTCGCGCGCGCCCCAGAGCCGGCCGGCGGTGGGCGGCAGGAGCTGGTGGGCGAGCTCGGTCAGCCGCTTGACGAGCTCGAACGGCCGCCGTCCGAACGCGAGCTCGGCGCGCCGGGCGGTGCCGAACAGGTTGGTCACCAGCGGCAGGTCGGAGCCCTCGACGCGCGTGAAGAGCAGCGCCGGTCCGCCGGCGGCGATCACGCGGCGGTGGATCTCGGCGACCTCGAGGTGGGCCGAGACCGGCGCCGACACCTCGACGAGGTCCCGGTCGCGCCGCAGCCGATCGAGGAAGGCGCGCAGATCGGGAAAGGTCGCCGCGGCCACGGCGGGCAGACTATCAGCGGCGTCGCGCCGCGCTCGCGCGCCCGCGTTCCGTGGCAAGCTCGCGAGCGTGACGACGGAGGCGCCGACGCCGGCAACGCTCTACGCTCCCTACCAGCGCGACGGCCGCTTCTTCCACCCCTGGGGCGGCGAGCGCCGGTCCTTCCTCGACCTGCTGCGCTGGCAGCTCCGGCGGGCGCCCGGCCGCGCGCGTCGACCGCGCGCGCCGGTGCCGGCGGTGGTCAACGACGGCGCCTCGCTCGCCCGCGACGCGCCCGCCGCCGAGCTGACCTGGATCGGGCACGCCTCGTTCGCGCTCCACGAGGGGACGCGCACGGTCCTGTTCGACCCGCACTTCGGGCCGCGCGCGCTGGTGCCGCGGCGGCAGTCCCCGGTCGGCCTGCCGCTCGCCTCGGTGCCGGCGGACTCGATCGCGCTGCTCTCGCACAACCACTATGACCATCTCGACGCCTGGACCCTGGCACGCCTGCCCAGGTCGCTCGCGTGGCGGGTGCCGCTCGGACTGGCGCGCACGGTGCGCTCGTTCGGCTTCGAGGACGTGCGCGAGCTCGGCTGGTGGGGCGAGGACGAGATCGGGGGCTGGCGCTTCACCTTCGTGCCGATGCAGCACTGGTCGAACCGGTTCGGGCAGGCGCCCTACCTGACGCTGTGGGGCGGCTGGCTGGTCGACACCGGACGCACGCGCCTGCTGTGCGCGGCCGACTCGGGCTACTTCCACGGCTTCGCCGAGATCGGCCGCCGGTTCGCGCCGCTCGACGCCGCGCTGCTGCCGATCGGCGCCTACCAGCCGCGCTGGTTCATGCGCCCCGTTCACATGGATCCGGGGGAGGCGCTCGCCGCGTTTCGCGACACCGGCGCGCGCCTCCTGGTCCCGCACCACTGGGGCGCCTTCGACCTCGCCGACGAGGCCGTGGACGAGGCCCCGCGCGAGCTCCGCCGCCTGCTCGCCACCCCGCGCCACGCCGACCTCGCCGGCCGCGTCCGCCTCCTCGCGATCGGCGAGACGCTGATCCTCTGACTCAGCGGCAAACCGGTGTCAGAGCACTAGTTCCTACGGAAACCGGTGCTCTGACACCGGTTTTCTTCAGAAGCGGCGGGGGTCGAGGACTTCGCCGGTGAGGGTGCCCTCGACGCTGGCGACGTAGGCGCGGGCGACGCGCACGGCCGGCAGGCCGCCGACCGGGTCCCGGCCCATCGCGATCAGGGTCTCGGTGACCCAGGGCGGGCTCACCACGTTGACGCGCAGGCCGCGCGGCAGGTCGAGCGCGGCCGAGCGCACGAAGCCCTCGAGACCGGCATTGGCGAGCCCGATCGCGCAGCCGCCCGGCATCGGCTCGCGCGCGAGCGAGCCGCCCGAGAGCGTGAACGAGCCGCCCTCGCGCACCACCTCGAGGCCGAGACGGACCAGGTTGATCTGTCCCATCAGCTTGTTGCGCAGGCCGAGCTCGAAGTCGGCGTCCGCGAGCTGGGGGAGCGGCCCGTAGCGGGCGACGCCGGCGGTCGACACCACCGCGTCCACCGCTCCGACCTGCCGGTAGAGGGCGCGGATCGACTCCGGCTCCCCGAGATCGACGCGCAGCGGCCCGGCGCGGTGGCGGACGGGCACCAGCTCGTGACGGCCGGCGAGCGCGAGCGCGACGGCGCCGCCAAGGGTTCCCGAGGCGCCGACCAGCAGGATCTTCAAGGGACGCTCCTTTCGGCCCCGGCATCGGGGCCTCGGTCGGATCGGGGAGTCTCAGGCCTCATGCGGGGAGATTCTCTCTCAAGCCGGTGGTTCCCGCGTCGTAGTCGACCAGGGAGCGGGGCGGGAGGGCGACGCGCAGGGCGTTGACCACCGCGGCGACGTCGATCACCTCCTGGACCAGGGCGCCGGCGACCGGCGTCAGCCAGCCCAGGGCGGCCATGCCCATGCCCGCCACCGAGAGCGCCATGCCCCCGACCGCGCTCTGCAGCGCGATCGTGCGCATGCGGCCGCCGATGTGGAGCAGCTCGTCGACACGCGACAGCGAGCTGTCGAGGATCACCGCGCCGGCGGCCTCGGCGGTCACGTCGCTCGCCTGGCCGAAGGCGATGCCGACCGTGGCCGCGGCGAGCGCGGGCGCGTCGTTGATGCCGTCGCCCAGGAACAGGGTCGGCGCGCGGGCCGTCTCGGCACGCACCAGGGCGACCTTGTCCTCCGGGCTCTGCGCGGCGTGGACCTCCCGGATGCCGACCCGGTCGGCGAGGTAGCGCACCTCGGACTCGCGGTCGCCCGAGATCAGCATCACGCGGTCGATGCGGTGGCGGTGGCCGAGGTGGCCGACGAACGCCGAGCCGTCCGCGCGCGGCTCGTCGCGGAAGCGGCAGAGGCCGGCGAGCCGGCCGTCCACCAGCACCACGCACTCCAGGCCGGCTTCGTGGGCGGGCAGGTCGCGGGCGTGCGCGGGATCGAGGGCGATCGCCTCGCGGCGGCTGGTCACCTGCACCGTGCGGCCGCCGACCACTCCGCGCAGCCCCTCGCCCGGGCGCTCGCTCATCTGCTCCGCCTCGTCGAGCGGCAGCCCGCGCCCGGCGGCGGCCGCGAGCAGCGGGGCCGCCAGCGGATGGCGCGAGTAGCGCTCGAGGCTCGCCACCCTCGCCAGCAGCTCGCCGCCGTCGAAGCCCGGCGCGGGCAGGACCTCGGTCAGCAGCGGCTCGCCGTAGGTGAGCGTGCCGGTCTTGTCGAACAGCGCCGTGCGACAGGTGCCGATGCGCTCGAGCACGGCCGGGTCGCGCACGATGATGCCGCGCCGGGCGGCGAGCGAGATCGAGCCGATGATGGCGACCGGGATGGCGATCAGCAGCGGGCAGGGCGTCGCCACCACCAGCACCGCCAGGAAGCGGCGCGGCTCGCCGCTCGCCGCCCAGGCGGCGCCGGCGATGGCGACCGCGATCGGCGTGTACCAGGCGCCGAGCTGGTCGGCCAGGCGACGCAGGCGCGGTCGGCGTTGCTCCGACTCGCGCATGACGTCGAGGATCTTGGCGTAGCGCGAGTCGATCGCCTTCTTGTCGGCGCGGATCAGCAGCGCTGTCTCGCCGTTGACCGCGCCCGAGAGCACGGCCGCGCCCGGGACCTTGGAGAGCAGGTAGGGCTCTCCGGTCAGGTACGACTCGTCCATCGCGCCGTGGCCCTCGAGCACGGTGCCGTCGACCGGGCAGATCTCGTGCGGGAAGACGAGCAGGGTGTCGCCCGGCACGACGGCGTCGAGCGCGACGTCCTCGGTGCCGCCGTCCGCGCGCCGGTGCGCGCGCTGCGGCATGCGCCGGGCCAGCGCCGCGAGCACCGAGGAGGCGCTGCGCACCGCGTAGGACTCGAGCGCCTGGCCGCCGGAGAGCATGAGCACCACGAGGGTGCCGGCGAGGTACTCGCCGAGCACGGCCGAGGTGACGATCGAGATGCCGGCCAGCAGGTCGCTCGAGAGCTCCCGGCGCAGGAGATTCCCGGCCAGGCCCGCGACCAGCGGCAGGCCGCCCAGCGCCAGCGCGACGAGCAGGGGCCAGTCGTGGAGCGGGAAGCCGGCGAACGCCAGGTCGCCGGCGCGCGGGCCGAAGCGCAGCGCGAGGTGGATCGCGATGGCGGCGAGCGCGAGCACGGCGATCGCACCCTGGAGCGAGAAGCGGGCGGGCGCGGCGCGGGCGGGCACGGACACGGGGGACTCTCCGACGCGGAGCGTAGCCAGACGTTCCGGCCCTGGCCCCGCGCGCGGGCGCGGGGCGGCCTCCCGCCCGCGCGCGGGTCGGGGACGGCCCGGCGTGGCCCGCGCGGCGTAGAGTCGTGGCCCGGCTCCACGCCCGCGTCCAGGAGGTCGCCATGCCCCGATCCGTGGCACGTCTCGCTCCCGCTGCCGTCCTCGCCCTGCTCGCCGGCTGGGCCGCCCCCGCGCGCGTCGCCGGCCCCGGGCCGGCGCGGCCGCTGGTGGCCACTTTCTCGATCGTCGCGCTCGATCCGGCCAACGGCGACCTCGGCGTCGCCGTACAGTCGAAGTTCCCGAACGTGCGCGTGCTCGTGCCCTGGGCGCGCGCCGGCGTCGGGGCGGTCGCGACCCAGAGCTTCACCGAGCTCGACTACGGCGTGGAGGGCCTGGAGCTGATGGCGCGCGGCGCGACGGCCGAGGAGGCGCTCGCCATCCTCGTCCGGCGCGACGCGGGGCGCGAGCAGCGCCAGGTCGGGATGGTCGACGCCGCCGGCGGGGCGGCGACCTGGACGGGGCGCGAGTGCTTCGCCTGGGCCGGGGCGCGCATCGGCCGCGAGGGCGGTGCCGCGACGGCGATCGGGCCCGACACGGGCGGCGTCGCCACGGTGGTCGCCGGCCGCGGCTACACGGTGCAGGGCAACATCCTGGTCTCGGCCGCGACGGTCGAGGCGATGGCGAAGGCCTTCGAGGCGACGCGCGGCGAGCTGGGCGACCGCCTGGTGGCGGCGATCGTCGCCGGCGGCAAGGCGGGCGGCGACCAGCGCGGCGAGCAGAGCGCGGCGCTGCTCGTCGTGCGCGAGGGCGCGGGCTACGACGGCCAGGACAATTTCGTCGACCTCTCGATCTACGACCACGCCACGCCGATCGCCGAGCTCGAGCGGCTCTACCGCCTCAACCGGCTCCACTTCACGCGCTCGCGCCCGGAGAACCTGATCCCGGTCACGGCGGAGATCGCGCGCGAGCTGCAGGAGATCTGGCGCGCGCGCGGCTTCGACGGCGGCCCCGCCGACGGCGTCGTCGACGCCGACTTCCAGCGCGTCCTGATCGACTTCCTGGGCTGGGAGAACTACGACGTGCGCATCGCGCCGGTCCAGGCCGTCGACCTCGCGAAGGGGGAGACGCTGGTGATCGACCGCGAGGTGCTCGAGGATATCCGCGTGGTGTTCGCCACCGGACGCTGGAAGCCGCGCCTGCCGGCGCGCTGAGCGAGCTCAGGCCTGGACGGAGCGGGGAGGCGGCGCTGGATCGCGGCGCGCGCGCTCGCCGCCGGGCGGGGTCTCGCACCGGTGCCACCACTCGCGAAAGTTCCGGCACAGCCCGTGCTCGTCGAACTCGGCGGCCAGGAAGCCGTCGAGCTCGACCTGCTCGCCGCCGGGCACGCGCTCGAAGCGCGCCCACCATGAGGCGAGCCCGAGACCGCCGGTCACCGCCTCGACGCGGAAGTGGAAGCGCACGTCGCGCTGCGCCTGCTCGGCGCCCTCCTGCCAGTAGCGGCGGATGCCGTCGCGTCCGCGCAACGGCTCGTCGAAGGGGGTCTCGTGGTAGAGCGCGTCGGCGGCGAACAGGCGGGCGGCGCCGTCCGCATCGCCCTCGATCCAGGTGCGGCCGTAGGCCTCGAGCCAGGCGGCGAAGCGGTTCTCGTCGATCGGGCCGGCGCTCTCGGGCGCCGGGGCAGGATGCTTCGTCATGGCGCGCTCCTCGAGGTCGGGCCCGAGCATCCCTCCGGCACCGGTGGCGCGTCAACGCCCGGCGGGAGACCGGTCAGCGCTTCGGCTCGCGGGAACGGGCGAAGAAGTCGCCCATCGAGCCGAAGCCGGGCGTCTCGGCCGGGCGGGCCGCGGCGTCCTCGGTCTCGTCGCCGGGCGCGGCGACGCCGAGCGAGATGCGGCGGTTGGCGGCGTCGACGGCGAGCACCGAGACCTCCACCGTCTGCCCGACCTTGAGCGCCTCGCGCGCGTGGTGGAGCTCGCGCCGGGCGGCGGCGGCGAGCTCGGAGAGGTGGAGCAGGCCGTCGACGCCGGGGGCGAGCTCGACGAAGGCGCCGAAGCTCTCCAGCCGCGCCACGCGGCCGCTGCGGCGGGTGCCGGGCGCGAGGCGCGCGGCCTCCTCCGGCCACGGGTCGCGCGCCAGCGCGCGGCGCGAGAGCGAGATCCGCTCGCGTCCCTTTGCGTCCGGCTTCTCGATCCGGCGCACCTCGACCTCGACCTCCTGGCCGACCGAGAGGACCTCGCTCGGATGGCCGACGCGCTCGTGCCCGATCTCGGAGACGTGCAGGAGCCCTTCGATGCCGCCCAGGTCGACGAACGCGCCGTAGGGAGCGAGCGAGGTGACCTTGCCGCGCACGATCTTGCCCACGGCGAGCGTCGCGCGCAGCGCCTCGGCGCGCGCCTGCGCCTCCTCCTCGAGCAGCGCACGGCGCGAGAGCACGAGGTTGGCGCCGCGGCCGCGGCCCTCCTCGTAGCGCGTGATGCGGAAGCTCAGGCGCTGGCCGACGAACAGCGCCGGATCCTCGACGTAGCGGCTGTCGAGCTGCGAGACCGGGCAGAAGGCGCGCGTGCCGGAGACCGAGACCTCGACCCCGCCCTTGATCACCGCCTGCACGGTGCCCTCGACCGGCAGGCGGTGGGCGTAGGCCTGCTGGAGCTCCGCGGGCGCCGCCGGCCCGCGCCCGGCGCGCACGCGCAGCACCACCACGTCGTCGGCGAGCGAGGCCACCACCCCCTCGACCGTGTCGCCCACCGCGACCGTGCGCACGCCGTCGTCGTCCACGAGCTGGGCGAGCGGCACGATGCCCTCGGACTTGCCGCCCAGATCGACGAACGCCGACTCCTCGCCGAAGCCGACGATTCGCGCAGCCACCCGCTCGCCGACCTGCGGCCGCGGGCGTGCCTTCGCCCCGGCTGCCTGCCCTTTCTCGAACGCGTCGAGCAGCGCCCCGAAGTCCTCGCCGCCGTCCTTCCGGTCACTCTCGTTCACGGCAGGCTCCCCCTCAACCCGCCCACGGCAGGGCGGGGCCGAGCTTGCGCTTCAGGCGGTCGCCGATCCAGTGGGCGTCCCACCACTCGACCGGGCGCACCGGCAGGCCGTGAAGCAGGAAGCTGAAATGGAGGTGGTCGCCGCCCGCCAGGCCGGTCATGCCGCTCCGGCCGAGCACCTGGCCGCGCGTCACGACCTGGCCGTCCTCGACCGCGATCGCCGAGAGGTGGGAGTAGAGGCTCATCAGCCCGAAGCCGTGGTCGACCACCACGGTGTTGCCGTAGATGCCGAAGTAGCGCGCCAGCACCACGACGCCGTCGTTGGCGGCCGGCACGTCGGCGCGCGCCACCGAGGCGAGGTCGAAGCCCAGGTGGTACTCCTGGTCGATCTCGCGGCCGCCGTAGCGGTAGGTCCGGTGGTCCGCGAACGACGACATGACCTGGCCGCCGGGCAGCGCGAGGAAGCCCGCGCGCCAGAGGAACTCGGGCCGGCTCCTGGCGGCGAGCGTCACCAGCTCGGCGGCATTGGTCTTGCGCAGCTCGCGGTTGATCTCGAGGTAGTTGGCGACCAGTTCGCCGCGGTCGGGCAGCTCCGGCGTGTTCTCGCGGATCTCGGCGACCACGCGCTCCAGGAACGGGACCTCGAGCTGGACGCTCGCCTCGCGCGGCGGGAACGGGAAGAACTGGTCGACGAAGCTCGCGGAGCGCAGGTTGCCGACCTCGTCGGCGGCGACCAGCTTGACGCGCTCGACGCCGGCCTCGTCGTACGGCACCGCGAACAGCGCGAAGCGCTCGCCCTCGCCGCCGCCGGGCAGAGGATAGCCCTGGAAGAACCGCTCGCCGACCTCGACCCCGTCGCGCACGCTGGTCTTGCCGACGCGGTAGACGACCGCCTCGCAGCCGCCCTGGGCGACGTAGTGCTGGCTCGAGAGCACGGCGAGCGAGGGCGCGGTCAGGCGCACGGGCAGCGTGAGCTCGGCCAACGCGGGCTCGCCCTTGCGCAGCCAGGCGGGGGCGCGCGTGGCGCGCACCCGGATCGTCACCTCGCCTTCGACCAGCGCCGGCTGCGCCATCTTGCCGATCTCCAGGCGCCAGCTCTTGCGCTCGGTGCGCGCTCCCCACAGCTGCCAGCCCGAGAGCGGCGTGAAGCGCTCCTCGGCGAGCGGCACCACGACCCCGTTCTGCGCCAGCTCGACGGTCACCTCGGCGAGCCCCCGCGCGGGCTCGGCGACCTCGATCACGACCGGCGTCGCGCGCCCGACCGCGGGCAGCGCGGGCCGGATCTCGATCGCCGGGGCGGGTCCGGTCCGGAACGCGCCGAGGCCGGCCGCCGCGAGCGCGGCGAGCCCGAGCAGGGCGAGGACGAGGCGCAGCCGCGAGCGGCGGCGATGGACGCGGATCGAGTCGGTGGAGGGGGCGAGGCGCATCGGGGGTCTCTCTCCTCTCGGGCGAGCGTCCCGGAGTCGGGGGCGCGCTCGCGGGCGTGCAAGGATACCAATCGATGCCGCCGTCGTCGCTTCCTCCCCTCGTCGCGGGCCTGCTGGTCGGCGGCGCCAGCCGCCGCTTCGGCCGCCCCAAGGCGCTCGAGCCGTGGCGCGGGCTCGCCTTCGCGGAGCGGGTCGCCGCCGCGCTCGAGGCGGTAGCCGGCGAGGTGGTGCTGCTCGGTTCCGGTCCGGTGCCGGCGTCGCTCGCGGGCCGCGCGCGCCTGGCCGACGCGCCGCAGGCCGCGGGCCCGCTGGCCGGCCTGCTCGGCGCGTTGCGGGCGCGGCGGGATCGCGCCTGGCTGGTCGCCGCCTGCGACCAGCCGTTGCTGACCGCCTCGGCGTGCCGGTGGCTCGCCGGCGAGCGCGTCGCCGGCCGCCTCGCCGTGCTGCCGCGCGCCGCCGCCGATCGCGTCCATCCGTTCCCGGCGATCTACGAGCCGGAGGCGTTGCCGTGGCTCGAGGCGATGGCCACGGGCGGCGACCAATCGCTCCAGCCCCTGGGCCGGCGGCCGGACGTGGCGACCCCGGAGCCGCCGCCCGAGGTCGCGGCGGCGTTCGACGACTTCGACGAGGCGCCGGCGCCGCGGCGCTGACCCGCTACAATCGCCGCACACCGTTTCGCCGTCGGACGCACCCGGATCGGAGGACCCGCCTCGTGCCCCAGCAGACCACGGACCCCGGGGAGATGCGCCGCGGCGCGGCGCCGCTGCCCATCTTCGGGGTCGACGAGCTGGTCGCCGGGCGCTACCGGATCGCCCGCTTCCTGGGCCAGGGGGCGGTGGGCGAGGTCTACGCCGCGCGCGACCTCGAGCTCGGCGCCGAAGTGGCGCTCAAGGTGCTCAAGCCCACGCCCACCGCGGAGGGGTCGGCGATCGAGCGCTTCAAGCGCGAGATCCTGCTCGCGCGGCGGGTCAGCCATGCCAACGTCTGCCGCATCTTCGACCTCGGCGTGCACCTGCTGGAGCGGCCGTCCGGCGAGCGCGAGCCGGTCCTCTTCCTGACCATGGAGCTGCTCGACGGGCGCACGCTGGTGCGCCGCGTCGAGGAGGAGGGACCGCTCTCCGAGGCGGAGGCGGGCACGATCCTGCGCCAGCTCGCCGACGGGCTCTCCGCCGCGCATCGCGCCGGCGTCGTCCATCGCGACTTCAAGAGCTCGAACATCCTGCTCGTCGCGGGCGAGCACGGGGCGCGCGCCGTGATCACCGATTTCGGCCTGGCGCGGGAGCGCGACCTGCCTTCGGGCGCGGCCGGGCTCACCGCCACCGGCGGCGTGCTCGGCACGCCGGCCTACATGGCGCCCGAGCAGGTGGAGGGCCGGCGCGCCACGCCGCGTACCGACCTCTACGCGCTGGGGATCGTGCTCTACGAGATGGTGACCGGCGCCCTGCCCTTCGAGGGCGAGTCACCGCTCTCGGTCGCGGTGCGGCGGCTGCACGAGGACCCGATCCCGATCGAGAGCCGGCGCCCGGACCTCTCGCCGCGCTTCCGGGCGGTGGTGCGGCGCTGCCTCGAACGCGCTCCGGAGGAGCGCTTCGGCGACGCGCTCGAAGTGGCGCGGGCGCTCGAGGGGGATGCCCCGCTGCTCTCGCCGCGACGCCGGCGCCGGCGCGTCGCCGCGGCCCTGGTCGCGCTCTTCGCGCTGGCAGGGGGATGGGGAGTCTGGCGCACCGTCGAGGCGGGCCGCGCGGGCTCCGCGCGCGGGCCCGACGCGGCGCGCCCGGAGCGCCCCTCGGTCGCCGTGCTCGGTCTGCGCAACGCCACGGGCCGGCCGGAGTCGGCCTGGCTCCAGCCGGCGCTCGCCGAGATGCTCACCTCCGAGCTCGCCGCCGGCGAGACGCTGCGCGCGGTGCCCGGCGAGACCGTGGCGCGTACCGTGGCCGACCTGGCGCTGGCGCCGGCCGACGCGCTCGCGCCGCCGACGCTCGCGCGCCTGGGCCGCGCGCTCGGCGCCGAGTGGGTGCTGCTCGGCGCCTACACCGCCCTCGGGCCGGCGGGTGGCGGCCGCATGCGCCTCGACCTGCGCCTGCAGCGCACGGACGGCGGCCTCGATCATCCGCTCACCGAGGAGGGCAGCGAGGAGGCGTTGTTCGACCTCGTCGCGCGCGCCGGTCGCGCGCTGCGGCGCGCGCTCGGCGCCGGCGAGGCGCCCGCTACCACGCAGGCCCCCGTGCGCGCCGCGATGCCGGGGACGGCCGAGGCGGTGCGCCTCTACAGCCAGGGCCTGGCGAAGCTGCGCGCCTACGAGCCGCTGGCGGCGCGCGAGCTGCTCGAACAGGCGGTCGCGGCCGACCCGGAGGCGCCGCTCGCCTGGTCGGCGCTGGCGCGCGCCTGGGCGGACCTGGGTTACTCGGACCGCGCGCGCGACGCGGCGCGCACCGCCTGGGAGAAGAGCCGCCGCCTGGCGCGCTCCGACGCCCTGCTGGTCGAGGCGCGCTTCCGGCTCGCGAGCGCCGAGTGGGAGGCGGCGATCGAGGACTTTCGCGCCCTCTGGCGCTTCTATCCCGACGACCTCGAGCACGGGCTCAACCTGGTCGCGGCCCTGCTCGAGGCCGCCCGCGCCGCCGAGGCGCTCGCCGCCCTGGACGAGCTGCGCGCGCGCGGCGGCCCGGCGGCCGACGACCCGCGCATCGACCTCTTCGAGGCGCGCGCCGCCGAAGGGCTCTCCGACTTCCGGCGCCAGGCTGCGGCCGCGGCGCGCGCGGCCGAGAAGGCGGCGGCGGCCGGCTCGAGGAGCCTGCTCACCCGCGCGCGCTACGAGCAGGGCGTGGCGGCGCGCAAGCTGGGCGACGTGGCGGCCAGCCGCGCCGCGTTGCTCGAGGCGCGCCGGGTCGCGGCCGAGGTGGGGGACCGCGCGGGCGTGGCGCTCGCGCTGCAGGCGCTCGCCAACCTCGAGCGCGCGCAGGGCGAGCTCGACGAGGCGGCGGCGCTGCTCGCCGAGGCGCGCACGATCTTCCAGGCGCTCGGCAACCGGCAGCGCGAGGCGCGCGCCGAGCTCTCGCAGGGCCTGGTGGTCTCCGAGCAGGGGGACCTGGCGGGCGCGGAGCGGCTCTACGAGTCCGCGCTCGCCAAGCTGCGCGAGGTCGGCGACCGGCGCGCGGCGGCGGCCGCGCTCGCCAACCTCGGTACCATGCGCTACGAGCAGGGCGACAACGCGGGCGCGCTCGAGCGCCACGAGGAGGCGCTCGCCGAGTTCCGCGCGCTGGGCGACGAGTCGCGGCAGGTGGTGGCGCTCCAGAACCTGGCGCCGATCCGGCTCGAGCGCGGCGAGATCGAGGGCGCGCGCGCGGCAGCGCAGGAGGGCCTGACCATCGCGCGCCGGATCGGGGACCGGGCCGGCGAGGGCTATGCGCTCAAGATGCTGGGGGACGTCGAGGCCGAGCGGGGCGACGTCGAGGCCGCCGCGCGCCGGTTCGAGGAGGCCGCCGCGGTCTTCCGCGCCGCGGGCCAGGAGCCCTGGCTGCGGCTCACCGAGCTCTCCGCCGCCCTGCTCGAGCGCGCCCG
>JAFNAE010000101.1 GCA_017860005.1 Acidobacteriota bacterium | reverse complement strand
GAGCCAGTCGGCGAGCGACATGCGGTCGATCGCCTCGCCGCCGTTGGGGGTGCGATAGTCGATCGTCTCGCCGGTGACCGACTCCCAGGCCGCGTCGATCCGCGCCGCGACCGGGCGGAAGGCCTCGACCACCTCGGCGTCGGAGATGCGGCGGCCGTCGAAGAACCAGAGCTCGCGCGCCAGGCCCGGCTCCTCGCGCTCGAAGTCGTCGAGCTCGATCCCCATCTCGCTGCACAGGCCGCGCACCGTGGCGTGACCGGTGTCCACCAGCTCGCCGCCCAGCTCGCAGACCTGGGCCTCGGGGAAGTGGCCGCGCAGCGACCACATGCGGCCGCCGATCCGCCGCTGTCCCTCGTAGACGCGCACCGGCACGCCGGCCTGGGTCAGGCGCCAGGCGCAGACCAGGCCCGCGATGCCGCCGCCCACCACCGCGACCTCGCCGCCGGCCGGCGCTGCGCGCGGCGTGTCCTTGCGCGCCAGGCCCGAGCAACCCAGCGCCAGGCCGGCGCCGGCCAGCGCGGAGCTGCGCACCAGGTCGCGGCGCGTCCAGCGCGGCCCGGCGCGGTGGAGGTCGAGGATCTCGCCGGTCGGCCGGCCGGTGGCGTTGGCGACGCGCGCGAGGTCGAGCGCGCGGCGCAGCTGACGGTAGAGGGGCGTCCGGGGCATCGTCGTCTCCTCGGCCCGGCGCGCGCGCCGGGCGTCGATCCGGGTGGTGCCCCGAGCCTACGCGAAGCCGGCGTCCGCCGGGACGGACGCCGGCCCCGCCGCGACCTCAGCGCGCGGGCTTGACCGCGCGGTAGGTGATCGAGCGGACGCTGCCCGCGATGTCCGCGACGGTGAGGCCGGAGCGGCCGAGCAGCGCCGCCGCCTCCTCGGGCGCGGCCTGGGCGAGCGAGACGGCGTAGTCGACATCGGCGAGCACCTCGACCCCGGCCAGGCCCGCAGCCTCGAGCCGGCCGAAGTAGTCGGCGCGCAGCTCGGCGCCCGCCACGCAGCCGACCCAGGCGAGCAGGTCGGCGGCCAGGGCCTCGGGCAGCGGCCGCTCGAGCACGATGTCGGAGACCACCAGGCGTCCGCCCGGCTTGAGCACGCGCGCGACCTCGCGGAAGACCGCCGACTTGTCGGGCACCAGGTTGATCACGCAGTTCGAGGTCACGGCGTCGATCGACGCGTCGGCGACCGGCAGCGCCTCGAGCCGTCCCTCCCGGAACTCGACGTTAGCGAAGCCGTGACGCTCGGCCGCCACGCGCGCGCGGGAGAGCATCTCGGGCGTCATGTCGACGCCGACGACGCGCCCGGCAGGGCCCACCGCGCGCGCGGCGAGGAAGGCGTCGATGCCGGCGCCGGAGCCCAGGTCGAGCACGGTCTCGCCGGGCGCCAGGCGCAGGTGCGCGAGCGGGGCGCCGCAGCCGAGGCCGAGGTTGGCCTCCCCGGGCAGCGCGGCGAGGTCGGCGGCGGAATAGCCGATCTCGGCGGCGACCGCGGTCTCGCCGGCGCCGCCGCACGAGCAGCCGCAGCCGGAGATCTCGCCGCTGGCGATCTTGCCGTAGCGGCTCCGGACCTGCTCGACCAGCGCTTCGGGGGCGGTGGGGATCGTGGTGTCGGACATGGTCATTCCTTCCTCTTCTTCGCGCGCGGCGGCGCGACCAGGGCGGTCGGCGGGGCGCAGGCCCCGTCCGCGCAGCAGTTCTCGAGCAGATAGCCGAGCAGCTCCTCCATCGCGCCGAAGCTCGCCCGGTAGAGGATCGAGCGGCCCGCGCGCCGGGCCTCGATCAGGCCGCAGCGCTCGAGGGTGGCGAGGTGGAAGGAGAGGGTCGGCGCCGGCACGCCCAGCGCCTCGGCGAGCGAGCCCGCCGCCAGCCCGTCCGGCCCACGGCGGACCAGCCGGCGGAAGATCGCCAGGCGGGTCTCCTGGGCGAGCGCGGACAACCGGTCGAGGGCGGTCTCTGCTTTCATGCTTCCAAAAATATCGAATTATCGGGCGGGCTGTCAAGCCCCCCGGGCCGGGTCCGGGTTCTGCCAGCCAGGGAGGCCCGGGGCGGGGCTCCGGGCGGACGCGGCGCCGGGAGCCCCGTCGCGGTGCGGTTCAGCTCAGCTTGAACCTGACGGTCAGCCGGTAGCGCACGGCTGCCGCGTCGCCGTCGTCGTCGCGCGCCGGCTCGAAGCGCCAGCGGGCGACCGCCTCGCGCGCCGCCGCGGTGAGCCGGGCGTCCGGGTCCTCGACCGTCTGGATCGCGGTCACGTCGCCCTGGGCGGTGATCGTCACCTCGAGCACGACCACGCCCTCGACTCTCTCCTCGCGCGCCGCTTCGGGGTAGGCCGGCGCCACCTTCTCGACCAGCTTCGGCTCGCTCAGCCCGCATCCCGTCTCCCAGCGCACCGGCTCCTCGCTGGTGGCCAGCGCTCCGGCTGCGCCGACGCAGATCCCCAACGCCGTGATCACTGCCAGCTTCCTTGCGCTCGACTTCCGCATCGCCTCTCCTTTCGGGACCCGAGGGGCCCCGAGCCAGAAGAGGCCACGCGCGAAGCGGACCGTGTACGCACCTCTCAGCGCAGGGTGAAGTTCAAAGTGACCACGTAGCGCACGGCGACGGCCCGTCCGCCCTCGTCGCGCGCGGGCTCGAACCGCCACTGCCGGAGCGCTTCGGCCGCCGCGCCGGCGAGCAGCGGCGACGGGCTGTCGAGCACGCGCGTGTCGGTGACGCGGCCGTCGGCTGCGATCTCGGCCTCGAGCACCACGATGCCCGTGACGCGGGCCTGGCGCGCTTCCTCCGGATAGGAGGGCGCCACCTTCTTCGACACCACCGGCTCGCGCCACCCCTGCCGCGGCTCGAGGCGCGGCGCGAGGGGCCGCCCCGGGGCCTCCGGCTCGAGGACCACGAACAGGTAGGGCGCCGCCTCCCCGTCGAGCCCGCCGACCACCGCGCGGCCGCCGCGAGTCACGCCGACGGTCGAGTCGGCAAGCACCTTCTCACCGTCGTGGAAGACCACGCGGTAGGTCGCCAGGTGGTCGTCGAAGCCGACCAGCCGGGCCGTGATCCGGACCGCGCTGCCCGCGGGCACAGGCAGCTCGATCGGCTCGGCGAGATGCACCGCCAGGTAGGCACCCTTCTGCAGCCGCCGCGTCGGATCGAGGCGGAAGGTCTCCCAGAGCCGGTCGACCGCAGCTGCCAGGGCCAGGCTGCGCGGCACGAGCTGCTCCCGTCCGGCGCCCTCTCCGGCCGGAGCGTCGAGCGGCAGCACCGTGCCCGGCACGAGCAGCGCTCCGGCGGCGTCCGTGCCCGGTCCGGCAGGAAACCCCACGAGGATCGCGAAGCCTGTCGGCACCGCCTTCGACTCGGTCGGCGGAGCGGCCGCGGCGGCGGGTGCGTCGGCGCCGGGCGCAAGCAGGAGAACGGCGATCGCGGCGATTCGGATCACGATCCACCTCCGTCGCCGCGCGCCCCCGCCGGGGGCGCGAAGCTCATGTAGAGCGGCGTTTCGGCGTCCAGCCAGATCAGCACCTCGCCGTCGGCGAGGGTGCCGGCGGGTGAGAGCCCGGCCCCGGCGGGCGCGCGGGCCCCGGCGACGGGATCCGACCCCGCCGGCGGCGGGTGGCCCACGCGCAGCAGCAAGGCGATGCCGCCGGTGACCAGCACGGTCGCCGCCGTCCAGGCCCAGGCCGGCCGGAGGCGGGGCGTGCGCCGCCCGCGGCTCTCGATCCGCGCCGCGATCTCGCGCGCCGCCGCCGCTGGCGTCACGGCCGGCGGCCGCGCCGCGAGCTCGCGCAGCGCCTCCTCCAGGCGCTCCATCGGCTCTTCGTGGTCGGCCATCTTCTTCACCTCGTCCCGGCCGGTCGGCCGGCGTCGCGCAGCAGTGGACCCAGGCGCGCACGAGCGCGGCGCCGGTGCGACCGCACCGACGCCGCGCCGATCCCGAGCCGCGCGCCGATCTCGCTGTCGCTCATCTCTTCGACCACGGTGAGGTGCATCACCGCACGCTGGCGCGGCGCGAGGCGAGCCAGCAGGAGCTCGACGAGGACGCTCCCGCTCGCCGGATCGGGCCGCGGGTCGCGCGGCTCGGCGACCGACCCGAGCGAGAGGCGCAGCGCCCGCCAGCGCGCCCGGCGCACGCTCGCGCGGGTGACCGAGCGCTGCATCCAGGCCAGGAAGGCGGCCGGCTCGCGCAGGGAGCCGAGCCGACGCCACGCGGTGAGCAGGCAGTCCTGGACCACGTCCTCCGCCTCGCCCTCGCCGGCGATCGCCCGCGCGAGCGCCACGAGGCGCGACCAGTGCCGCTCCACCAGGGCTGAAAACGCCTCGGTCTTCCCGGCGCGGGCCGCCCGGACGAGCTCTTCGTCGTCCTGATTCCCCACGATCTCCAGAGTCTCACAGCGGGTCGAACCGTGTACGGGCGGATCTCCCGGGCCGGGGCGGCTTGTTGAGGCGGGCGCCCGGGCGCGCCTCCGCCTCAGGCCGCCCAGAGCGGGACCGGCGCGAAGCGGTCGACGTCCACCAGGCCCTGGTCGGTGAGCTTGAGGTGCGGGATCACTTCGAGGGCGAGGAAGCTCATCGCCATGAACGGATCGTGCACCGGGCTGCCGAGGGCGCGCGCGGCGGCGATCGCGCGGTCGAGCCGCTGGCGGACCTCCTCGATCGGACGCTCGCTCATCAGGCCGCCCAGCGGCAGCGCGAGCTCGGCCACCACGCTCTCGCCGTCGGCGACCACCAGGCCGCCGCCGAGCGCCGCGGCCCGGCGCGCGGCGGTGAGCATCGAGACGTCGTCGGCGCCGATGACGATCAGATTGTGATGGTCGTGGGCGACCGAGGAGGCGAGCGCACCGCGCTTCAGGCCCAGCCCGCGCACGAACCCCTTGCCGACCGCGCCCGAGCTGCGGTGGCGCTCGATGACCGCCATCTTGAGCAGGTCGCGGCCGGGGTCGGCGACGGCGAGCCCGCCGGCGATCGCCGCCGTCTCGATCAGGTGACCGGTGACCAGCTGGTCGGCCATCGCCTCGATCACGCGCACGCGCGTGCCCTCGGCGCGGATGGCGAGGTCGACCGCGTCCCAGGCGACGCTCATCGTGCCGCGCAGGTGGGGCACCGCGCGCGGCCCTTCGACCGGCAGCATCTCGCCGTCGCGCGCCACCAGGCGGCCGCGGCGGAATACGAGATGGGGACGGGGCGCGGCGAGATCGGCGAAGACGATCAGATCGGCGCGCCGGCCGGGCGTCACCGCGCCGCGGTCGTGGAGCCGGAAGTACTGCGCCGTGTTCCAGCTCGCCATGCGCAGCGCGATCATCGGGTCGACGCCCTCGCCGATGGCCAGGCGCACGAGGTGGTCGATGTGCCCCTGGTCGAGCAGGTCCGAGGGCTGGCGGTCGTCGGTGCACAGGCACATCCGGTGGTGGTTGAGCGCGGTGACCAGCGGCGCCAGGGCGCGCAGGTTGCGGGCGTTGGTCGCCTCGCGCAGGAAGACCGCCAGCCCCAGGCGCAGCTTCTCGCGCGCCTCCTCGACGGTGGTCGACTCGTGGTCGGAGCCGATGCCGGCGGCGGCGTAGGCGGCGAGCGCGTGCCCGGTCAGGCCCGGGGCGTGGCCGTCGATCACCTTGCCGGCGAAGGCGCGCAGCTTGGCGAGCACGGCGTCGTCGCCGGCCACCACGCCCGGGAAGTTCATCACTTCGGCGAGCCCCAGGACCCAGGGGCTGGACTGGAACGAGGCGAGGTCGACCGCGTCGAGCGAGGCGCCCGAGGTCTCCATCGCGGTCGCCGGCACGCACGACGGGGCCATGACGAAGACCGCCAGCGGCGAGCCCTTGGCGCCCTCGAGCATGAAGCGGATGCCCTCGAGGCCGAGCACGTTGGCGATCTCGTGCGGGTCGGTGATCACCGTGGTGGTGCCGCGCGGCCCCACCGCGCGCGCGAACTCGGCGGGCGTCACCATCGAGCTCTCGACGTGCACGTGGGCGTCGAGCAGGCCGGGAGCGAGGAAGGCGCCACCCAGGTCGAGCGTCTCGCGGGCCGCGTAGCCGGTGCCCACCGCGGCGATGCGGCCGCCGGCGAGCGCGACCTCGGCCGGATAGATCTCGCCGGCCAGGACGTCGACCAGGCGCAGGTTGGTGAGCAGCAGATCCGCCGGCTCGCGGCCGGCGGCGATCGGGATCAGGCTCTCGAGCGGGAAGGGGGTGTCCACCCGGGAGAGTGTAGTCGACTCAGTCGCCGGCGCGGCCGCCGAGGTGGAAGAAGGAGCGGATGCGGCCGAGCAGGCTCTGGTGGTCCGGGGACCCGGCGCGGCGCTGCTCGCCGCGCTTGTCCTCGATGCGCGCCGCGGTCGCGGCGGCGCGCTCGGCGAGCAGTCGCGACAGCGTCTCGGCGATCGCCGGGTCGCGCTCGAGGATCGGAGCGAGCGCCTCGCGGTCGAGCACGAACGCCTCGACCGCCCCTTCGGCGGTGACCGTGGCGCTCCTCGGCGCGCCGGTCAGCAGCGACATCTCGCCGAAGTAGCTGCCCTCCTTGAGCAGGGCGAGGGTGACCCGGTCGGTGCCGAGGTCGGCGCCCGACTTGGTGACCAGCACCGACCCGCGCGAGACGAGCATCAGCGAGTCGCCCGCCTCGCCCTCGGTGACCAGGCGCTCGCCGGCGTCGAAATAGACGAGCTCGGCGGCCTCGGCCAGCCGGCGGCGGACGTCCGGCTCGAGGCCGGCGAACAGGTCGGTGCGCGCCAGCAGGGACTCGGCGCGGGTGGCGCGCCAGCTGCGCTTGTCGGCGGCGATCCGGCTCGCGGTCTCGAGCTGCACGGTGCGGATCGGGAACGGGATCGCCCAGCCGTCGCGGTGGAGGCCGTACCAGACGCGCGTCTGGACGGCGTCGCGCAGGCGCGCCGCGCCGTGGACCTCGTGGCTCCAGTAGCGCAGCTCGTACTCGACCGCGGAGTCGGCGAAGCGGTGGACGAGCGCCTGGGGCGCGGGCTCGCGGACCACGCCGACCACGGAGCTGGCGGCGCGCTCGAGCGCGTCCTTGACCAGGCGTGGCGGCGCCCCGTAGGCGACGCCGACGTGGACGGCGAAGCCGACCGCGCGCTCGCCGGCGCCGAGGTTGGTGATGCGCGCGGCGACCAGGTTGGCGTTGGGCTCGCGGAAGTCGACCCCCAGGTTGTTGCGCAGGTGGGTCGAGCGCCACGACATCTCCACCACCCGCCGCGGCTCGCCGTCGACCACCACCCAGTCGCCGATGTCGAACGGCTGCTCGGTCTGGAGCGCCAGCCCCGCGAAGACGTTCTTGAGCACGTCCTGGAGCGCGAAGCCGAGCACCGCCGAGACCACCGCCGAGGGCAGCGCGATGCTCTTGAAGTCGAGGCCGTAGAACCAGACTCCGGCGACCAGGATGGCGACCACGACCACGATCCAGGCGAGCAGGTCGCGGACCAGGCGCGGCACCGCCGGGCGGCCCCGCGCGTCGAGCCGGCGCGCGAGGCCGAGCCGGTCGACGGCGAGGTAGGCGAGCTCGAAGCCGAGCACGACGGCGACGAAGGCGGCCGCCTTGAGCAGCGGCTCGTCGAGGCCGAAGGGCAGCAGCGTGACGTTGCGGCCGCTGGTCAGGAAGGCGACCAGGGCGAGCGCGAAGATCTCGATCTGCAGGCGCAGGCGCTCGAACGGACGGGGGAAGCGCCCGCGCACGAGGAAGTAGACGACCTCGAGCGCGAGCGCGACCGCCAGCGCGGCGAGCAGGGGACGGAGCCAGGGCATCGGCATCGGAGGGTCGGGCGAGCGACGGCGGGAGTCTAGCCCAGCGGTATCATGGTTGCCTTGCTCCGCTTCCTCGCCCTCGCCCTGCCCGCCGCGGTGCTCGTGCTGGCGCTCACCAGCTTCGGCGCCGGTGCGCTCGGGCTGGGGCCCGACCTCGAGCCGCTCGCCGCGCGCGGCCTGGCGCGCCCGGGCGGGCTGCCGTTCCGGCTCGCGGCCCTGGCGCTCGCCTTCGAGGCGACCGCGCTGGTCGCCCTCTTCCTGCTCGTCGAGGGACGCAGCGGCTGGCCGGTGGCCGACGGGCTCGCGGCGGGGGCGGCGGCGTGGCTGTTTCGCGGGCCGCTCCTGGTGCTCGCGGTCGCCCACCTGACGCGGCTGCCCACCGAGCCGTTCTGGCAGGCGGCGCGCGTCGAGCTGGTCGCGCTGCCCGCCGCCGGCGCCGCGATCGGCGCGCTCGCCGCCTGGACGCGCGCGCGTCGATGAGGATCGCGGCGGTCGGGGCCGGCTTCCCGCCCCACTTCTACGGCCAGGAGGAGTTGCTCGCCGCATTCCGCGAGCACTGGGGGGCGCGCTACTTCAACCTGGCGCGGCTCGAGCAGCTGCACCGCAACGTCCTGGTCGGCGGCCGCCATCTGGCGCTGCCCCTCGAGGACTATCCGAAGCTCACCGGCTTCGGCGCCGCCAACGACGCCTGGATCCGCGTCGCCACCGAGGTCGGGGCGGCCGCGATCGAGGACGCCCTGGCTCGGGCCGGCCTCGGCGTGGCCGACGTCTCGGCGCTCCTCTTCGTCACCGTGACCGGGGTCGCGACACCCTCGGTCGACGCGCGGCTGGTCAACCGCCTGGGCCTCCGGCCGGACGTCAAGCGCATGCCCATCTTCGGTCTCGGCTGCGTGGCCGGCGCGGCCGGGGTGGCGCGCGCCGCCGACTACGTGCGCGCCTTCCCGGACGAGGTCGCGGTGTTGCTCTCGGTCGAGCTCTGCTCGCTCACGCTCCAGCGCGAAGACCTGTCGATCCCCAACCTGATCGCCTCGGGTCTGTTCGGCGACGGCGCCGCGGCCGCGGTGGTGGTCGGCGCCGCACGCCGCGCAGACGGTCCGGAGATCCTGGCCACGCGCTCGGTCTTCTATCCCGACTCCGAGCGGGTCATGGGCTGGGACATCTCGGAGACCGGCTTCAAGATCGTGCTCTCGGCCGACGTCCCCCAGGTCGTCGAGCGCTACCTGCGCCGCGACGTCGACGACTTCCTCGCCGCGCAGCGGCTCACCCGCGCCGACATCGCCTCCTGGGTCTGTCATCCCGGCGGCCCGAAGGTCCTGGAGGCGATGGAGAACGCGCTCGAGCTGCCGCCCGCTGCGCTCGAGCTGACCTGGCGGAGCCTCGCCCAGGTCGGCAACCTGTCCTCGACCTCGGTGCTGCTCGTGCTGCGCGACACCCTCGCCGAGCGGCGGCCGCCGGCGGGCAGCCTGGGGCTGCTGCTCGCTCTCGGCCCCGGCTTCTGCTCGGAGCTCGTCCTGCTGCGATGGTGACCGGCTCGCGCCTCTTCTTCTTCGGCCTGCTCGCCGCCTGGGGGCTCGAGCGGCTGTTCGAGGTCGCGCTCTCGCGCCGCAATGCACGCCGTGCCCTCGCGCGCGGCGGCGTCGAGGTCGAGAGCCGCGGCTTCTACGCGGCGATGGTCGCCGTGCACGGCCTGCTCTTCTTCGCCGCCCCGCTCGAGGTGGTGGCGCTCGAGCGGCCGTTCCGGCCCGCGCTGGCGCTCGCCGCGACCGCGGCGGTGGGCGCGGCGATGGCGCTTCGCTACTGGGCGGTGGCCACCCTCGGCGACCGCTGGAACACGCGCCTGATCGTGGTGCCCGGCGAGCCGGCGGTCGCCGAGGGGCCCTATCGCTGGGTGCGCCATCCCAACTACGTCGCGGTGGCCGTGGAGATGGCCGCGCTGCCGCTCGTGCACGGCGCCTGGATCTCGGCCCTGGCGTGGAGCGCGGCGAGCGCGCTGCTGCTCGCGCTGCGCATCCCGCGCGAGGAGGCGGCGCTGGCGCGCGCCTCCGACTACGCCGCCCGGCTCGGCGACCGGCCGCGCTTCCTGCCCGGCGGGCGGGCGCGCGGAGGCGGGCGATGACGCGCGCGGAGATCCTGGCCGGGATCGCCCAGGTGGCGCGCGACGAGCTCGAGCTCGACCCGGAGACGGTCCGTCCCGAGGCGCGCCTGGTCGAGGACCTGGGGCTCGACTCGCTGCGCCTGCTCACGCTCGCGGCGGAGGTCGAGAACCGCTTCCAGGTCGCGCTCGAGCCCGAGGACGACGCTGCGATCGTCACGGTGGGCGACCTGGTGGCGGCGCTCGAGCGCAGGCTGGCGCTGCGCGACTTCGGGTATCGAAGTCGCCCACGAAGGGCAGGCCCGCGAGCAGGTCTCCGACCGCCGCCAGGGCGTCGATGCGGCCGCTGCCGAAGGTGTTGTTGGGGAAGACGTTGGCCGGCACGCCGCCGCACACCTGGGTGCTCGTGTTGGGGTGGACCGCGCTCTGGCGGATGGTCGCCTCGAGCAGGTCGACGTCGCCGGCCGCCGCCGGCTGAGCCGAGACCAGCAGGCCGACCAGGCCGGCGACGTGCGGGCCGGCCATCGAGGTGCCGGAGGAGTTGCCGTAGCCGCCGCCGGGCACCGACGAGCGGATGTTGGAGCCGGGCGCCGCGATGTCGGGCTTCATCCGGTTGGAGCCGTCGACGGTGACCGGGCCACGGCTCGAGAAGCTCGAGGGCGCGTCGCCCGAGGTCGTCGAGCCGACCGTGAAGGAGGCGTCGTAGATCGCGGCCGGGTCCTCGACCGTCGAGCAGCTCGAGCCGCTGTTGCCGGCCGAGACGGCGACGAAGATGCCGGCGGCGCGCACGTTCTCGACCACCTGCTGCATGACCGCGAAGTTGCCCGGGTTGCAGCCCTCCGAGGGCGGGCAGCCCCAGGAGTTGTTGATCGT
>JAFNAE010000021.1 GCA_017860005.1 Acidobacteriota bacterium | reverse complement strand
TCGCCACGACAGGGCGTGCCCTAGGTGGCGCTCGGCCGCCTCGGAGATCCCGGCGCGCATCGAGGCGGCCAGGCGGGCCTTCTCCGGCGCGGGCAGGAAAGAGTGGGCCACCGCCGCGAGCGCGAGCCCGGCGACCTCCTCCGGCCCGTAGCCGTGCACCTCCGCCAGGCGCAGGAACTCGTCGGAGAGCGTGGTGTCGAACAGCGCCGGGTCGTCGGTGTTGACCGAGACCTCGACGCCGGCACGGCGCAGCCGGTCGAAGGGGTGGCTCGCCAGGTCGGGCACGACGCCGAGCAGCACGTTCGAGGTCGGACAGATCTCGAGCGGCGTGCGCGTCTCGCGCAGGTGGCCGACGAGATCGGGATCTTCGATCGAGCGCACGCCGTGGCCCACGCGCTCGGCGCCGCACGCGTCGAGCACCGAGCGGACCGACGCCGGCCCGGCGTGCTCGCCGGCGTGCGCGACGGCGTGGAGACCGTGGCGCCGCGCCTCCCGGAAGTGCGCTGCCCAGGGCTCGCTGGGCGACGACGCCTCCTTGCCACTCAGCCCGAGCGCCACCGCCAGGCCGCGCCGGTGGGCGGCGAGCGCCCAGTCCAGGGTCGCGTCGGCGGTCAGGTGGCCGACGTCGCGCACGATGTCGGGGATCAGCCGCACGGTCACGCCGCGCGCCCGCTCGGCGGCGCCGATCGACTCCGCCAGCGCGTAACCACTCGCGCAGGCCCGCCTCGTCCGTGGCGGGCAGGTCCACGCGCCGGCGCCGCGCCAGCTCGAGCAGCGTGCGCGGCGACATGGCGCCCTCCAGGTGGACGTGCAGCTCCACCTTCGGCAGGGCGCGAACGAACGCGGCCAGGCTCAAGCGCGGCCGGCCCCGCCGGACTCGCGCAGGCGACTCGCCATGCGCGCGAGCACGGGCGGCGGCACCAGCCCCTCGAGATTGCCGCCGAGCCGGAAGACCTCCTTGACCAGCCGGCTCGACAGGTAGCTGTAGTCCTCCTTGGGGGTCATGAAGACGGTCTCGACTCGCGGATTCAGCCGCCGGTTCATGAGCGCCATCTGGAACTCGTACTCGAAGTCGGAGACCGCCCGCAGGCCGCGCACGATGGTGGTGGCGCCGACCCGGTCGAGGAAGTCGACGAGCAGCCCCGAGAAGCTCTCCACCTGGCAGTGACCGTCGCTCCCGACCAGGTCGCGGATCATCTCGACCCGCTCCGCGACCGAGAACATGGCGCGCTTCTCCTCGTTCTCGAGCACCGCCACGACCAGGCGATCGAACATCGGACGGCAGCGCGCGATGATGTCGAGGTGCCCGTGGTGCACCGGGTCGAAGGAGCCGGGGTAGACCGCCACGCGCTGGATCATCGCGGCAGCTCCGCGCGCAGGTCGAAGGTCCGGTCGTTGAACGCCGCGTCCGAGAGCCGGAGCAGCACGAGGCGCGCGTCGTCCGGGAGCTCTTCCACCACCAGTTCCTCCGTCTGGCCGTCGACCAGCCCGTCGACGGCGGTGAGCGGCTTCCACTCCCCGCCGTCGATCGACAGCTTCGCCTCGCGCAGCGGGCTGGCGGCATCGTACACCGTGACGCGGGCGCCCCGTCCGGAGCGTCGCGCCGCGCGCAGCACGGGCGGAGAGTGGTCGACGGTCACCGGCTCGGAGACTTCGACCGACTCGAGCGCGTCGGCGCCGTCGTTGCCGGGAGCGTCGCTGGCCGAGAGCCGGAAGCGGTATCGCCCGTCCGGGAGCACGGTGGCGTCGAAGCCGTAGTGGTCGTCCGCGATGCGCTCCGCGACCTCGAGCCAGCCGCTGCCCGGCGCCTCCGGCCGCACCTCGAGGCGGTAGCGGAGCTCGTCGCCGTTCGGATCGGAGACCCGCCAGCGCAGCGTCCGCCAGCCCCGTTTCCAGAGCGTCTTCAGGCGCTCGTCGCGCGGGAGCGCGGGCTCGAGCGTGGTGAAGATGCCCTCGCGGTTCGGGCTCGCGGGCTCGAAGACCTGCTCGCCGGGATTGAACGCCGCGGGCACCAGGAGCTGGCCGGGATCGAGCGCCCAGAGCCGCTCGACCCGTGGCCGCAGGTTCTCCTGACGGTAGGAGACCTCGGTGGCCGAGACGCGCGGGCCGTCCGGGCCGGAGCCGGCGAGCTCGAGGCGGTACTGGAGGTAGCGGCCGCGCGGCACCGCTGCGAGCGAGAGCTCGAGCCCCGCCGCCGGCGCGCTCCACGCCGACCAGGTGCGATCGGGCTCGGCCGAATAGCCGGACCGGAACGAGGCCCGGACCCGGGCGCCCTCCGGGGCCTCGCCGCGCCAGCGGAAGACGCCGAAACGGGCGACCTGGCCCGCGTCCAGGGCCGCGCTCGTGTAGGTCCCCGCCGGCTCGGCGCCGCGCGCGAAGCGCCACACCGCGGCGGCGTTGGTGGTGAGCAGCGCCGGACCGCTCTCGCCCGCGACCAGGCCGACGATCTGGCGCTCCTCGAGGTCCTTCTCGACGCGCGGCCGGGCGCCGTCGAACAGGTAGAGCTTGCCGTCCAGACCGGTGCCCGCCCACAGACGCGCGCCCTCCGCGGCGAGCGCGAACACGGTCTCCTCGTTCGAGGTCCAGGTCGGCTCGACCCGGCCGTCGGCGCCGATGCGTACCACCTCGCTGCGCGGTCCGGTGGCACCCGCGGGCCGCGAGCCGGCGGCCGCCGCCGCGCCGGTCTCCCCTTCCCCTTCGACCACGACCACCACCGGCTGCGGCTCGCCGCCCGCGGCCGTGTCGGCGGCCGCCGCGCCCGCGGCCGCGGCCTGCGTCGTCGCCGCCTTCGGCGCCACGTCCAGGAAGCTCGCCTCCGAGGCGAGCGCGGCGGCCCATGCGCCGCCGTCCGGCGTGGCGGCGAGCGAGACGATCTCCGACAGCGCCGAGTCGTGGAGCGTGACCGCCGTCTCCTCCTTCGCCCGCCAGCGCAGCACCAGCCCGCCCGGCGCGGAGCCGATCAGCACGTCGCCGCCCGGCAGCGGCAGCAGCGAGCGCAGGTGGGTCTCCTCGCTGTCGAACGCCACCCGGCCCTGGCCCGGACCTTCGACCCGATAGAGGCGGCCCTCGGTGCCGGTCGCCACCCAGAGGACTCCGTCCGTGCCGCGCGCCAGCGCCCAGATGTAGGTCTCCCCCGGCGCGAAGTACTCCTCGACCCGCCCGCCGGCGATGCGATAGACGCGGCCTGCGGGCGAGGTGCCCGCGAACAGGGTGCCGTCCGGGTCGGCCCAGAGCGCGAACACGACGGGCTCGGCGGCGTCGAGCAGCGTCGACACCTCGCCCGAGCGCGAGACCTTGAGCACCTTGCCGTCGTTGCCGGTGCCCACCGCCCAGCCGTCCGGGAGCGCGGCGAACGAGAAGGCGAACGGCTCGTCGAGCCCGCTCACCCGTTCCGCGCGACGCGCGAGCGCGAGCACTCCGTCGGCGTCCACCGAGACGTCGTCGAGCCGGCCGGCGAGGAAGGCGCCGGCGCTCTGGGTGGCGAGGATGCGCACCTGCGCGGCGTCGAGCGCCGCCGAGCAGGCGATCAGCGCGGTGACAACCACCGCTGCAGGAGCTCGCGTCGTCATCCCTTCTCCTTTGCGTTGCCCGCGGCGGACGGCTTGCCGCCCCCGCCTGCGGAGCCCTCCGCCGGGTCGGGCGTGGCGCCCTCGCCGGCGTCTTCCTCACCTCCGCCGCCCTCGCCCGCGCTCGGCTGCGGTCGCCGGAGCTCGACGTCGAGCCGCACCAGGCCCGTCACCGGCTCGGCCTCCGGGAAGCGCAGGCGCTGCGCGATGGCGAGCCGCAGCGGGCGCGTGCCGCCGCCGCCGCCCGCCGCCCAGATCGCCTGCGCCGACGCCGGCAGGCGCGGCAGGATCTCGCCCGCCACCCCCAGCCCGCGTCCGGCCAGCACGCCGAGCACCGCGATCTCGCGCGTGGAGCCGAGCGCGCCCAGCCACTCGACCGCCTGCTCGAAGCTGACCGGGGCGACCGGCTCGAGCGCGAAGCGCGCGGCGTCGACGCTGGCGCCGTCGCCGACGAGGAAGGTGTAGCGCCCGGCGGGCAGGTCGGCCGGAATGGGGATGCGCAGCGTGCGCCGCACGCGTTCACCGCGGAAGGCGCGCAGGTCGACGTAGAGCTCGAGCACCTCTCCCGGCTCGAGACGCGTGCGCGCCGCGTGCGCTCCCACCAGGTCGGCGGAGCGCGGCGAGGTCCAGGGCGTGAGCTCGAGCCGGAGCCCGGCGAGGGTCACCTCGGCGAGGTCGTTGTGGACCAGGAAATCGAGCAGCGCGAAGACGTAGCCCGCGGCCTCGCCGACCGCGCCCGGGCCGTCGAAGCTCTGGCTCAGCGCGACGCGTCCGCGCGCCCCGAGGTCGGCGTCGATCCTGAGGTCGAGCCCGTGGACGCCGCCCGGCGCCGTGGTGGAGTCGAGCGCGCCGAGCGCGCCGACGGCCGCCAGCAGGGGCAGGAAGTCGGGCACACGCGCGAGCCTGAGATGGAACTCGCGCGCGACCGGCGCGGCGACGCGCACCTCGAGCGGCACCGTGCTCGGCACCGCCCCGATTCGGCCGAGCGTGCCCGCCGCATGATCGCGCACGAACTCCCCCACCACCGGCCCGGCGTTGGCGAGCTTGAACGAGCTGAACCGGCTGGGCAGCACGGCGACGATCTCGGCGGTGGCGAGCGGCAGGCTGACGTCGCCCAGGCCGGCCACCGGATGTCCGAACGCCAGCACGCGGTCGCCGCTGCGCTCGGTCAGCGTGCCGGTCGCCGCCAGCCGCAGGTCCCCGTCCACGAACAGCGCGGCGACCGCCGATCCGGCGCGCAGCTCCTCGCCGGCGGCCGGCAAGGGCTCGGCGCGCCCCACCGCGACCGGCGAGAGCGCCGGCAGCGCCGCCGAGAGCCGCGCGAGTCCGGCCGGGGAGAAGCCGCCCGCGCCCCAGGCCACCGCCGGACCCGCCTCGAGGCCGGTCGCCCGCGCCAGCCGGTGCGAGGCCGCGGTCAGCAGGTCGCCCGGCAGCCGTCGCGCCGCGAGCTCCGCGAAGCTCACCACCGGCCGCGCCGGTCCCGGCCAGGCGCCGGCGCTGCCGATCCGGCGCATGGCTTCGATCGGCGTGATGCCGGCGATCGCCTCGCTCGCGAACGGCCACGCGAAGGCCACCGCACCGACCAGCCGGCCGTCGATCCACACCGGGCTGCCGCTCATGCCCGCGATCACGCCCGAGTCCTCGAGCCCGTGGCCGGACAGGCGCGCCAGCACGTAGTCCGTGCCCGGCGCGACGGCGCGCAGGACGCCGAGCACCTCGACCTCGAAGCGCTCCGGCTGCGCGCCCGCGAACACCGTCTCGCCCCATCCGCGCAGGCCGGCGCGAACCTCCGCGACGGGCAGCGCGGGCGCTTCGTCCGCGGCCGCGCCGAGGGCCTCCGCGCCGGCCAGCCCCAGCGCAACGACGAGCCCCGCCCAGGCGAGCGCCGATCGACTCGACTCAGACAATCTCGAACCTCCCGGGCCGGAGCACGACCGGCCTCCCCTCCACGAGCTCGACCAGGGTCGAAGGCGGGCCGCCCGGCAGGCGGCCACCGTCGACGAGCAGCGTCTCGACGCCCGACGCTTCGCCCGCGCGCGCGAGCCAGGCCGCGAGCGGCTCCGGGTCGAGATACGGCGGAGCGCCGCTCGGGTTCGCCGAGGTCGCCGTGAGCGGCCCGCCGAGCGCCGCGGCGAGCGCGCGCAGCGCGGCGTGGCCGGGCACGCGCACCGCGAGCGTGTGGCCGCCCGCCGAAGCCGGGATCGGCGCCGCGATCGCGACCACGACCGAGAGCGCCGCCGGCCAGTGGCGGGCGGCCCAGAGCAGCGCCGGCGCGTCGGGCGCCACGCCGAGCCGCCCGAAGGCGGCCGCGTCGGCGCCCACCACCGGCAGCGGCCTGCCGTCGGGGCGGCCCTTGAGCCGGAAGATCCGCGCCACCCCCGCGGCGTCGCGCGGATCGACCGCCAGACCGTAGGACGACTCGGTCGGGATGGCGAGCACGGCACCGCGCGCGAGCGCGGCCGCGACCTCTCCCGGATCGTCCCCGAAGCGCCAGCACGCGCCCGCCGCCGCACCCCCGCTCACCTGCGTTCCACCTCCGCCGCGGCGACCATCTCCTCGGCGTGCTCGAGCGACAGCCCGGTGACCTTCGCGCCGGAGAGCATGCGCGCGATCTCCGCCACGCGCTCGGCGCGGTCGAGGCGGGCGACGTCGGCCCAGGTCCGTCCCGACCTGACCCGCTTGGCGACCCGATGGTGGCAGTCGGCGAAGCTCGCCACCTGCGCCAGATGCGTCACGGCGAGGATCTGTCCGCGCCGCGCCAGCCGGCGGAGCTTGCGCCCGAGCGCCGCGCCCTGGGCGCCGCCCAGGCCGGAATCCGCCTCGTCGAAGACCAGCGTCGGGCCGCCCGCCACCTCCTCGCCGTGCGCGGCGAGCTGGAGCGCGAGCGAGACGCGCGCCAGCTCGCCCCCCGACGCGGTGCGCGCAATCGGCGCCATGGGCTCGCCCGGATTGGGCGCGAACTGGAAGCTCACGCGATCGATGCCGTGCGGAGCGAAGTCGACCGGCTCGCCGTCCACGACCAGCGCGCTGCCGGCGCGGCGCGTCCGCTCGAGCGCGACCTCGAAGCGCGTGCCCTTGAGCGCCAGCTCGGCGAGCTCCTTCTCGAGCCGCGCCGCCAGGGCGACGCCCCAGCGCCGGCGCGCGTCGGAGAGCGCGAGGGCGGCGGCGCGGTAGTCGTCGAGCGCGGCGGCGGCGCGCGCCTCGAGCTCGCCCCGGTTCGAGGCGTCCTCCTCCAGCTCGGCGAGCTCGCGCCCGATCTCCACCCGCCGGGCGAGGATGCCGGCGCTGCCCTCGCCGTACTTGCGGATCAGCCGCTCGACCAGGGCGAGCCGCTCCTCGATGCCGTCCAGCCGGCCGGGCTCGGTCTCGATCGCCGACAGGCGCTCGGCCAGGGCGCGCCCGAGCTCGGCGGCGCGCGCGCCGAGCTCGTCGAGCTCGGCCAGCCCCTCGGCCGCGGCGGGCTCCCAGTGCGCGATCGCGCCCAGCGCGCGGCGCGCCTCGCCCAGCCGTTCGACCGCCGCTCCCTCGTCCTCGACCAGGGCGCCGTGGGCGCCGCCGAGCGCGGCGAGGATCGCTTCGCGGTGGCGCAGCACGTCGCGATCGCGGCGCAGCTCGTCCTCCTCGCCGGGGGTGAGGCGCGCGTCGTCGATCTCGCTCGCCTGGAAGCGCAGCAGATCGACGCGCTCCCGCCGCAGCCGCTGGTCGCCCGCCAGCCGCTCGAGCCGCTCGGCGAGCGCGCGCCACGCCGACCAGCGCTCCGCGGTCGCCCCGGCCAGGGTGCGCGCCTCCTCGCCGCCGGCGCGGTCGAGCCAGGCGCGCTGCAGCTCCGGGTCGGCCAGGCCCAGCTCCTCGCGCTGGCCGTGGATGCGCAGCAGGCGCGGCGCGAGCTCCTGCAGGAGGCGCACCGTCGCGGGCTGGTCGTTGAGGAAGACCCGGTTGCGCCCCTCGCGGCTGATCTCCCGCCGCACCACCAGCTCGTCGCCGTCGACTTCGATGCCCGCGCCGTCGAGCAGAGCGGCCGCGCCCGGGGGCAGGTCGAAGAGCCCCGCCACCGAGAGCGCCTCCTCGCCCTCGCGCACGAGGTCGGCGGCGGCGCGCGCGCCCGCGAGCAGGCCGAGCGAATCGACCACCAGGGACTTGCCGGCGCCGGTCTCGCCGGTCAGGACGTTGAGGCCGGCGCCGAGCTCGATCTCGCCTCCGGCGAGCACCGCCAGGTTGCGTACGTGAAGGCTCCTGAGCACCTCGCCGGCTCCTTTCGCGCTCGTTCAGCCGCGCGTGAAGGACGGAACGTAGGCCGGGTTCTCTTGCGCGCGCCGCTCGGCGCAGAGGAAGTCGTAGAAGCCGCAGCGCCCGGTGCCGGGATAGGTCCGGCAGATCGAGGGACGGGCCTCGTAGACGCCGCACTGGCGGGTCCTGGGATCGAGGAAGCGGCAGGCGGTGCCGAAGTGCTTGTCCTTGCGGTGGCGCAGGACGCGCAGGTGCCGGCCCTTGCCTCTCCCCCGCTTCGTGAAGCGCCGCTCGGCGACCGCGGGCTCGACCTCGAGGTGACGCGCCAGGCGCGCGAGGTCGGCGTCGGTGACCTCGACATGGTCGTAGGAGCAGCAGTAGGCGGGACAGTTGCCGCAGTCGTAGAGGCGCTTCGTCACCGCGGCATTCTATCCACGCGCCCGGACCCGGCGCTCAGCGGCTCGGTGCCGCCTCGACCTCGACGCGGTCGCGGCCCGCCTCCTTGGCGCGGTAGAGCGCCCGGTCGGCGGCGGCGACCAGGTCGCTCAGGTGCGACATGGAGCCGCCCGCGGCCGCGACTCCGAACGAGCAGGTGACGTGGATGCCGGTCGGACCGCACTCGAACGGCCGGCCGGAGAGCAGCTCGCGCAGCCTCTCCGCCAGCGTGCCGGCGCCGGCGAGATCGATCTCGGGGCAGAGCACGGCGAACTCCTCGCCGCCGATGCGCGCGAAGATCTGCTCCGGACGCAGCCGCCCGTTCACCCTCGCCGCCGTCTGCTTGAGCACCGCGTCCCCGCACAGGTGGCCGAAGGTGTCGTTGACGCTCTTGAAGTGGTCGAGGTCGAAGAGGATCAGGGTGAGGGGCCGCGCGTGACGCAGCGCGCGCGCCAGCTCGCGCTCGCCTTCCTCGGCGAACTTGCGCTGGTTGAAGATCTCGGTCAGCCCGTCGCGCATGACCATCTGGTAGATGGCTTCGTGGTAGGCGTGCTCGACGTCCCGGTCGTGGAGGAACTTGAAGTGCACGGATCCGACCTGGAAGCGGTCGCCGCTGCGCAGGTCCGTGG
Organism: Acidobacteriota bacterium; assembly: GCA_017860005.1. Classification (GTDB taxonomy): domain Bacteria; phylum Acidobacteriota; class Thermoanaerobaculia; order Multivoradales; family JAGPDF01; genus JACTMI01. The sequence continues at coordinate 14,534 of JAFNAE010000021.1, read as the reverse complement.
CGGCCTCGACCTCCCGGTCGTTGACGTAGGTGCCGTTGCGGCTGCCGAGGTCCTCGATCGTCACGTGGCCGCCCGAGTACCGGAGGCGCGCGTGGGAACGGGAGAGGGAAGGGACCTCGGGCAGGCTGATCTGCGCGGAGGGCGAGCGCCCGATCTCGATCGTCGTCCCGGGAGCGAGCGCGAAGCGGTTGCCCAGGCGCCGATTCTCGGGGTGGGCGATGACGATCACCGCGGCTTCGAAGAAGCTCTCCGCCGGCTGGCCGGGCGCCGGCGAGGCGATCTGCGCGGTCGGCCGCCGGAGCTGCCCGACCTTGGTCGCGGACAGGCCGTCGGTCGAGGGATCGCGCGTGTCGGAGTCGGGACGACGGGTCATGGTCGCTCCGCGCGGACCGCGGCCGGACCATCGAAGCCGGCCCGCTCCCGGCGCACCGCGCCGGCGCGGTCGCGCGCCGGGATCCCGCGCGCGGAGCCGGCGGGCTTCGCTGCGGCCTCGGCGGAGTCGGCGGTTCGAAGGGTGGTCGGCAACGTCGGCCCGTTCCTCGGTTCGGCTGGCCCGGAAGGCGCCCGGAGTCTATCGCCAGACCGCGTGCGGGCGAAGCGGCGGGGCCCCGCCCGCGGGACGGATCAGGCGCGGCCGGCGAGGAACGCGCGCACGACGTGCTTCGCGACCTCCGGGTTCTCGCGCAACCGGCGCGTGGAATACGGGTACCAGTCCCGGCCGTAGGGCACGTAGACGCGCAGCCGGTGCCCCTCCGCGAGCAGGATCCGGCGCAGCTCGGGCTCGACGCCGAGCAGCATCTGGAACTCGTAGCGCTCGCGCGGCACCCGGTACCGGTCGATCAGTCCCAGCGCGCCGCACACCAGATGCTCGTCGTGGGTCGCGATGCCGACGTAGATGCCGCGCTCGAACAGCTTCTCGAGCGCCTGCAGGAAGTTGAGGCGCACCGTCTCGTAGGCCTTGAAGGCGATCGCGCGCGGCTCTACGTAGATGCCCTTGCACAGGCGCACGTTGGCGCCCGTCTCGGGCAGCGCCGCGATGTCCGACAGGGTCCTGCGCATGTAGGCCTGGAACACCACGCCCAGGTTGCCGTGACGCGCCTGCATCTCGCGGTAGAGACGCAGGGTGGCGTCGGTGGTGCTGGCGTCCTCCATGTCCACCCGCACGAAGTTGCCGTGCCGGCGCGCGGCGGCCGCGATCCGGTCCAGGTTCTCGCTGCAGAACCGCTCGTCGATCTTGAGGCCGAGCGCGGAGAGCTTGACCGAAATGTTGGCGACCAGCTTGCGCTCGGCGATGGCGTCGAGCATGCGCTCGTATTCGTCCGCCGCGGCGAGCGCCTTGGGCCGCTCGCGGACCTCTTCGCCGAGCAGGTCCATGGTGGCCATCGCGCCGTCGCGGGCGAGCTGCTCGATGGTGCTCAGGGCGTGCTCGAGCGTTTCGCCCGCGACGTAGCGCTTGGCCACCCGGCCGACGATCGGCTTCGGGACCAGCGGCAGACCCCGCCGGATGAGCCAGGAGAAGAGGCCCGACATGATGGAAACCCTCCGGATCGGCCGCGCTCAGCCGCCGTGGACGGCGCCGCCGTCCGGCAGCTCGACGTGCTCGTCGGCCACCCACCGCACCGCGCGCGAGCAGGGGCACACTCCCCCCACGCGCCGCAGCTGCGGCATGAACTTCTGCGCCTCCTCCGGGGTCTTCTCGCCCCGGGCGACGGCGCGCAGGTTGGTCACGTAGTCCTGGAAGTCACGAGTGGCCCGGTAGCCGTCGGGGAGGGTCTTGACCAGGTGTCCCAGGTAGCCCTCGACGTCGGTCCAGGCGCCGCCGTCCTCGCCCACCATGCGGAAGGCGGGGACGCCGCGGCGGCGGAAGTAGTCACGATGAGGCAGGCGCAGCAGGTCGCGGGCGTCGACGCCCTCGACGACGCCGCGCTCGGACTCCAGCCGGTCGAGGGTGAGCTCGGCCTGGCCGGCGTCCAGCTGCGGCAGCCGCGCGCGCAGGTAGCGCAGGTTGAGGTCGCGAACGACCTTGCCGATCTCGCGCCAGTACTGGTCCTGGGCCTCCGAGTTCTTCATCGGCTTGAGACCGAACTTGACGTTGGTGCCCCCGCCGCGCTCGTCGCCGAACATCTCGAGCGCGCGCGGCACCCACTTGTTGAGGTGCTTCTGGATCACTTCCATGGTGATCATCGGCGAGCCCGCCGCCGCCTTGACCACCCAGCGCCGGAGCGGCACCACGCCGGTCGCGAGGTGGAACGCCTCCTCGCGCAGCATCTGCGGCATCGACTCGGCCATCGGCGCGTAGGCCGAGACCTTCTGCATGGCGAGCTGGTACTTGCCGACGCGGTCGATCAGGGCGCAGAAGACGATGTTGTCCACGAACGACTCGAAGTCGACGTTGAAGGCGCCGAGCACGTGAGATCCGGTCTTCATGGACAGGATCTCCTCGACCATCTGCTCGCTCGACTGGCCGGTGATCGGCTTCCAGTCGTCGGCCTCGAGCAGGGAGAGCATCTGGTAGCCGTGGCGCAGCTCCTCCGCCATCATGCGCAGCACCATCGCCTGCTCCTCCTCGTCCTGGGCGCGGGCGAGGGTGAGCTGATGCTGCTGGATGGAGCCGAACTCGGTCGAGGCCTGGGCCCGGATGGCGCCCGCCAGGTGCTGCGCCGCTTCGGGCCGCATCTCGCAGGCGCGCTGGTACTTGTCCCGGCCCAGCTCGTCGCCGCACTCGATCGTGCACGGCATGCCGCCCTCGCGGTAGGCGCACAGGCGGAACTTCGGATCGCGCGGGAAGTAGCGCTCCCAGTTCTCGAGCAGGAAGTCGTAGTCCGGCAGGAAGGTCTCACGCCACTTGAGCACGGCGTCGTGGAAGCGCTTGGGAAGCTCGCTGGTGGTGACTCTGGCCATCTCTCTCGCTCCCCCGGGTCAATCGAGGCGCCGCACGAACGGGCGCAGGCTGTCGGGCTCGAATCCCACCTGCTTGAAGAAGCGCTCGACCTCGGGCATCCCGGCGTCCACCATCGTCCTGACCTGGCGGACGCCGCGCTCGCGGTAGCGCGCCAGCATGGCGTCGGCGAGCGCGCGGCCGACGCCCCGGCCGGCGAACCCCGGATCGACCCCGATGACCTCGATCCAGCCGCTCGGCTCCTCGATGCCGAACTCCCCGGCCCGCACGTCGCCGAGCATGAAGCCGACCACGCGCCCGTCGACCTCCGCCACCACCGAGCTCTCGGGGTCGCGTCGCAGGTAGTAGGTCACCCGGTCCTCCCACAGGTCCGGCTGATAGGAATGGCGCGTCTTCTCGACGATGCGCACGATGTCGTCGAGGTGGAGCTCGGACAGGGAACGGATCTGGATCGTGGGATCGGACACTCGGCGACCTCTCGGCGGTCATTCTATCGAACCCGCCGCGCCGGTTGGGACCGCCCCGCGCGTGACTCCGGGACATCTGGCCGCGACGCGCGGATAGGATCCGCGCGTGACCGCCACACCGGCGCGCGTGCTCGGCGCCCTGATCCTCGTCCAGGCCATCTTCTCGACCCTCCACGTGGTCGGCAAGATCGTGCTCCGGGACCTCGCGCCGCTCGCCCTGGCGGGGACGCGGGTCGCGATCGCCACCCCGCTCCTGCTCGCCATCGCGTGGCGCCACGACCGCACCGTGCCCGAGCGCCGGGACTGGCCGCGCCTGGCGCTGCTCGGCTTCCTCGGCATCCTCGCCAACCAGACCCTGTTCCTGCTCGGCCTCTCCTTCACCAGCGCCACCAGCGCGGCGATCCTGATGCCCTCGATCCCGGTGTTCACCGCGGGCGTGGCGGCGCTCGTCGGCGTCGAGCGCGTGCGCGGCGCGCGCCTGGCGGGCATCCTGCTCGCGGCCGCCGGCGCGCTGGTGCTGCTCGACCCCGCCCGGCTGGAGACCTCCGGCCGCGCCACGCTCGGCAACCTGCTGGTGCTCTCGAACTGCCTCTGCTACTCGTTCTTCCTCGTCCTCCAGCGGCCGCTGTTCGAGCGCGTGCCCTGGCGCACGGTCATCGCGTGGAGCTTCCTGTTCGGCTCGATCGGCACGCTCGCGCTCTCGGCGCCGGCGCTCGCCGCCACGCCCTGGACCGGGCTGCCGGCGAGCGCGCTCGCCGGCACGCTCTACATCGGGTTGGTGCCGACCGCCGGCGCGTTCGCGCTCAACACCTGGGCCGTGCGCCGGTCGTCACCGGCGATGGCGGCCGCCTTCACCACGCTGCAGCCGGTGCTCACCGGTGCGCTCGCCGCCGTGGCGCTCGGCGAGGCGGTGCGCGGAAACCAGGCGATCGGCTTCCTGCTCATCGTGGGCGGCCTCGCGCTGGTGCAGCGCGACGCCATGCGGCGCCCGGTGGCGCCGGGCGCCGACATCGCCTCGGTGCCCGAGGTCGAGTGATCCGCCGGCACCTGCCCGGCTAGGGGAGGTGCGGAGCCTCGGCCATGCGCAACAGCTCGAACAGCCTGTCGTAGGCCTCCTGCCTCGTCTTGCCCGTCACCAGCTCCGCCTCCGAGCCGCGTCGCGCCTCGACCACCCACATCTGTGCGGCGGTGATCTTCCAGCCGCGCGCCGCGAGCTCCTCGTCGAGCCGATCCCACTCGACCGGATCCCGGCCGTGGACGTCTCCGTTCCGCTCGCGCATCTCGCGACCTCCTTCAGGGGCCGAAGCGCTCGATCAACTGCCGGCGGTCGAGGCCGAGGACTCCGAGCTCCCGGCCCACGCTCACGAAGGCCTCGATCGCGCGGTCGAGGTGCGCCTTGTCGTGGGCCGCGGAGAGTTGCGTCCGGATCCGCGCCTGCCCCTTCGCCACCACCGGGAAGAAGAAACCGACCACGTAGATGCCCCGGGCGAACAGCCCGCGCGCGAAGTCCTGCGCCAGGCGCGCGTTGTAGAGCATCACCGGCACGATCGGGCTCGCGCCCGGCTTGACGTCGAAGCCGGCTTCGGCGAGCAGCCCGCGCCAGTAACGCGTGTTCTCCTCGAGCTTGTCCCGGCGCGCGGTGGAGCCGCCGATCAGGTCGAGGACGGCGAGCGCCGCCGAGACGATGACCGGCGGCACCGAGTTCGAGAACAGATAGGGACGCGCCCGCTGCCGGCACATCTCGACCAGCTCGGCGCGCCCCGAGACGCAGCCGCCGGAGGCACCGCCCAGGGCCTTGCCGAGGGTGGTGGTGATCAGGTCGATCCGGCCCACCACGCCCGTCTGCTCGTGGCTGCCGCGGCCGGTGGCGCCCATGAAGCCGGTGGCGTGCGAGTCGTCCACGAACACCATGGCGTCGTACTTCTCGGCCAGCGCGACGATCTCGTCGAGCCGGGCGAGGTCGCCGTCCATCGAGAACACGCCGTCGGTGACCACGACCCGGAAGCGCTTGTCGAGATGCTCGGCCAGCTTCTCCTCGAGGTGCTCCATGTCGGAGTGCTTGAAGGTGTCCTGCGCGGCCTTCGACAGGCGCATGCCGTCCACGATCGAGGCGTGCACGAGGCGGTCCGCGATCAGCACGTCGGCCTCCGAGAAGAGGGCCTCGAAGACCCCGGCGTTGGCGTCCATGCAGGACGGGAAGAGCAGGGTGTCCTCGGTGCCGAGGAAGCCGCTCAGCTTGCGCTCGAGCTCGCGATGGACGTCCTGGGTGCCGCAGATGAAGCGCACCGACGACATGCCGTAGCCGCGGCGGTCGAGCCCGGCGTGGGCCGCCGCCACGACCTTCGGATGGCTGGACAGGCCGAGGTAGTTGTTGGCGCACAGGTTGATGACGCGACGCACGGGCTCGCCGGCCGGGAACTCGACGTCGATCTCGACCGCCTGCGGATCGTGGATGATGCGCTCCTCCTTGAACAGCCCGGCGGAGCGGATCGCGTCCAGCTCGCGCCGGTAGTGCTCCTGGGCTTTCTGGTCGTAGGCCATGGCGCTCCTCCTCGCCCTCAGGCCGTCGCCGGCGCGCCGCGCAGCTTCTCGACCAGCTCCGCGATCGCGCGCACGCTGTCGAAGGCGGCCGGCGTGGCTTCGGCGTCCGGGATGCGGATCACGTACTTCCTCTCCAGGAACCGCTTGAGCGAGACCATCGAGAACGAGTCCACGATGCCGCCCGTGATCAGCGGGGTGGCGACGCCCAGCTCGCGCTCGTCGCCTTCCTCCAGGTACTCCTTGCGAACGTAGTCCAGGATGACCTTCTCGAGCTCGTCCATCGCGAGCCTCCTACTCCTCCATCAGCGTGGAAAGGTCTCCGAGCGGCTCGCCGAACTCGCGCGCGCGCAGCACGCGGCGCACGATCTTCCCGCTCCGGGTCTTCGGCAACGAGTCGGTGAACTCGATCTCCTGCGGCATGGCGAGCGGCGAGAGCCGCCGTCGCAGCCCGTTCATGATCTCGAGCTCGAGGTCGTCCGAGGGGACGAATCCCGGCTTGAGCACCACGAAGCACTTCACCACTTCCATGTTGACCGCGTCGGGCTTGGCCACCGCCGCGGACTCGGCCACCGCCGCGTGCTCGAGCAGGGCCGACTCGATCTCGAAGGGGCCCACCAGATGGCCCCCGGTGTTGATGACGTCGTCGTCGCGGCCCACGAACCAGAAGTAGCCGTCGCCGTCGATCGAGGCGCGGTCGCCGGTCAGGTACCAGCCGTTGCGGAAGCGCGACTCGTAGGCCGTGCGGTTTCCCCAGTAGCCGCGCATCATCGAGGGCCAGTCCGGCCTGAGCGCGATCAGCCCGACGCGGCCGCGCTCGCCGATCGGCTCGAGGCGCACCGGGTCCAGGACGGTCGCGGTGACGCCGGGGAACGGCTTGCCCATCGAGCCCGGCTTGATCTCGAGCCCGGGCAGGTTGGCGATCACGATGCAGCCGGTCTCGGTCTGCCAGTAGGTGTCGTGGAAGGGCCGCCCGAACGTCTCGCGCGACCAGATCACCGCCTCCGGGTTGAGCGGCTCGCCGACGCTCGCCAGGTGGCGCAGCGAGCCGAGGTCGTGGGCGCGGGCGAGGCCGCTGCCCTCGCGCATCAGCAGGCGGATCGCGGTCGGCGCCGAGTACCAGACCGTGACGCGGTGGCGCGCGATCACCTCGTACCAGCGCGCGGCGTTGAAGCCCGAATCGAGCACGACCTGGGTGACGCCGTTCGACCACGGGCCGAGGATGCCGTACGAGGTGCCCGTCACCCAGCCCGGGTCGGCGTTGCACCAGTAGACGTCGTCGGGCCGCAGGTCGAGCGCCACGCGTGCGGTCTGGAACTGGCCGACCAGCGCGCCGTGCACGTGCTGGGCGCCCTTCGGCTTGCCGGTCGTGCCCGAGGTGTAGTGCAGGACCGAGGGCGTCTCGGCGGTCGCCGGATAGACCGGGAAGCCCTCCGCCTCCGGCTCGCGCTCGAGCGCCAACGCGACTTCGCCCGGCTCGAGCGCGAGCCCGTCGGCGTCCACCACCACGACCTGCCGGAGCGCGGGCAGGCGCGACCGGATCCGCCGCACCTTCCCCAGGTGCCGGCGCTGGGTGACCACCGCCGCGGTGCCAGCGTCCTCGAGGCGGGTCCACAGCGAGTCCTCGCCGAACGCCGAGAACAGCGGCTGCACGATGGCCCCCAGCTTGAGGATGCCGAGGAAGGCGAAGTAGAGCTCGGGCACGCGGTCGAGGAAGAGGCAGACGCGCTCGCCGGCGCCGATCTGCTGGCGCGCCAGGAACGCGGCTGCGGCGTCCGACAGGCGCCGCAGGTCGTCGAAGGTGTAGCGGCGCTGGCGGCCCTGGGAGTCCTCCCAGATCAGCGCCGGATGCGCGCCGCGTCCGAGCGCGCAGATCCGGTCGCTGGTCAGCCAGCCGAGGTTGACCGGCCCGCCCGCGTGATAGCCGAGCTCGCGCTCGGCGGCGGTCCAGGGGCTCGTCACGGCGGCCGGGGGAAGCGTCAGGGTCGGGTTCATCGGGACACCTCGGGAGGCGTTCGGTCAGGTCTCCGAGACGGCGCCGGCCACGACCAGCGCCTGGCTGCGCGCGAGAGAGATCCGGAAGCGGCGGACGCCCCGGCGCCTGGCCTGCTCGGCGATCGCGCCGTGCAACCGGACCTCGACGCCTCCCGGCCGGTCGAGCAGCACCTCGATGCTCCGCCAGGCGAGGCCGAGCGAGCCGTCGAGCTCGAGCGCCTTGGCCACCGCCTCCTTGGCGGCGAAGCAGGCGGCCAGGCGCGCCACCGAGGAGCGGCCGCGCAGGCAGGTCGCGACTTCGTCGGGGGAGTAGAGCGCGCCGAGCAGACGGGCGCCGTCGCAGGCGAGCTCGCGCTCGAGCCGACTGCTATCGAAGAGATCGATCCCCACCCCGCACAGCACTGGTGGGCCTCCGATCCGGGGAGTTGCGTCCGGTACTGCTGCCTCGATTGTAGGCCTGCGCCAGAGCGGCGCCCCGCCCCAACGGACGGGGGGGAGCGTCAGCCGGCGGCGCCCGACGCCCGCGCGGCGCGCGCGCTCTCGCGCAGCGGCCGGTCGACCTGCTCGTGGGCGTGATAGCTGGAGCGCACCAGGGGACCGGCCTGGCAGTGGGCGAAGCCGAGCTCGCGCGCCCGTTCCCGGTAGCGCGCGAACTCGTCGGGATGGACCCAGCGATCCACCGGCAGGTGGCCGGAGGTCGGCTGCAGGTACTGTCCGATGGTGAGCACCTCGACGCCCGCGGCACGGATGTCGCGCAGGGTGTCGAAGACCTGCTCCGGAGTCTCGCCCAGGCCCACCATGATGCCGGTCTTGACGCGCCCGGCGAAATCGCCCGCGTCCCGGCGCCGCGCCGCCTCGGCGAGCAGGGCGAGGCTGCGCTCGTAGCGGCTGCCCGGGCGCGCCTTGCGGTAGAGCGCGGGCACCGTCTCCACGTTGTGGCTGAAGATCTCGGGCCGGGCCGCGAGCACCACGTCGAGCGCGTCCGGCACGCCCCGGAAATCGGGCGTCAGGACCTCGACCGAGCACTCCGGCGTGCGCTCGTGCACGGCCCGGATCACCGCCGCCCAGTGCGCCGCGCCGCCGTCGGCGAGGTCGTCGCGGTCGACCGAGGTGACGACCACGTGGCGCAGGCCCATCGTCGCCACCGCCTCGGCGAGGCGCGCCGGCTCCTCCGGCTCGGTCCCCTTCGCGGGCCGGCCCGAGGTCACCGCGCAGAAGCCGCAGCGGCGGGTGCAGATCTCGCCCAGGATCATGAAGGTCGCGGTGCCGTGCTCGCCCCAGCACTCGTAGATGTTGGGGCAGCGCGCCTCTTCGCACACCGTGTTGAGGTGGAGCCGCCCGACCAGCTTGCGCACGGAGTGGTACTGCTCCGGGGTGGCGAGCCGGATGCGCAGCCACTCCGGCCGGGGTCCCTCGCGCCCGTTGCGCCCGCCGCGCGCGGCGCCGCCGATCGTGACCAGTCCGTCTCCCATGGCGCAGAGTCTATACGCGCGCGCACCGGCGCCCGGCGTCGCGACCGGTCGCGCCCGCGCGAGCGCGGCGCGGGTTCAGTCGAAGTCGAGCGCGACGTCGAGCGCGGGCGCGCTGTGAGTGATCCAGCCCAGCGAGATCAGGTCGACGCCCGACTCCGCGACCGCGCGCAGCGAGCGCGGAGTGATGCCGCCCGAGGCCTCGAGCAGGACGCGCCCCCGTCCCTGCCCCACCGCGCGGTAGAGCTCGCCGATCGGGAAGTTGTCGAGCAGCACGACATCGGCGCCCGCTTCGATCGCCTCCTCGAGCTGGTCGAGGCGCGTGATCTCGACCTCGACCTTGACCAGGTGGCCGCAGCCCGCGCGCGCCCTGCGCACCGCCTCGCCGACGCCACCGGCCACCGCGACGTGGTTGTCCTTGATCAGCACCGCGTCGTCGAGGCCGAAACGGTGGTTGCGGCCGCCGCCGCAGCGCACCGCGTACTTCTCCAGCGCGCGCAGCCCCGGCGTGGTCTTGCGCGTGTCCACGATCACCGCGCGCGTGCCGGCGACCGCCTCCACCTGCGCGCGCGTCGCGGTGGCGATCCCGGAGAGCCGCCCCAGCAGGTTGAGCGCGGTGCGCTCGCCGGCGAGCAGGGCGCGCGCCGGCCCCGCCACCTCCGCGAGCAGGGCGCCGGCCTCGACGCGGTCGCCGTCCTCGACCCGAGGCCGGAACTCGGCCGCACGGTCGAGCCGGCGCAGCACGAAGCCGACCAGGGGCAGGCCGGCGACGACCCCGGCGCGGCGCGCCACCAGGCGGGCGGAGGCGCGCACGTGCGGGCCGACCACCAGCTGCGAGGTGAGGTCGCCCGCCCGGCCCAGGTCCTCGGCGAGCGCGACCTCGACCAGGGGCTCCCAGGCGGAGGCGGGCGGCAGCTCCGGGCGGCTCACGCCGGCACCTGCTCGAGCGCCGGGCGCGGCTCGAAACGGCACTGCGGACCGCGCGCACCCAGCTCGACCTCGAGGAACTGACGGAAGCGCCACTCCGCGCGCGCCACGGGGAAGTCGGCGCGCCGGTGGGCGCCGCGGCTCTCCTCGCGGCGCAGCGCCGCGGCGCCGAGCAGGGTCGCCGCCGCCACCAGGCTGCGCACCTCGCTGGCGCCCTCGGGCAGCTCCAGCCAGGCCTCCGAGAGCCGCGCCAGCGCAAGCTCCAGGCCGGCACGATCGCGCTCCAGGCCGAGCCGCTCCCAGGCCAGCTCGCGCACCTCCCGGCGCAGCCCGGGCGCCGCGGCGCGCGCGTCGCAGCCGGCTGCGGAGGCCGCCTCGAACCGGCCGCGGAGGCGGTCCCCGGCATGGCTGTCGAGCGAGTCCGCGACGCGCGCGCCGAAGACCAGCGCTTCGAGCAGCGAATTGGAGGCCAGCCGGTTGGCGCCGTGGACGCCGGTCGCCGAGACCTCGCCGCAGGCCCACAGCCCGCCGATGCTGGTGCGCCCGCGATCGTCCACCGCGACGCCGCCCATGTGGTAATGCGCCGCCGGCACCACGGGCATCGCCTCGATGCGCGGGTCGAGGCCCGCGCTCCGGCAGGCCTCGAAGACGCTCGGGAAGCGGCGCGGGAACCGCTCGCCGACCGCGGCCCGGGCGTCCAGGAAGACGCGGTGTCCCTGCGCCTGCCGGCGCCAGATGGCGCGCGCCACGACGTCGCGCGGCGCCAGCTCGGCCGCCGGATGCTCGGCGGCCAGGAACCGCTCGCCGCGCTCGTCCACGAGCGTGGCGCCCTCGCCCCGCAGCGCCTCGGTGAGGAGCGGCAGCGGATCGGCGGCGACCGCGAGCGCGGTGGGATGGAACTGCACGAACTCGACGTCCACCAGCCGCGCACCCGCCGCCGCGGCGAGCAGGAGCCCGTCGCCGGTGGCCTCGGGCGGGTTGGTGGTGTAGCGGTAGAGCTGTCCGAGCCCGCCGGTGGCGAGCACGACGCGCGACGCCCGATGGAGGGCGCGGCGACCGTCGCCGTGGCGCACGACGAGGCCGGCCACCCCGCCGTCGCCGAGCGCCACGCGCTCCGCGAACGCGTGCTCGAGGATCCGGATGCGCGGGTGGCCCGCCACGCGCCGACCCAGGGCGCGCACCAGCTCGGCCCCGGTCGAGTCGCCGCCCGCGTGCACGATGCGGTGACGGCTGTGCGCGGCCTCGCGGCCGAGCGAGAGCTCGCCGCGCGCGCCGCGATCCAGCTCGGCGCCGATCTCGACCAGCCTGCGGATCGCCAGCACGCCGTCGCGGGCGACGATCTCCGCGACCTCCGGGTCGACCAGCCCCGCGCCCGCCGCCACCGTGTCCGCGGCGTGCAGCTCCGGCGAATCCCCCGCGCCCATCGCGGCCGCCACCCCGCCCTGCGCCCAGGGGCTCGAGCCCGAGGTGAGCTCGCCCTTGGTCAGCAGCTGGACCGATCGGCCGGCGCCCGCGGCGCCCAGCGCCGCGGTGAGCCCCGCCACCCCCGTGCCCACCACGAGCACGTCGGCCTCGCAGTGCCCGCGGCCGCGCAGCGGAACGCTCACGAGCGGGCTCCCCCGCGGCCGACCTCGAGCATGCGCTCGACGGCGCGCCGGGCGCGCGCGGCCACCGCGGGCGCCACTTCGACCTCGTGGCGCAGCAGCTCGAGGCTGCGCTGGATCTTGGGCAGCGAGATCCGCTTCATGTGCGGGCAGAGGTTGCAGGGACGCACGAACTCCACCTCCGGGTGCGCGGCGGCGACATTGTCGCTCATCGAGCATTCGGTGATCATCGCGACGCGCGCGCGGCCGGATTCGCCCACCGCCCGGATCATGCCCGCGGTCGAGCCCACGAAGTCCGCCTCCGCGAGCACTTCGGGCGGGCACTCCGGATGGGCCAGCACGTAGACGCCGGGGTGCTGCCGGCGCAGGCCGCGGATCTGGTCGCCGGTGAAGCGCGCGTGGACCTCGCAGTGGCCGTGCCAGAGCACGAGCTCGACCGCGGTGCGCGAAGCCACGTGGCGCCCGAGGAACTCGTCGGGCAGGAAGATGACGCGCGGCACGCCCAGCGACTCGACCACCTCGACCGCGTTGGCGGAGGTACAGCAGACGTCGGACTCCGCCTTCACCTCGGCCGAGGTGTTCACGTAGGTCACCACCGGCACGCCCGGATGACGCTCGCGCAGGAGGCGGACGTCGGCGCCGGTGATCGCGGCCGCCAGCGAGCAGCCCGCGGCCGGATCGGGGATGAGCACGGTCTTGTCCGGCGCCAGGACCTTGGAGGTCTCGGCCATGAAGTGGACGCCGCACTGGACGATGACCGCGGCCTCGGTCGCCGCCGCCTGCTGGGCGAGGGCGAGCGAGTCGCCCACGAAGTCGGCGACGCCGTGGAAGATCTCGGGCGTCTGGTAGTTGTGGGCCAGCACCACGGCGTTGCGCTCGCGCTTCAGGCGCAGGATCTCCGCGATGTAGTCCCGGTGCACGCCCCACTCGACCTCGGGCACGTGGCCGCGCAGGCGCTCGCGCGCCGCGGCGGTGGTGGCCACGACCCCCGCCGGGGGCGGCGGCGGGGTCCGCAGGGTCTCGAAGGCGGGCGTCATCTCGGTCTCCATTATGCTCAGTGTGAGAATAACAGCGGCCCGGCGAGACCGGCAGGAGCTCTGCCGGTCGCCCTTATCCTAGATCTGAGTATAAACGGATGTCAACCGCCGGGCACCGGCAGCGGATCGGTCGAGCGCAGCAGCCTGGCGCCGGCCTCCGCGCAGCGCGCCAGGGCGCGCTCCGCCTCGGCGGTGAAGTCGAAGCGGGCGACGCCGGGACGGCCGGGGTCCGGGACCACCACCGCCGACATGCAGTCCTCCAGGATCCAGAGCTTGCGCGCCAGCGCCGGGTCGAGCGCGGCGAGCTCCGCGAGCAGGTCCTCGAGCGTGCTGCGCACGCAGTGGCTGGCCGCCTCCCCCGCCACCACCACCGCGTCGGCCCGCACCAGGCGCTCGACCAGCGCCCGATTGCGCGCGCCCAGCGGCCGGCCGTCGAAGGCCAGGAGGACCTCGGGCGAGAGCGCCGAATAGTTCTCGGTCAGCGGCGTCGCGCCCTTCGGCTCGAGCCGCCCCGGCGAGCGGCGCGCCCAGGCGTGGAAGAGGCGGGCCTCCTGGACGACGCCGGCCAGGGCGTGGCCATCGCCCCCGGCCAGGCAGTGCGGCGGCCAGAGGTAGAGCCGGTAGCGCCCGGCGGCTTCGAGCGCCTCGCAGTAGGCCAGCGCCTGGCGCTCGAGCCAGGCGCGGTCGCCGGCCGGGGCGAGCCAGGCGGCGAGCTCGCCGTCGGGGCGCGCCGCGCCCGAGCGGACCTGCTCGGCGGTCACTTCGCGGTGGGCGGCGAGCGGCGCCCCCCCGGCATCCACCCAGAACTCCGGGGCGAAGATCTGGAACGGCACGTGGGTATCGAGCGTGGCGGTGATCTCGGTGATGCGGTGGAGGTTCCGGTAGACGAAGCGGGCCAGCCGGTCGTTGTCCTCGAGCGCGCCGCGGCCGGAGCGGCCGCCGACGTAGAGCGAGCCCTCGGGAAAGCAGAAGTCCCGCTGCACGTCCACGAGCAGGAGGTGGACGCGGAAGGCGTCGCGCGCAGCGGGCGCGAGGTCGTGCTCGCGCCGCCAGTCGGCCGCGCGGGAGGCGAGCGCGTCCGGAGCGGGCGCGAAGCTCCAGCTCGCCGCGTTCTCGGCGCGGTAGAAGTCGGGGATCGGCAGCTGCTCGGGGGTCCGGCGCGGCATCGGCGGCGACCCTCCCGGCGTCAGAGCCCGCGCGCCGCTTCGATGGCGCGCGCGCGCGCCAGGTGGAGACCGCGCTCGAGCCCCACCGGGTAGACGTGCGGGTTGAGGAAGCGCCGGATCGTGGGGTGCAGGGCGGCGAGCCCGGCGCGGGCGCGCTCGCGCACCGCGGCGAGCGGCGGGAAGCGCACGACCGTCCGGCCGCTCCGCAGCGCCGGCTCCAGGAGTTCCTCGCTGGCCGCCTCGGCGGGCAGGCGCCGGTGCCGGAAGGGGTCCGCCGGATCCACGATCTCCGGCGGATCGGAGACGCCCAGCGAGGTGTCCCAGATCATGTCTGCGACCAGGCTCCCGTCGGGGCGCCGGAAGCGGCGCACGCCCAGGACCCCCGGCGTGGTGGTCTTCGCCGTCTGCTCGGAGAGCTTGAGGCGGGCGCGC
>JAFNAE010000100.1 GCA_017860005.1 Acidobacteriota bacterium | reverse complement strand
CCGGCACCGGCGCCGGCGCGGCCTTCGGCTCGAGGTCCATGGACTCGAGGTCGATCGGCTCGAGCCCGAGCTCCGGCAGGGCGTCGGCGACCGGCGGCACCTCCTGGGTGGAGTCGCCCGAGAGCCGGGACAGCACCGCGTCGCGGGTCGCGGGCGCGGGCGCCACCGGATCGAGCGCGTAGGCGAGCAGCCCCACCGCCTCGAGGTCGAGCCGGCGCAGGACGTCCTCGACCTCGTCCTCGGCCGAGGTCACGCGCGTGTCCTCGGAGCCCGGCGTGCGGCCGAGCTCGGCCAGCACGGCGAGCGCCGCGGTCTCTTCGGGGTCCACGAGTCGGCTCACATCAGCCCCCGCACGTCTTCGCGCAGCGCCTGCCGCAGCTTCTTCATGGCGAGCAGGGCGCGCGTCTTGACCGTTCCCAGCGGTGCTCCGGTCGTGGCCGCGATCTCCGACTGCGAGAGGCCGCCGAAGAAGGCGAGCTCGAGCACGTCGCGCTGCTCCGCGGGCAGCTCGTCGAGGGCCGAGCGCACCCTCGCGCTGCGCTCCGCGTTGAGTACGCGCGCCTCCCCGCCGGAGGATGCATCCGCGGGCGGGGCAGGCTCGGCCGCCGCGGCGGTGGTGGCGCGCTCGAGCGAGCGCCGCGAGCGCAGGCGGTCGAGCGCCCGGCTGCGGGCGATGAGCACCAGCCAGGTCGACACCGACGAGCGCGACGGGTTGTAGCGGTCGGCCTGGAGCCAGACCTGGAAGAAGGCGTCCTGGAGCACCTCCTCGGCCTCCGCCCCGGCACCGAGGATGCGCCGGGTCACCGCCAGCAGCAGCGACGCGTACCGGTCGTAGAGCTCGGCCAGCGCGGCTTCATCGCGTACCGCCACCCGGCGCAGGAGCGCCAGGTCGTCGGTCGCGCGCAGCTGAATCGCCGTGGGTTCGGCATCCTGGGCTGGCATCGCGCGGCTCGGAAACGAGGCCCTACGATAGCATGCGCGCCGTGCCCCGCTCGCTCCAGATCGCGGTCGTCGGCGCTTCGTCGTGCGACGAGGCGACCGCTGCGCTGGCGCGCGCGGCCGGCGAGCAGATCGCGCGCGCCGGAGCGCTGCTGGTGTGCGGCGGGCGCGGCGGCGTGATGAGCGCCGCCTGCGCCGGCGCCCAGGCGGCCGGCGGGCGCACGCTCGGCGTCCTGCCCGGCGTCGACGAGGCCTCGACTCCACCCAACGACCACCTCGACGTGGTGCTGTACACCGGGCTCCACCAGGCCCGCAACCAGGTCGTCGTGCTGTCGTCGGCGGCGGTGATCGCGATCGGCGGCGGCTGGGGGACGCTCTCGGAGATCGCCTTCGCGCTCAAGTTCCGGATCCCGGTGGTGCTGCTCGGGAGCTGGACCCTGCGCCGGCCCGACGGTCTCGCCGACCCCCTGCTGCTCCACGCCCGCACGCCCGCCGACGCCGTCGCGCTGGCGCGCCAGGCCGCCGCCACCCACGAGCGGCCGGTGACCGTCTGAGTCCGTGCCGGGCCCCGGAGGAGCGATGAAGAAGCCGAGCCGGAACGATCCGACGCGGGTGCCCGCGATCCGCGTCGTGATGATGCCCAAGGACACCAACGCGCTGGGCACGATCTTCGGCGGCGTGATCCTCTCCTACATCGACCAGGCCGGCGCGGTCGAGGCGCACCGCCACTGCCCGGGCCGGATCGTCACCGTCGCCATGCACGAGGTGGTCTTCCATGCGCCGGTCCACGTCGGCGACCTGGTCACCTTCTGGACCTCGACCGTGCGGCTCGGCAACACCTCGGTGACGGTGCACGTCGAGGTCGAGGCCGAGCGCGGCCACCCGGGCGGGCCCAAGGCCAAGGTCACCGAGGCCGAAGTCGTCTTCGTCCACGTCGACTCCGACGGCCGCCCGCTGCCGATCGTGCCCGCCGGCCGCTGAGCTCCCCGCCGTCCGGAGCGGCCTTGGGCTGCCCGTCCGGCGCCCGATTCAGACGCCCTTCTGACAGAAGCAGGGGGAGTCGATCTTCACGTCGGCCTCGGCCCACGCGGCCCGGAACTCCGCCTCCCAGCGCTCGGCCTCCTCGCTGCGCCCCTGCAGCCGCAGCGCCCGCCCCATCCCGAACAGCGACCAGCCGTTGCCCGGCAGCTTCGCCAGGTCGGCGCGGAACACCTGCTCGGCCTCGGCGGGACGGCCGGCGGCGAGCAGCGCGGCGCCGAGCGCGTGGCGCACCGGCTGGATCCAGTCCGGCGGCTCGTCGTAGCGCAGCGCGTCCTCGCGCGCCACCGCCTCACGCAGCCGCGCCAGCCCCTCGTCGGTGCGGCCGCCGCGCACCAGGATCTCGCCGTCGAGGACCGCCTCGGCGACCCCGAGCAGGTCGCGCGACGGGTTGTTGCCGAAGGTGGCCTCCTCCGCCACCTGCGGGCGCGCGCGCTCGAACGCGGCCTGCTCGGCGCGCGCCTCCTCGAGCCGGCCCTGCGCCGCGTAGGCGACGCCGCGCGCATAGTGCCGGAGCGCGCGGGTCAGGGGCAGGTGGGCGGGCGGCTCGGGCTCGGCCAGGATCTCCTCCCAGCGGCCGAAGCGCATCAGCACTTCGAGCGGCATCGCCACCCAGCCGTCCGCCGCCAGGGCGTTCTGCTCGAGCCAGTCCGCCGGCATCTCGGCCACCATCTCGCGCACGCTTTCGAGGGCGAGGCGGCTGCGCCCGAGCATCATCGCCGCGAACGCCCGCATATGGTGGTTGTGGGCCATGTAGACCCGGTAGAACTGCTGCTCCGGCACGCGCGCCTGGTAGGCGTGGTCGGCCGCCATCGCCTTGGTGTTGGCGACGATCGCCTCGCGCCACCGCCCGCGGCGCACGTCGATGTGGGAGGGCATGTGCACCATGTGGCCGATGCCGGGCATCAGTTCGCGCAGCACGTCGGCCGCCGCGTCGGCCTTGCCCGGCTCGGCGGAGGCCTCGACCGCGTGGATGTAGAGGTGGGCCGCGAGCGGATGGCGCGGCGAGCCGGCCAGCACCCGCTCGAGCGTGGCCACGATCTCGGCGGTCCAGGGCTGCGCCGTGCCGTCGTGGAGCCACAGGTCCCAGGGGTGGACGTCCATCAGCGCCTCGGCGGCGAGCGCGCCGACGTCGGCGTCGTCCGGATGGCGGGCCGCGACCGCGCGCATCGCGTCGGCGTAGGCGGCGTCGAGCGGCGCGCGATCCTCTGGCTGCGGCCAGGCGTAGCGCGCCGCGAGCGCCTCGATCAGCGCCCTCTCGATCTCGGTGCCGTGCGCGGCGTGCTCGCGCGCCTTGCCCAGCGCCTCCCACGCCGCGCGCGCGCGCGGTTCCGGGACGGCCGGGTTATTGATGTGCGGCCCGTGGGCGTAAGCGATTCCCCACCAGGCCATCGCGCACGCCGGATCGGCCTCGGTGGCGCGCGTGAAGGCGCGGATCGCCTCGTCATGATTGAAGCCGTACAGGTAGGCGAGCCCGCGATCGAACTCGGCCTGGGCGGCCGCGGAGGCCGTCGTCACGGTCCGCCGGTGGGGCCCGAGACCCTCCGGGGCGGACGTCACTCGCGCCGGCCCCGCCGAGCCGGTCGAGCGCGGGGCGTCGGGCGCTGAGCAGCCGGCCGCCGCCACGCCCAGGGCGAAGACGGTCACTCCCAGGAATCGCCTCATTCGAGCACCTCCTTCGATCCGGACCTGCTGTCTTGGAAGCGCGGCGAGTGTAGCCGAAATGTCCGCCGGGCGGAGGCCCCGACCGGGCGCGCGAGAGATTCCGCGGAGACGGCGCAGCACTACGGCGCGGACGCCGGGCTCAGCCCGCCCACGGCTCGTAGCAGCGGCGGCAGCGGGCCTCGTAGGACTCCGCGTCGCCGACCTGGACCTGGTCGGCGCCGCCCGCGATGCGCTGGCTGTAGTGGGCGGTCGCGCCGCAGCGCACGCACACCGCGTGCATCTTGTCCACGTACTCGGCCAGGGCGAGCAGGCCGGGCATCGGGCCGAACGGATGGCGCGCGTAGTCCTGGTCGAGGCCGGCCACGATCACGCGCACGCCGGCGTCGGCGAGCTCGGTGGCGAGCGCGGCCAGGCCGGCGTCGAAGAACTGCGCCTCGTCGACGCCCACGACCTGGACCTCCGGATGCAGCCGCGCGCGCAGCTCGCCGGAGTCGGCGACGCTCTCGGCCTCGAGCTCGCGCAGGTCGCGCGTGACCAGCCGGCCGGGCTCGTGGCGCACGTCGGTGGCCGGCTTGAAGACCTGCACGCGCTGGCGCGCGATCGTGGCGCGGCGCAGCCGGCGCACCAGCTCCTCGCTCTTGCCCGAGAACATGCCGCCGGTGATCACCTCGATGCAGCCCGCGGCGGCCTCCTGCCTGGTCACGTCGGTGCTCCTCCTCCCGGCCCGGCCGGGCCGCCGATGCTATCGTGCCCGCGATGCCGCGCCGGGCGGGCCGCGTGTTCAGCTACGACGAGGCGCTCGCCTCGTTCCCGGTCGTGCGCGATCGCACCGAAGCGGCCGTGCGCCACGTCGAAGCCCTGCTCAACGGCCTGCGCAGCCGCGACGAGCTCGAGCGCACGCGCGAGGAGACCGAGGAGGCCTACCGCGACATCGTCGCGCGCTGGACCGCGGAGCTCGAGTCGGTCGGCTGCGTGGTCAAGGGTCTCTGGCTCGTGGACTGGGACGCCGGCGACGGCTTCTACTGCTGGCGCTATCCGGAGCCGACGATCGGCCACTTCCACTCCTACGAAGAGGGCTTCGCCGGGCGCGTGCCGATCGCCTGACCGTCCTCGTCGCGGTCGAAGCGCGCGCGCAGGCGAGCGGGGCTGATCTCGGACAGGCTCCGCACCACCCATTCGGCGCCCGCGAGATCGCGATCCGGCCCGCTCCCGGCTACGGCCACGGCGCGCAGGCCTGCGCCTGCCGCCGCCGCGAGGCCGGCGGCGCTGTCCTCGATCGCCACCGCTTCGTGCGGGTGGACGAGCCGCCCGAGCGCCGGCGGCTCGGCGTTGAGCGCCGCCAGGGCGCTCCGGTAGCCCTCCGGGTCCGGCTTGCCACACGCCACGTCCTCGGCGGTGACCAGGGCGTGGAAGAGCGGCTGGATGCCGGCCGCGGCGAGCGCGGCGACGACCTCGTCGCGCAGGGCGCCGGAGACGATGCCGAGCAGCAGCCCGTCCGCGGCCGCCGCGCGCACCAGCTCGAGCGCGCCCGGGAAATAGGGATAGCCGTGGCGGCGGACCTCCTCCTGGTAGTAGGCCGCCTTGCGCGCCACGAGCCGCGCCACCCGGCCGGGCTCGACCGCGCCGCGCGCGGCGGTGAGCGCGGAGGTGAAGCTGTCGCGGTCGTTGCGGCCGAGGAAACGCCCGGCGTGGTCCGCGTCGAGCTCGATGCCCACCTCGGCGAGCACGCGCCGGAGCAGGCGGGCGTGCAGCGGCTCGTCGTCGATCAGCACGCCGTTGAAGTCGAACAGCAGCGCGCGCAGCACGCCGGCATCCTACCCGCCGGCCGGCGCCCGCCGGGGCTTGCTAGACTGGGTGGGCCGGGAGGGCACCGCCGGCCGGGAACAATCCGGCTCCGGAGCGTGTTGTCGACCCGTACGAGGAGCCCCAGCCATGGACATCACGACGACCACGCCCGAGACCCCCGGCGCCGAGATCCCGGCGCTCGCCATCACCTCCAAGGCCGTCGAGATGGTCAAGAAGACGCGCGAGCAGGAGGGCATGGACGCCTCCTTCGGCCTGCGCGTCGCGGTCATGGGCGGCGGCTGCAGCGGCTTCCAGTACGCGCTCGATTTCGAGCAGGAGGCGCGCCCGACCGACCAGGTGTTCGAGGTCGAGGGGCTCAAGGTCTACCTCGATCCGATCAGCGCGCGCTACCTCGAAGGCGTCACCATCGACTACGTCTTCGGCATGAACGGCGCCGGCTTCAAGTTCGACAACCCGCGCGCCACCGGCAGCTGCGGCTGCGGTCACTCCTTCGCCGTCTGACCCTCCCGAGAACCGGGGTCAGACCCCTGTGGAAATCCGCCCCTGACGCCGCCCCAGGCGCCCGGAAACCGGTGCTCTGACACCGGTTTCCACCGGTTTCTTCGGGCTCTTCGGGTACTTAGCGCGCCCAGGGGGGGAGCTCGATCGCCTTCGACCGCTCCCAGGCGGTGAGCCAGAGGCTCGCCACGAAACGCGCCGCGGCGGCGTAGCGGTCGCAGGTGAAGGCGACCAGCTCGGGCTGCGCCGCGCCCTCCGGAGACTCCAGCAGCGGCGCCAGCCGGTAGACGCGGTCGACGAGCGCGTGACTGGCCAGGATCTCCGCACGCACCGCGGCCGCGACGTCGGGCAGCGCGCGCGCCTCGACGCCGGCCAGCGCCCCCGCGCGGTCGAACGGCACCCGCTCGAGCAGCGCGTCGACGCGCACGTGGGTTCCCTCGAGGGGCGATCCGCCGAGCGGCAACGCCCACCCGTCGTGGTGGACCGTGGTGTGGAGCGGCTGGCAGGCGTCGGCCGCGTAGTGGGCCAGCAGGCCGCCCCAGACCAGCGCCTGGGCGCGGGCCGCGGGATCCTCGCCGTTCCGGCGCAGGAGCGCGAAGGCGAGGGTCAACCGCTCGCTCGCCTCGACGATCGCGTAGGGGAGGAGCCCGACCTGCGCGATCTCGAGCCCGCGCGCCCGGATCCCCTTCAGGTGCTCTGCGCGCCCCGGCGGCCAGGTCGAGCCCGGCACCAGCTCGAGGTCGAGGTAGTGCTCGACCGCCTCGGTCCCGGCGAGCGCCGGCGTGGCGCGATTGCGGAAGACGTCGGGATCGACCGCCAGGTCGGCGAGCGTCGCCTCGGCGGCGAGGAAGAACTCCGGCAGCCCCGCGGGCAGCGTACGCAAGGCGCCACGCGCCACCTCGCGATGGCCGCCGGCGAGCCAGCCGCAGGCGGCATCGGCCGCGAGCGCGAGCAGCAGCGCGGCGGCGAGGACGCGCGATCGCCTCATCGACGCGGCCCGGTGCGCTGCTACTTCGCGAGCACCGTCCGGTAGAGGACGGCCGCCGCGGCGCCGCCCACCAGCGGCGCGATCAGGTAGAGCGGCAGGTGCGCGAACTGGCCGGCCGCCAGCGCCGGCCCGAGCTGGCGCGCCGGATTGAAGATCGCGCCGGTCAGCGGACCGCCGACCAGGATGTTGAGGGTGAAGGTCAGGCCGATGGCGACGCCGGCCAGGTTGCCGGCCTTGCCGGAGATGCCCGCGTTGAGCACCGTGTTGGCCAGGAAGAAGGCGAGCAGCGCCTCGAGGAAGAACGCCCCGGTCGGCGAGACCGTGACCGTGGCGCCGCCCACTTCGAGCGAGCGCGCGAGCGCGCCGGCGCCGAGGTTGCCGACCGGGCCGCCGAGCAGCCAGAGCAGCGCGTAAGCCGCCGCCAGGCCACCCACGAGCTGGAAGACGATGTAGGAGAGCGCCCGCCGCGCGTCCATCTTGCCCGCCGCCCAGACGCCGACGGTGACCGCCGGATTGACGTGGGCGCCCGACAGGTGACCGTAGGCGTAAGCGAACACGAGCACGGTCAGCCCGTGCGCGAGGGCGACGCCGACCAGGCCGCCCAGGCCGAGCGCGCCCGCCCCGGCGCCCACGAACACCAGCGCGAAGGTGCCGACGAACTCCGCGACGAGCGCGTGCGAGAGCTTGCTGGCCATCCCGTTCCTCCTCGATCCGGTCGCGACGCGGCGCCCAGTCTATGAGATCGTAGGGGGACTGGACCGGTGCGCGCCTCGCGGTGCCCGGCGCTGTTCCGGGCCACCGCCCGCGCCTGTCCAACCCGTCTGCAAGCTCGGTACGCGAACGTCCGGACGCCGGTGAGGGACCCCTGGGTCCGCCGGGCACACCGGGCGCGAACGACGATCGTCGAGGAGCCCCTGATGCGCAGCGCAGTCCTGCTCTTGCTCGTCCCTTCCCTGGTGGCCCTCTCGCCGGCACCCGCCGCCGGCGAGATCCCGGGTGCGACCTGGCGCTACTACCGCCCCGGCAATACCGGAATCCAGGGCGACTTCAACGAAGCGATCTTCGTCGGTGCCGACGGCGATCCCTGGATCGGCGGCTACGACCCCTCCTTCGAGGAGGGCGGCGTCGCGAAGCTCGTGCAGGCCGAGAACCGCTGGATCAACATCTCGAGCGTCGACTACCCGGTCATCGGACATCCCGACCTGACCGGCACCGCGCGCGTGAGCGACATCGTCGCCGACGCCGACGGCCTGCTCTGGATGTCGACCTGGCGCAGCGCGCTCCGGCTCGACCCGGAGGTGGGCGCCTCCTCGCTCGTGAACTTCGCTTCGGCGAGCCCCGCGCTCGCCAATGGCGGCTCGCGCGACCTCGACATCGCCCCGGACGGCACGATCTGGTTCGCCCTGGTCGGTTTCGGCGGCTTCCAGGGCGGCGTCGTCCGCCACACGCCCGGGACCTCGGACTGGCACTACTGGACCGGCGGCGCGGCTCCGCAGGGAGGCAACGGCTGGCCCCAGCTGGTGTGGAACGTGATCTACCTCTCGGTGCAGCCCAAGCCCGGCGGCGGCTACGTGGTCTGGGCCGACGCCGACAACGGCGTCGGCCTGGTCTCGTTCGACAGCGACACCCAGCTCTGGACCCACCACCCGTTCGAGTTCGTGCCGGGCGCGCTGCTCGAGCTGCCCGGAAAGGACTGCGTCGACGACGCCGGAAACCTCTGGGTGCGCCGCTTCGCCGGCTTCGTGGGCAACGAGGCGGTCTACTCGCTGGACGTGCGCACGCCGTCCGGGAGCTGGATCGTCCCGCCGCAGCCGACCCTGCCGGCCACCACGCCGCCGATCTGGGCCTTCCACGCCCACGGCGACGGCGAGGCGCTGCTCGCCGACGGTCTGGGCCGCGTCTGGAGCTACTCCGCGGGCGCCTGGAGCGACTTCGGGCTCTGGGGCGACAGCGGCTCCACCTACAGCCTCGACCTCGACGGCGACGGCAATGTCTGGGCGGCCGGCACGGGGGGCGCGGCGAAGCGCGACGCGACGACCGGCCTCTGGCAGCGCTACCGCGTGACCAACACCAGCCAGTTCGACCTCTGGAACCAGGACCTCGCGATCGACCCCGCGACCGGCGACGTCTACGCCTGCGCCAACGCCGGACCGGGCGTAGGGGGGATGACGAGCTTCGACGGCACGCACTGGTTCGGATTCAACAACCACCAGTACGGTCTGGGCGCCCCCTGGCCGTTTCCCTCCGACAACTGCCAGGCGGTCGGCACCGCGGCCGCGCTCGGCGTGGTCGCCAACCCGACCTACGCCGGGCTGCACGCCTGGGACGGCCTCGACTGGAGCAATCTCTCGGGCCCGAGCGAGAGCCGCGACCTGGTCGAGGATTCGACCGGCCGGCTCTGGACGCTGGGCCCCTATTACGATCTTCGGTACTACGACGGCCTGAGCTGGATCACGGTGCCGAACAACGGCGCCGGGGGGCAGAACCTCCAGCGCGACCCGGACCGCCCGGGGACGATCTGGGCGAGCACTGACGCCGAGGTGATCCGCACCGACGGCAGCTACCGCTACGCACGCGACTACACCGAGTTCCCGGAGCTCGACCCGCAGAGCGACCTCTTCACCACGGTCGCGGCGGCGCCCGGCGGCGTCGGCTGGCTCGGCTCGACCCAGGGCATCTTCCGGCTCGACGCCGAGAGCGGGACCTACCAGTACTTCACCGCGCTCGGCGGCATCTCCGCGCTCGGCGCGAGCCCGCTCGCGGTCTCCCCCGACGGGCTCCTGTGGTACGTCGTCTTCGACCCCTTCGGCACCGGAGCCCACGGACTGGTCTGGTTCGACGGCACCAGCGCCGGCATCTACCCGGCGCCGCGCGGCGGCGAGCCGCAGTGGGGCGGTCTCCCGCACGCGCAGATCGCCGCGCTCGAGGTGCGCACCGTGCCCGGCGGCTACGAGCTCTGGATGAGCTGCCTCTCGCGCGGCATCGCGGTGCTCTCCGTGCCCTGGGACGGGGTCCCGGTCTTCCTCGACGGCTTCGAGAGCGGCGACACCGCTGCCTGGTCCTTCGTCGCGCCCTGAGCCCGAGGCCCTCGCCGGGCCCGCGGCTCGCGCAGGACGTCGGAGCCCCGTAACGCGGCTTCGGCTGGATCGCTATCCGAGCAGGGGGATCGCGCTCGACCACCGCGCCGTGTCGCCGGTTTCGAAGCCGTCGGCAAACAGCGGACAGTTGGCGTCGGTTCCGTCGTAGGCCAGGTCGCCGTCGTTGTCGAG
>JAFNAE010000099.1 GCA_017860005.1 Acidobacteriota bacterium | reverse complement strand
TACTACTATCGCCTGACCAGGATCCTGCACGCGGGCGGTTACGTCGAGGCGGCGAGGGTCGCCCCGGTGCCGGAGGAGCTGCTCGACAACCCCATCCTCACGGCCACCGCGCTGCTGGCGGCGGACACCGCTCTCGGTCCCTTCTACCTCGGGGCGAGCACCGCCGAAGGGGGGCGGCAGGGATTCTTCCTCGTCTGGGGCCGGCAGTTCTGAGGGCGCCTGGCGGCGCGGGGAGCGCCGCCTCCGCAGCGGTCGCCGCCGCCCGCGGGCGATCCGTGTAGGCTGCGACCAGCGCTCTCCGGGCCGCGCCCCGCGGTCCCGGCGGCCCGGCTTCGCGCGCGGACCGTCAGCGAGCGACTCGAGGAGAGCCACGATGCCGGCACAGTCCTCGCCCCGACCGCTCCGCGACCGGCTGCTGCTCGCGCAGGCGACGGCCATCGTGCTGCTCGGCGGCGGCGTGCTGACCGTCTCGCTCTGGGGCGCGCGCCGCGCCGTCCAGTCGGTGTCGGGAGCGCTCGTCGATCGCACCGCGATCGAGGTCGTCGGGCACCTCGAGCGGCTCTACGAGCCCGCCGCGCAGGGGCTCTCCGCGCTGGGCGCGCTGGCCGCCGAAGGGCGGTTGCGTCCGGAAGGCTCCGAGGCGGAGCTGCGGCGGCTGGCGTTGCCCTGGCTCGAGGCGCGCGCCGGGGTGGGCGCCTTCGGAGTCTTCGGCGACGACGGCCGCGGCCTCGCGCTGCGGCGCGCGGCGGACGGCTGGCAGGCCGTGGTGGTCCGGCCCGAGGCGGCGCCGATCGAGGCGGGGCCCGGCGCGGCGAGCGGGCTCGATCCGCGGCGGGAGCCCTGGTGGCCCGGCGCGCCCGCGGCGGGGGACGCCGAGTCGCTGCATTGGGCCGCCCGCGCGGGCGGCGGCCTGGCCGGGCGCAGCGGTTTCGCGGTGGCGCGGCGAGTCGTCACCGGCGCCGGCGAGGGGCGCATCGTCGTCGTCGAGCTGCTGCTCGACTCGCTGCTCGCGCACCTGGCGGCGCTCGAGACGACCCCCGGCACGGTGGTCGGCGTCCTCGACGCCGAGCGCCGGCTGGTCGCCTGGTCCGGGCGCGTCGGCGGCGAGGGCGGGGCGCGCAGCGAGGACCTTTTCCTCCGGACTCCACGCGAGCTCGGCGTGACGCTGTTCGACGACGGCCGCAGCGCGCTCGAGGCGGCGAGTCCCGAGGCGGCGAAGGAGCCCCTGCGATTCTCGAGCGGCGGCGAGGCCTGGTGGGGCCGGATCCGCCCGTTCGCGTTGCCGGGCGGCGGCGAGCAGTCGGTAGCGGTGCTGGTCCCGGCGCGCGACCTGCTCGACGACCGGACGCGGCTGCTGTGGACGGTGCTCGGCCTGACCGCGGTGGCGCTCGTCGTCGCGCTGGCGAGCTCGGTCGCGCTCGCCCGCCGCGTCGCGGCTCCGATCGAAACCCTCGTGGCGCGCAGCGAGCGGATCGCCGCCGGCGAGCTCGAGCCCGAGCCGCCGGTCGAGAGCGAGATCGCCGAGGTCGAGCGGCTGGCGCGGGCGCAGGAGTCGATGCGCGCCGGGCTGAAGACCCTGCTCAAGCTCGAGCGCGACCTGCAGATCGCCCGCCAGATCCAGCAGTCGACCTGGCCCCGGGAGCTGCCGCAGCTTCCCGGCCTCGAGCTGGCGGCGAGCGCCCATCCGGCCGACGAGACCGGCGGCGACGGCTACGACGTCGTGGCGGTCCCCGGCGAGCCCGCGGGGCGCAGCTTCCTCTTCCTCGCCGACGCGACCGGCCACGGCATCGGGCCGGCGCTCTCGGTGACCCAGCTGCGCTCGATGCTGCGCATGGCGGTCCGCTCCGGCCACGACCTCGGCGAGCTGGTCGAGCCGGTCAACCAGCAGCTCCACGCCGACCTGCCGCGCAACCGCTTCATCACCGCCTGGTTCGGCCGGCTCGACGCCGACGGCGGCGGCCTCGATTCGCTGTCCGCCGGCCAGGCGCCGCTCGTCCACTACCACGCCGCGGAGGACCGCCTCGAGGTGCTCAAGGCGGATCTGCCGCCGCTCGGGCTCTTCCCGATGCTGCCGCCGGCGCGGCCGCGCCGGATCGAGCTCGCCCCCGGCGACCTCTGGGTCGTCCTCTCGGACGGCTTCTACGAGGCGGCCGACCCGGAGGGCGAGGAACTGGGCGTCGAGCGGATCGGTGAGGTACTCCGGCGCTGCCGCGCGCGCCCGGCCGGCGAGATCCTGGCCGAGCTGCGCGCCGAGCTCGAGCGCTTCACCCGCGGCGCTCCCGCCGCCGACGACCAGACCGCGCTCCTGCTCAAGCGGACGGGCTGACCGGGCCGCGCTCGCGCGCCGCGGTCGCGCGACCGGAGGGACCCAGGCGAGATGCGACGGCGCGGGCCATCCCGGTCCGCCCTTGGGGGTCTCGCGCGGCGCCCGCGCGCGCCTCAGGCGTGCTCTCTCGACCGCAGCTCGAGCGCGACCAGGCGCGAGATGAGGATCGCCAGGTAGAGCTGCCCGGTGAGCGCCTCGCCCACGGCGAGCGAGCGCGCGACGTCGCTGACCGGCGTGATGTCGCCGTAGCCCATCGTGGTGAGCGTGACCAGGCTGTAGTAGACCCACTGCGAGCTGCCGGCTCCGCCGGCGACCGCGCCCGAGAAGGCGGCCGGGTCGTGCAGCGCGGCCCACTGGTAGGCGTTCGCCCAGGTCAGCCCGAGCAGCAGGTAGGCGGCGATCCCGCCCTGGAGCCGGTCGCGGGTGACCAGGCCGGGGCGCAGCACCTTCGAGAGCACCACGAGCGTCAGCAGCAACAGCGCGGCGAGCTCGGTCACCGCGCGCCAGCTCGCCAGCTCGCCGCCGGGAACGAGCCGCGACCCCCACCGGGTCGGGACGGCGATGGCGCTGAACAACAGGACCAGGCGGAACACCCAGCGCCGCTCGCCCCAGACCGCGAAGACGCCCGCGAGCAGCAGCAGGGAGGCGACGAGGTCGGCCACCGGGCCGCGGTGGACGCGGTCCGGCAGCAGCGGCGGCAGCACCAGCTCGCCGACGATCAGCAGCAGGAGCAGGATCGAGAGACTGCGATCGGTCTCCCAGAAGCGGGCGGTGGCCGTCCACACCCGCCGGATCACGGCCGCCCCACCGTCGCGCGACGCTGCGGCCGGCTCAAGGCACGGCCTCCGCCGCCGGGGCCGCCGCCGGAGCCGGCGCTTCCGCCAGCCAGGCGCCGAGCAGCGTGCGCGCCACGGCGAGCACGACCGGACCGATGAAGAGCCCGACCAGGCCGAACGACATCAACCCGCCGAGCACGCCGGCGAAGACCAGCAGCAGCGGCAGGTCGGCGCCCATGCGGATCAGCCAGGGCCGGAGGAAGTTGTCCATGGTGCCGACCACCAGCGACCAGACGAGCAGGAAGAACGCCCAGCCGGTCGCCTCCTGGGCGAAGAGCCAGAAGACCGCGGGCAGGAGCACCGGCAGCGGGCCGAGCTGGGCGATGGCGAAGATGAAGATGACGACGGTGAGCAGCGACGCGAACGGGATGCCGGCGAGCGCCAACCCGATGCCGGCGAGCGCCGACTGGACGAGCGCGGTCACCACGACCCCGAGCGCCACGCTGCGCACCGCCTGGCCGGCCAGGATGACGACCTGCTCGCCCTGCTCGCCGCCGAGGCGGCGCGCGAAGCGCACGATCCCGGCGGCCCAACGCTCGCCCGAGCTCCACAGCACGGCGGCGACGACGACGGTGAGCAGGAACTGCGCCAGGAGCTTGCCGAGCCCGCCGACCTGGCCGGCGAACCAGGCGGCCACGTTGCCCAGGAAGGGCGTGAGCCGCTGGGTCAGCTCGCCGACCGGGGAGTCGGCGACCGCGTTCCAGGCCGCCGCGGCGCGCTCGCCGACCAGCGGCGCGCGGGCGAGCCAGGCGGGAGCCTGCGGCAGGCCGTCCGCGAGCAGCTCCCTGACCTTGGCACCGATCGTGTCGGCGTTGGTGACCAGCGCGCCGACGGCGAGGAACAGCGGCAGCACGAAGAGCAGCAGGAGGCCGACCGAGAGCGCCGTGACCACCAGCTTCCGGCGGCCGCCCAGCCAGCGCACCAGCCGCTCGCGGAGCGGCCAGGTGGCGATCACGATCATCGCCCCCCAGATCAGCGCGGCCAGGAAGGGCCGCAGCACCCAGAACACGCCGGCGATCAGCAGCGCGAGAAACAGGACGGCGAGGACGGTGCGCGGCAGGTCGTTCGCGGAGGCTCTCATCGAAAGCTCCTGGAATGGGCGTGGCCGGATCACCGGGCCGGAGGCGCGGGGCTCTCCCAGCCGCCGCCCAGCGCCTTGAGCAGGCGGACCAGCGAGTTGAAGGTCGCCTCGCGCGCGCTCGACTCGGCGAGCTCGGAGCTGAACTGCGAGCGCTCGAGGTCGAGCACCTCGAGGTAGCTGGTGACGCCGCCGTCCCAGCGGGCGCGCGACAGGCGGACCGCCGCGCCGGCCGACGCGGCCTGGCGCTCGCGCGCAGCCTGCTCGAGGCGCGCGGTTCGCAGGTCGACGAGCGCATCCTCGACCTCCCGGAAGGCGACGAGCGCCGCCTGCTGCCAGGCGAGCGCCGCCTGCTCGGCGCCGGCGCGCGCGGCCTCGACCCGGCGCCTGTTCTTGCCGAACTCGAAGAGCGGGCCGACCAGGTTGGCGGCCAGGTTCGAGAAGGAGGCGTCGCCCGAATTGAGGTCCGAGAGCTCGCGGCTCTCCACGCCGACCGCCCCGGTGAGCGAGAGCGAAGGCCAGCGCAGCGCCTCGGCGACGCCGATCCTGGCGGTCGCGGCGTGCAGCAGCTCCTCGGCCGCCACCACGTCGGGCCGGCGCTCGAGCAGCTCCGAGGGAATCCCGGCCGGGACGTCGGGCGGAAGCGCCCGTTCGGCGAGCGGCGCGCCACGCGGCACCGGACCCGGGATCTCGGCGAGCAGCACCCGCAGGGCGTGCTCGGCCCGGGCGCGCGACCGCTCGAGCGACGGCACCGCGGCCTCGGCGGTCGCCTCCTCGATCTCGGCCTGGCGCAGCTCGAGCTCCGAGGCGACGCCGCCCTGGAATCGGGAGCGGATCAGCGCCGTCGAGGCCCGCCGGCCCGCGAGGGTGCGCTCGGCGATCGCCACCTGATCGTCGAGAGCGTGCAGGGTGAAGTAGGTCGCGGCGACGTCGGCGGCGAGCGCGAGGGCGAGAGCGCGCCGCCCGGCCTCGGTCGCCAGCAACTCGGCGCGCGCCGCCTCGGTCGAGCGGCGCAGCCGGCCGAAGAGGTCGATCTCCCAGGCGACGTCGAGCGCGGCCGAGTAGTCCTCGACCGTGCCGGCGGACGGCTGGACGAGCTCGCTCGGCTCGGCGCGGATCGCCCCGGCCGAGTAGCCGAACGAGGG
Source organism: Acidobacteriota bacterium (assembly GCA_017860005.1). Classification (GTDB taxonomy): domain Bacteria; phylum Acidobacteriota; class Thermoanaerobaculia; order Multivoradales; family JAGPDF01; genus JACTMI01. The sequence continues at coordinate 5,012 of JAFNAE010000099.1, read as the reverse complement.
CAGCGACGAAGCGCGGGCGATGCCGAGCTGGGCACGCGCCTCCTCGATCCGCCACCAGGCGGCCGCCAGGTCGAGGTTGCGCTCGAACGCGGTGGCGATGAGCTGGTCGAGCACCGGGTCGTCGAACAGCGCGAAGCCGGTCGCGGCGTCGGCCGCGACACCGGACGGCACCGGCTCGATCCAGGACTCCGGCTTCTCGATCGGACGTCGGGAGTAGCTCGGGCCGAGCAGGCAGCCGCTCGCCGGAGCGAGCGCGACGAGCAACAGGACGGCGCGCAGCGGACGCATGTCAGTGCTCTCCTTCGGCGGACGCCGCCGCGCGCGCGCCGGCGCCCGCCGGTGCCGGCCGCGGCCTGCCCCCGGCCAGCCGCTCGACGGTGACGAACAGAGCCGGGACCAGCAGGACGCCCAGAACGGTCGCGACCAGCATGCCGGAGAAGACCGCCATGCCCATCACCTTGCGCGCCTCGGCTCCGGCGCCCGAGGCGGTCACCAGGGGCACGACACCGAGGATGAAGGCGAAGGCGGTCATCAGGATCGGCCGGAAGCGCAGCTTCGCCGCCTCGAGCGCCGCCTCGACCGCGCTCCTGCCCGCGCGCGTGCCGGCGCGTGCGAACTCGACGATCAGGATGGCGTTCTTGGCCGCGAGGCCGATCAGCATGACCAGGCCGATCTGTGCGAAGACGTTGTTCTCGTAGGAGGGCGAGAGCAGGCGCATCGTCCAGAGGCCGAGGAAGGCGCCGAACGCCGCGAAGGGCGTGCCCAGCAGCACGCTGAGGGGCAGCGACCAGCTCTCGTACTGCGCGGCGAGGATGAGGAAGACGCACAGCAGCGCGAACAGGAAGACCACCGCGGCCGATCCCTCGGCCGCCTTCTCCTGGTAGGACATCGCGTTCCAGGCGTAGCCGAAGCCGTCGGGCAGCGACTCGGCGGCGACCTCTTCGAGCGCGGCCAGCGCCTCGGCCGAGCTCGCCCCCGGAGCCGGGATGCCGGTCACCTCGGCGGCGCGATAGAGGTTGAACCGGTTGGTGAAGGCCGGTCCCGAGGTGGGTTCGATCCTCACCAGCGTCGACATCGGCACCATGTCGCCGTTGCGGTTGCGCACGAAGAAGGTGCCGATGTCCTCGGGCCGGTCGCGATAGGCCGCTTCGGCCTGGACATAGACCTTGTAGACGCGGCCGAAGCGGTTGAAGTCGTTGACGTAGGCGCCGCCCAGGCTGGCGGCGAGCGTCGAGTTGACGTCGCCGATCGCCACGCCCTGCTTGAGCGCCTTGTCGCGGTCGGTGTCGGCGAAGAGCTGCGGAACGCGGGCGCTGAACACCGAGGACGCATTGCCGATCTCCGGCCGCTGGCGCGCCGCGGCGACGAACTCCTGCGTCACGCGCTCGAGCTCCTGCGGCGTCGAGCCGACCCGGTCCTGGATCATCATGCTGAAGCCGGCTCCGGTGCCCAGGCCGGGGATCGCCGGCGGGCCGAAGGCGTAGACGATCGCCTCCGGGATCTCGCGGGCGAAGCGCGCGTTGAGGGCGCGCAGGAGCCGCGGCGCGACCAGGGACGGATCGGCGCGCGCGCTCCACTCGTCGAACGTCAGGAAGACGGTCGCGTTGTACGGCGACGCCGAGCCCGAAAGCATGCTGTAGCCGAGCACCAGCGTCCCGTGCGCGACCCCATCGGTCTCGGCGAGGATCGCTTCGACCTTGCGCGCGACCCGGTCGGTGAGCTCGAACGAGGAGGCGTCGGGGAGCTGGATCGCGATCAGGCCGTAGCCCTGGTCCTCCTCGGGCACGAAGCCGGTCGGCAGGCGGCCTCCGAGCAGGCCGGTCAGCGCGACCAGCGCGGCCACCAGACCGAGACTGAGCACGAGCTTGCGCGCCAGGTGGCCGGCCAGGCCGAGGTAGCCGGTGGTGAGGCGGCCGAACAGGCGGTTGAAGGCGCGGTAGAAGCCGGCGAGCCGGCCGCCCCCGCTGCCGGGCCTGAGCAGCTTGGCCGCGAGCGCCGGGCTCAGGGTGAGCGCGTTGAGCGCCGAGAGCAGGACCGAGAGGGCGATGGTGATCGCGAACTGCTGGTAGAGCCGCCCGGTCAGGCCCGGGATGAAGGCGACCGGCACGAACACCGCGGTCAGGATCAGCGCGATCGCGACCACCGGTCCCGAGACCTCCTCCATGGCCTTGACCGTCGCCTCGCGCGGCGACAGGCCGTGCTCGAGATGGTGCATCACGGCCTCGACCACCACGATCGCGTCGTCGACCACGATGCCGATGGCGAGCACGAGGCCGAGCAGCGAGAGGACGTTGATCGAAAAACCGAGGGCGGGAAAGACGGCGAGGGCGCCGATCAGCGAGACCGGCACGGTGAGCAGCGGGATGAGCGTCGCGCGCCAGTTCTGGAGGAAGACGAAGACCACCAGGATGACCAGCAGGAGGGCCTCGAAGAGGGTGTGGACGATCTCCTCGATCCCCGCCTCGATGGCCAGCGTGGTGTCCATCGAGACCGCGTACTCGACGTCCTCCGGGAAGCTCGTGGCGAGATCGTCCATCGTCCGGCGGATCGCCCGCGCCACTTCCAGCGCGTTCGAGCCCGGGCTCTGGTAGATCGAGAGCACCGCGGCGGGCTGGCCGTCGAGCCGCCCCAGCATGTTGTAGTTCTGGGCGCCGAGCTCGAGCCGCGCGACGTCGCCCAGCAGCACCCGCGAACCGTCCGGGTTCGAGCGCACGACGATCGCCGCGAACTCCTCGGGCGCCGACAGCCGGCCGAGCGTGGTCACGGTGTAGGTGCGCTGGGTTCCCTGCGGCGCCGGCTGGGCGCCGATCTGCCCTCCCGGGGCGATCACGCTCTGCTGCTGGACGGCCTGCACCAGGTCGGGGATGGTCAGGCCGAGCTGGGCGAGCCGGTCGGGACGGACCCAGATCCGCATCGCGTAGTCGCTGCCGCCGAAGGCGGAGACCTGCCCGACGCCGCGGATGCGCGCGATGGCGTCGGTGACGTTGATACTGACGAAATTGGACAGGAAGTCGTTGTCGTAGGTGCCGCGCGGAGAGCGCAGCGTGACCAGCAGGAGCGGGAAGTCGAGCGCCTTCTTGACCGTGACGCCGAGCCGCTTGACGTCCTCGGGCAGGCTGGCGGTCGCCTGCGAAACGCGGTTCTGGACCAGCACGTTCGACATGTCGAGATCGGAGCCGACCTCGAACAGGACGCGCAGGTCCATCGTGCCGGCGCCCGAGTTGTTCGACTTGACGTACAGCATGTTCTCGACGCCGTTGATCTGCTGCTCGAGCGGAGTGGCGACCGAGCGCTCGACGTCGAGCGCGGAGGCGCCGACGTAGGTGGCGGAGACCACGACCTGGGGCGGGGTCACCTCCGGGTACTGGGCGATCGGCAGGTCCTGAAGCGCGACGCCGCCCAGCAGGACGATCAGGATCGAGAGGACGATCGCGAAGACCGGCCGATCGATGAAGAACCTGGCCATGGCCCTAGCTCCCGGCCGGCGTCGCCACGGCGACCCGCATGCCCGAGCGGATCTTCTGGACGCCCTCGACGACCACGCGATCGCCGGCCGCGAGCCCCTCCTCGATCAGCCACTGGGCGCCGACCCGTGGACCGACCGAGACCTGGCGCAGGGCGACCGTGTCGCCGGTCTCGAGTACGAAGACGTGGTAGCGCCCCTGCAGCTCCTGCACCGCGCGCTGCGGCACGAGCAACGCGCCGGCGCGGGTTTCGACCACGCCGCGAATGCGCGCGAAGAGTCCGGGCCGCAGGCGCCGGTCGGCGTTCGGGAAGGCGGCCTCGACCGCGAGGGCGCCCGTCGCCGGATCGACGCCGCGGTCGACCTTGAGGACGCGGCCGCGCTGCGGGTGGACCGAACCGTCGGCGAGCACCAGCTCGAGCAGCGGGGTCCTGCCGTCCGGCTCCAGGGTCGGAGTGCCGAAGCGCCGGGTGAGCTCGAGGTACTCGGCCTCGCTGACGAAGAAGCGGGCGTGGATCGGATCGAGATCGGAGAGGGTCACCAGGTTGGAGCTGGTGGCGATCGGCGAGACGTAGTCGCCGACGCGCACGTTCGAGATGCCGGCCAGGCCGGAGATCGGCGCCACGACCCGCGTGTAGGACAGCTGCAGCTTCGCGACATTGAGCATCGCCTCGGCGCCGGCGACCTGCTCGGCCGCGGCATCGCGCTCGGCGACCGCGGCGTCGAGGTCGCGGCGCGATACCGCGTTCATCTCGGCGAGCGGCCGGATGCGGGCGAGGTCGGCCTCGGCCTGGACGAGGCGTGTGCGGGCGACCGCGACGTCGGACCCGGCCGAAGCCGTCTTCTCCTGCTGTTCGGCCGGGTCGATGGTGAACAGCAGGTCGCCCTTCTCGACCAGCAGTCCCTCTCCGAAGTGGATGCCGAGCACGATGCCGGCGACCCGCGCGCGCACCGCGACGTCGGCCGAGCCGAGCGTCTGGCCCACCCATTCGCGCTCGAGCGGGACGTCGCGAACTTCGACGGGCGCGACCACGACAGCCGGCGGGGGCGGCGGCGGGGGAGCCGGACGGGCGCAGGCGACGGCCAGCAGCGGCGCCAGCCAGGACAGTGGGGTCGGGCGAAAGGGCGCAGGCGTCATCGAGCCTCCAGGTCGGTCTTCCGAATCGCGGACCGGCGCCGCGCTCGGGTTGCGCTGTCGAGCGCTCCGGGCGGACTCTACGCCCGATCGGTTCGCTGCCCGGTTCGCGACTCGGCCCGCGCTCAGCGGCCCACCAGCGCACGGCGGGCGGCGGCGAGCTCGGAGCGCTGCTCGGGGCCGAGCTCCGGGTATTCGAGGCCGAGCGAGTCGAGCGCGTCGATCACCGCGGCGGCGATCACCGCGCGGGTGAACCACTTGTTGTCCGCCGGCACCACGAACCAGGGCGCCTCTTCGGTCGCGGTGTGACGGATCATCTCCTCGTAGGCTTCCATGTAGCGGTCCCAGGACTCGCGCTCGGCGAGGTCCTGCAGCGAGAACTTCCAGTTCTTGTCGGGGTCGTCGATGCGCTCG
>JAFNAE010000098.1 GCA_017860005.1 Acidobacteriota bacterium | reverse complement strand
CCGACCGGCCTCCGGGCGGAGGCCCGGTGCCGCTCGAGGTGCGCGAGAGGAGAGAAGGGGGCGCGCGCCTGCGCGTGGCGGAGTGGGCTCCGGCGCTGCGGCCGTGAGCGCGCGCCCGCGCGCGCATGCTAGAGTCATTCTTCCTGTGTGGCCCCGATCCACCTGCGGCTCCGCCCGACGCGGGGCGCACTTCCAGATTCCCCGCCGATGAGCCTGCCCACCGTGGAGCCCGATTCCCGCACCGCCCGCGAGGTCGCGCGCGAGAAGGTCGACGACGTCGTGATCCGGTTCGCCGGAGACTCCGGCGACGGCATGCAGGTGACGGGAGGCCAGTTCACCAACACCTCGGCGCTGGTCGGCAACGACCTCGCCACCTTCCCGGACTTCCCGGCCGAGATCCGCGCGCCCGCCGGCACCCTGCCGGGCGTCTCGGCCTTCCAGGTGCGCATCGCCGACTACGACATCCACACACCGGGCGACGCCCCCGACGTGCTGGTGGCGATGAACCCCGCCGCGCTCAAGGTCAACCTGCGCGACCTCAAGACGAACGGCATCCTGATCGTCAACACGGACGAGTTCGAGGAGCGCAACTTCAAGAAGGCCGGGTACGCGGCCGATCCGCTCGAGGACGGCAGCCTCGACTCCTACCGGGTCTTCCGGGTGCCGCTGGCGACGCTCACGCGGCGCGCGCTCGAGGGCTCGGGCCTCGACGCCAAGAGCCAGGAGCGCTGCAAGAACTTCTTCGCCCTCGGCATGGCCTACTGGCTCTTCTCGCGCCCGCTCGAGGCCACGGTGCGCTGGCTGGAGAAGAAGTTCGCGGCGCGCGGCGACCTCGCGGCGGCCAACGTGAAGGTGCTGAAGGCGGGCTGGAACTACTGCGACATCACCGAGGCGTTCCAGGTCCGCTACGAGGTCGAGCCCGCCCGCCTGCCACCCGGGACCTATCGCAACGTGACCGGCAACACCGCGCTCGCGCTCGGGCTCGTCGCCGCCAGCCGCAAGAGCGGCCTGTCGCTGTTCCAGGGCGCCTATCCGATCACCCCCGCCTCGGACCTGTTGCACGAGCTCGCGCAGTTCAAGCACTTCGGCGTCACCACCTTCCAGGCCGAAGACGAGATCGCCGCCGTGTGCGCGGCGATCGGCGCTTCGTTCGGGGGCGCGCTGGCGGTGACCTCCACCTCGGGCCCCGGCCTGGCGCTCAAGTCCGAGGCGATGAACCTCGCGGTCATGGTCGAGCTGCCGCTGGTGGTGGTGAACATCCAGCGCGGCGGCCCCTCGACGGGCCTGCCGACCAAGACCGAGCAGGCCGACCTCCTGCAGTCGCTGTTCGGACGCAACGGAGAGTCTCCGCTGCCGGTCCTGGCCGCCTCCTCGCCCGCCGATTGCTTCCTGCGCGCCATCGAGGCCTGCCGCATCGCCCTGCGACACATGACGCCCGTGGTGCTGCTCTCCGACGGCTACCTCGCCAACGGCTCGGAGCCGTGGCGGCTGCCGCGCGTCGAGGACCTTCCCGACTTCCCGGTCGAGTTCCGCACCAGCCCCGAAGGGTTCGCTCCCTACCTGCGCGACGCGCAGACGCTCGCGCGCCCGTGGGCGGTGCCCGGCACGCCCGGGCTCGAGCACCGGATCGGCGGGCTCGAGAAGCAGGACGGCAGCGGCAACGTCTCCTACGACGCGCTGAACCACGAGCGCATGGTCCGGCTGCGCGCCGAGAAGGTCGAGCGCGTGCAGCGCGAGATCCCCGATCTCGAGGTCCACGGCGATCCGCTGGGCGGGCCGCTGCTGGTGCTCGGCTGGGGCTCGACGGAGGGCTCGATCACCGGCGCGGTCAACCTGGCGCGGCGCGCCGGAGCGCCGGTGTCGCGTGCCCATCTGCACCACCTGAACCCGTTCCCGAGGAACCTGTCCGAGGTGCTCGCCCGGTTCGAGCGCGTCCTGGTCCCCGAGCTGAACTCGGGGCAGCTCGCGCTGCTGCTGCAGGGTCGCTTCCTCAAGCCCGTGCTCGGATTCCAGAAGGTGCAGGGCAAGCCGTTCTTCCGCCACGACATCCACCAGCGCATCCTCGAGGTGCTGGAGCTCGTCCGATGACCACGACCGCGACGCTGTCCAAGAAGGACTTCCAGACCGACCAGGAGGTGCGCTGGTGTCCGGGCTGCGGCGACTACGCGATCCTGTCGGCGGTGCAGTCCGTGTTCCCGGAGCTCGGCGTGGCGCGCGAGAAGTTCGTCGTGGTGTCCGGCATCGGTTGCTCGTCGCGCTTCCCGTACTACATGAACACCTACGGCTTCCACACCATCCACGGGCGCGCACCGGCGATCGCCACCGGACTCAAGCTGGCGCGGCCGGAGCTCGAGGTGTGGATCGCCACCGGCGACGGTGACGCGCTGTCGATCGGCGGCAACCACCTCATCCACACGCTGCGCAGGAACGTCGGCGTCAAGATCCTGATGTTCAACAACCGGATCTACGGCCTGACCAAGGGGCAGTACTCGCCCACGTCGGAGCTCGGCAAGCGCACCAAGTCGTCGCCCTACGGCTCGGTGGACTACCCGTTCAACGCGCTCTCGGTGGCGATCGGCGCCGGCGCGACGTTCGTCGCCCGCTCGGTCGACGTCTTCCAGCAGCATCTCAAGCAGACCCTCAAGGCCGCCGCCGCGCACCGCGGCACCGCGTTCGTCGAGATCTACCAGAACTGCAACATCTTCAACGACAAGGCGTTCGCGCACCTGACCGAGAAGGAGGTCCGGGACGACGCCCTGGTCGAGCTCGAGAACGGCAAGCCGCTGGTGTTCGGCAAGGCGCGGGACCGGGGCGTGCGGCTCAACGGCACCGAGCTCGAGGTGATCTCGTTCGCGGACGGCTTCGGACCCCAGGACTGCCTGGTCTGGGACGAGACGCGGCCGAACCCGGCGATCGCGTTCATGGCGGCGCAGATGGACTCTCCGCGCTTCCCCGTGCCGATCGGGGTCCTGCGCAAGGTCGACCTGCCGACCTTCGAGTCCGGGATGTCCGCGCAGATCCAGCGCGAGACCGAGAAGCGCGGTGCCGGCAGTCTCGACAAGCTGCTGGTCGCGGGCGAGACCTGGACCGTGCACGAGGACGGCTCCATCTCCTAGGTGGCCGGCGCAGGCAGTCTCCGCTTCGGAGCGCGCCGCGAGCGCGGCGTGACCCACTTCGCGATCCATGCCCGGGCGGCGCACGGCGTCGCGCTCGATCTCTTCGAGGCCGGCGCCGAGCGGGCGTTCACGACCGTGGCGCTCGAACGCGACCAGTCCGAGCCCGAGCCGTTCTCGGTCTGGCGCACGGAGCTGCGCGGGCTTCCCGAGCGCTTCGAGTACCTGTACCGGGTGGACGGCGGGGCGGCGTTGATCGACCCCTACGCGCCCGTGCTCTCGGGCGGCGAGGTCTGGGGCCGGAGCCAGGATGCGCTCGGGCCCGGAATCGGGCGCCGGTACCGCGGCCTCGTCGTGCCGCCGGTCGCTTCGCCCGCGACCGCGCACGCACCGCGGCCGGCGATCGACCCGGCGCGGCGCGTGATCTACGAGCTCCACGTGCGCGGCTTCACCCGTCACGGCTCGTCGGGCGTCGCCCGGCCGGGCACCTACCCGGGGATCGTGGAGAAGATCCCGCACCTGCTCGAGCTCGGCGTCACCACCGTCGAGCTGATGCCGGTCTTCGAGTTCGACGAGACCGAGAATCCCCGGCGCGACCCGGCGACCGGAGCGCGCCTGCTGAACTTCTGGGGCTACAGCCCGGTCTCGTTCTTCGCGCCCAAGGCCGCTTTCGCCGCGGACCCCTCGCCCGGGGCCGCGGCGAGGGAGCTCGCCGCCCTGGTCGACGAGCTGCATCGCGCGGGCCTCGAGGTCGTGTTCGACGTCGTCTACAACCACACCGCCGAGGGCGGCGGCGGCGCGGGCGATCCGGCCCACTCCTGGCGCGGCCTCGATGCGCGCGCCTACTACCTCGGCGACCCGGCCACGGGCCGGGCGCTCGATCTCACCGGCTGCGGCAACACCGTGAACCTGAACCACCCGGTGACCCGCCGCCTGGTGCTCGACTCGCTGCGTCACTGGGTGGAGGTCTACGGTGTCGACGGCTTCCGCTTCGACCTCGCGGCAGTGCTCTACCGCGGCGACCGGGGTCAGCCGCTCGAGCGCTCGCCCCTGGTGGAGGAGATCGGCGCCGACCCGCTGCTCGCCGGGCGCCTGCTCATCGCGGAGCCGTGGGACGCCACCGGGTTCTCGCCCGCGGCGGGCTTCCCCGCGCCCTGGCTCGAGTGGGACGGGGAGATGCGCGACGCGCTGCGCCGGTTCGCGGGCGGGCTGGAGCCCGATCCGCGCCCGCTCGCGCGACGCCTGGGCGGGCGCGGCCCCCAGGGCGGCCGGCTGCCCGCCGGGCGCGCGGTGCGCTTCGTGGCCTGTCACGACGGCCGGCCGCTGGCCGACGTCGTCGCCTTCGCGCGCAAGCACAACGAGGCGAACGGGGAGGGCAACCGCGACGGCTGGGACGGCGAGGTGGCCTGGAACGGCGGGGTCGAGGGGCCGAGCGACGACCCGGAGATCGCCGCGCGGCGGGCGCGGGAGGTCCGGCTGCTGCTCGCCCTGCTCGCCGCCGCGCCGGGGGCGATCCAGCTCACCGCCGGAGACGAGCTCGGCCGCACGCAGCGCGGCAACACCAACGCCTGGTGCCAGGACAACGAGATCGGCTGGGTGACTTGGCCGGGGCCGCGCCCTCCGGCGGCGGGTGCCGGGACATCCGACCGCTCCGCCCGGGCGCTGGCGGCGTACGTTTCGAAACTGCTTCAGCTAAGGAAGAGGCTCGCCCCGCTTCTGACCGGGAGCTCGGCGCTGATCGAGCCCCTCCGCGCGTCGGGCGCCGACCCTTCTCTGGAGCTTCTTGCGTTGCCGTCGTTCCTGATGCTCCGCACCGGGGGAGGCGGGGAAGAGGCGTGGCTCCTGGCGGTGAACGCCGGCGCCGAAGCCCGCCGCTTCCCGCTACCCAGGGCGCCCGCCGGTCGCGCCTGGCGGCTGCGGGTAGACACCGCGCGCGGGCCGGGCGGCGAGGTCGATCTCGGCGCGGCGCCGTTCTTCGCGGACGAGACCTGGCAGATCGAGGTCGCGCCGCGCGCGGCGCGGTGGCTGGTCGCCGAGCCTCGCGGTGACGTCCCGGCTTGACAACTGACTGCGGGTCAGTAAACTACTGACCGAGAGTCAGTGACGACCGAGACACGCGCCCGAGGACCGCTCGCCAAGGCCGCCCGCCGAGCCCAGCTCCTGGCCGCCGCGGCGCGCCGCTTCGACCAGGTCGGGTTCGAGGCGACCACGATGGCCGACGTGGCGAACGCGGCCGGGGTGTCGAAGGGCGCGACCTACCTCTACTTCCCGTCCAAGGAGAGCCTCTTCCTCCGGCTGCTGCTGATCGACCTGTCGGAGTGGGCGACGGCGGCGACCGAGAGTCTCGACGCGACGCGCTCGCGCTCGTCGCGCGCAGTGGCGCGCCTGCTGGCGGGAAGCCTCGCGGCCCGGCCCCGGCTGTCCGCGCTCCTCACCCTGCTGGCTCCGGTGCTCGAGGCGCGGGCAGAGGTCGAGGCGGTGGTGGAGTTCGAGCGCAAGCTCCTCGAACGCCTGGGTCCGCTCGCCGCGCGTCTCGAGCAGCGCCTGCCCGACCTGCGGCCGGGCGAGGGGATGCGCCTCCTGCTGCGGCTGCGCGCGCTGGCGATCGGGCTGGCTCCCGCCGCGGCGCCCCCCGGGCCGGTGCGCGCCGCGCTCGCGGCCGAGCCGGCCCTCGCCGCGCTCGGGGTGGACTTCGAGCGCGAGCTCGCCGACTGCCTGACCGCCCTGATCGACGGCTGGCGCTGAGCCGCGGCGCGCTAGGCCGCGCGCAGCTTGACCGTGCGCCCGACGTGGTCGAGCATCTGGCGCAGCGTGTCGTAGTCGGGGTGGCGCAGCCGGATCCAGGCGTTGGCCATGTAGCCGGCCTCGACCGGCCCGGTCGGGGTGCCGGGCGGCGGCAGGTGACGGTCGAAGATCCAGTCGCCGAAGCGCTGCTCGAGCTCCTCGATCCCCTCGTAGTGCGAGACGCGGCCGTCGCGATCGGGGCGCAGGGCGATCATCCCTGCCGCGTAACGGCGGCTGGTGGTCTGTCCGGGGCGGCCGTGCACGACGGTCATCGCCCACTCCCGGTAGATGTCGAAGTCGTTGCCCGCCGCGTAGAGATCCCAGACCCCGACTCCGGGGGGCCGGCAGCCGATCTCCGAGAAGCGCAGCCCCCTGGGCCCGAAGAACCACTCCATGTGGGTCGCGGAGGTGCCGATCCCGAGCACTTCGACCACCTTCTGTCCCATCGCCTTGAGCTCGCCGTAGCCGGAGGCGTCGACGCGGTTGGTGGTCACGATCTGGGGCGAGATCCAGCGCGTGCGCATCGCCTCCAGGACGTTGGGGTAGTAGTGGGAGATGAACTCGTGCACGACCCGGCCGCCGATGGTCAGCGTGTCGTAGAAGCCCTCGTGGCCCTCGACGAACTCCTCGGCGGCGACCGAGGCGCCGCGGTCGAGGCCGTACTCGACGATCGCGCTCTCGAGCTCGCGCTCGTTGGAGATCTTGGCGGTGCCCGAGGCGCCGGCCGCCGAGCGCGGCTTGAGCACGATCGGCAGTCCGGTCTCGGCCGCGAAGACCCGCAGCTCCTGGGGCGAGGACACCGCGCGCGAGGCGGCGGTCGGGATGCCGGCCGTGCGCAGCGCCTCCTTCATCGCCGGCTTGTCGCGGCAGAGCCAGGCCGTGCGCACCGAGGTGCCCGGGATGCCCGCCTGCTCGCGCGCGCGGGCGGCGGGCAGGATGTGGGCCTCGACCGTGGCTTCCAGCCGGTCCACCCACTCGCGGCCCTGGACGCGCCGCACCGCCTCGAACAGGGCGCCCTCGTCGACCACGGTCGGCACCCGCTCGTAGCCGTGGAGCCAGCCCTTGAGCTCCTCGTCGAGCGCCTCGACCGGGGCCTCGCCGATGCCGGTCACGCGCGCGCCCACGGCGCGCAGTCCGCGCACGAACTGGCGCTGGTTGAAGGGGAACTTGGGTTCGACGAAGAGAACGTGCATGACGCACCCTCGCAGGTCCGGGAACCGCCTGACGGGATTGTAGCGGTCCCGCGGCCCGGACGGGAGCGCGGGCGAGCGGGGCGCGGGGCGCCGGATTCCCGATAGGATCGCCCGCCGTGCCCACCGTCATCCTGCTCGGCCCGCAGCGCTTCACGCGCACCCTGAGCGAGGCCGCGGCCCGCGCCGGGATCGCCGGGCGCTTCGCGTCGGTGACCGCGGGCTGGCAGGAGCGCGAGGCCGAGGACTTGGAGCTCCACGAGCACCTCGGGGAGCGCACCGGCAACCTGAGCCTCTATGCGCGCACCGAGGACGCCTTCGAGCGGGATCCGGCGCTCGCCCGGGCCCACCGGGAGCGCCAGGAGAAGCTGCGCGAGCTGCAGGCGCTCTACCGGATCCGGCTCGGGCACGCCCAGGCCGCGCTGCGCGAGCTGGCGGGCCGGGAGTCCGATCCGGAGCTGCTCGACGAGGAGCGGACTTCCGCGCTGGCGGCGATCCGCGCGCTCGACGCCCGCCACCTCGAGCGCGTGGCGGAGGTCCACCATCGCTTCGAGTCGGCGCTGCGGCCCCGCGCGCGCCCGGCGCTCGCCCGCCATCGGGCGGCGGTCGAACGGCAGCTCGAGCGCTCGGAGGCGGTGCTGGTGGCGGGCGGGCACGTCCCGGTGCTGCTCAACCGGCTGCGCCTGTTCGGATTCGCCGAGCTGGTCGGGCAACGGCCGGTGTGCGCCTGGTCCGGGGGCGCGATGGCGATGACCGAGCGGGTGGTGCTCTTCCACCACTCGCCGCCCCAGGGCTACGGCAACACCGAGGTGCTCGAGGCGGGGCTCGGTCTCGTGCGCGGCCTGGTCGTGTTCCCGCACGCCCGCCGGCGGCTCCTGCTCGACGACGCGCGCCGGATGGAGCTGCTCGCGCGCCGCTTCGCGCCCGCCGAGTGCCTGACCCTGGAGGACGGCGCCTGGCTGATCGACCGCGACGGCACGCGCGAGTCCGGTCCCGGCCTGGCGCGCCTGGGCACCGACGGCCGTGTCGCCCCGCTGGCCGCGGCATGACGCTCGCGATCCACCAGCTGCTCTCCGCCGGCACGCCCTCCCCGGAGGCGGTCGAGGAGTTCCTGCGCGCGCACCGCTTCCCGGTGGTCGAGCGGAGCTCGGTGACCTTCGTCTTCCGCGGCGAGGCGGATGCCGTCCATCTCCAGCACTGGATCTACGGCCTGCCTTCGGCGGTGCCCTTCCAGCGCGTGGACGGTTGCGACCTCTGGTACCTGGTCCAGGAGATCCCGGCGCGGTCGAGGGTCGAGTACAAGCTCGAGGTGCGGCGCGGAGAGCTCTCGCGGCTGATCCGCGATCCGCTCAATCCCCTGCTCGCCCACGATCCGTTCGGAGCGAACTCGGTCTGCCACGGGGCGGACTACCGCGAGCCGGAGTGGATCGCACCCGACCCGGAGGCGCGCCCGGGCCGGCTCGAGCAGCTCGCGGTGCCGGCGCCGGCGCTGGGAGGCGAGCGCGCCGTGACGGTCTACCTGCCGGCGCGTTTCCGGGCCAGCCGGCGCTATCCGCTGCTGGTCGTCCACGACGGCGAGGACTACCTGCGCTTCACGGGCCTGAAGACGATCCTCGACAATCTCATCCACCGCCACGAGGTGGCGCCGATGGTGGTGGCGCTCACCCAGTCGCAGGACCGCCTGCGCGACTACGCGGCCGACGCGGGCCACTCGGGCTGGGTCGCCGGGGAGCTGGTGCCCTGGCTCGAGGCGCGCTATCCGCTCCTGCCGGAGCCGGCCGCCCGCGGCCTCGCCGGGGCGAGCTTCGGCGCCGTGGCGGCCTTCGCGGCCGCGCGCCGCCACCCCGGGCGCTTCGGCCGCCTCCTGCTGCAGTCGGGCTCTTTCGCCTTCACCGACATCGGGCCGTCGCGGCGCGGGCCGGCCTTCGAGCCGGTGGTCGCCTTCGTCAACGAGTGGCGCGAGGACCCGGTCGCGATCGCCGAGCGCGTGTTCGTGTCGTGCGGCGTCTACGAGTCGCTGATCTACGAGAACCGCTCCCTGGTGCCGCTGCTCGAGCGCGCCGGGATGCAGGTCCGCTACGTCGAGGCGTTCGACGGCCACAACTGGGAGAACTGGCGCGACCGGCTGCGCGAGGGGCTCTCGTGGCTCTTCCCCGGGCCCTTCTGGTTCATCTACGAGTGACGGCCGGCCGCACCGGCGAGCCGGGCGGCGGCCTCCCCGGGGGCGCCTAGCTCACCCTCTCCCGGTGGTTGTAGGCTCCTTCCGGACGGAACCCGGAATCGAGAGAAAGGACCGCGAACATGGCCGAAGTGGTGCGCAGGATCGGGCTCTCGCTGGGCGCCGACCTCTGCTGGCCGATCTGCTACGAGGAGATCCTCAAGCGGCTCGACCTCGCCCTGCCGATCGGCGGCGACACCGTCCGCTTCGAGGTCGAGCGCGTGACGATCGAGCCCTTCGACCTGGCGCAGCCGGTCCGCTACGACGTGGTGCTCGACCGGCTCACCCACTGGTACCACACCAGCCGCGAGTGGATCAAGAAAGCGGTGGTGATGAACGACCTGTACGTGCTCAACAACCCGTGGTCGATCCAGGCCAACGAGAAGCACACGACCTACGCCGCCATGATGCGGCTGGGGTTCCCGATCCCCGGCACCTGGCTGCTGCCGCCCAAGGAGTACGAGGCCGCGGCCGACCTGCAGGTGACGCTCGATCGCTACGCGAAGCTGTTCAGCCTGGGCGAAGTGGGGGAGAAGGTGGGCTACCCGCTCTTCATCAAGCCGTTCGACGGCGGGGCCTGGGTCGGCGTCTCGAAGATCTCCGGCCGCGAGGAGCTGCAGAAGGCCTACGACGCCTCGGGCAAGCGCATCATGCACCTGCAGCAGGCGGTCGACCCGTTCGACCTGTTCGTGCGCGCGCTCGGCGTCGGGCCTCAGGTCAAGGTCATGAAGTACGACCCCGCCGCGCCGCTCCACGACCGCTACAAGGTCGCCTTCGACTTCGTGACCGCCGAGGAGTGGCAGACGCTCGCCTTCTTCGGCTGGGACTTCAACAGCTGCGAAGCGCTGCGCCGGGACGGGGTGTTCCATCCGATCGACTTCGCCAACGCCTGCCCCGACTCCCAGGTGACCTCGCTCCACTACCATTTCCCCTGGCTGCTCCGCGCCAAGCTCAAGTGGTCGATCTTCGTCGCCGCGACCCGGCGCAGGATGCGCAAGAACCTCGACTGGGAGCCGTTCTTCGAGATCGCCGCCACCGAGGCGCCGTTCGCGGAGAAGCTCTCGCGCTACGCCCGGCTCGCCCACCAGCGCTTCGAGAGCGACCGCTTCGTGGAGTTCTGCGCCCGCCACCTCGCGCACCTCGACGGCGTGGTGTGGGAGTTCTTCGGCACGCCGCTGGCGAAGGACGCGGTGCGCAAGAAGGTCGAGGCCCTCTACCCGGCGCACGAGGTCGAGCAGTTCACCGAGCACTTCTGGGGCCTGATCCAGTTCTGGCGCAAGACCGAGGGCGAGTTCCTCCCCTCGCGCAGGGGCGACGCCTCCACCTGAGCCGGGGGCCCCGACGTGAGCACGCACGACCGGGCTCGCGGCGGCACGGGCAAAGCCGAGGCGATGTCCCCCGTCCGCCTCGTGCTGCCCGTGCAGTGGGGCGAGATGGACGCCTACGGGCACGTCAACAACGTCGTCTACTTCCGCTGGTTCGAGAGCGCGCGCATGGCCTACTTTGCGCGCCTGGGGTGGCCGGAGGTCGAGCGCGCGACCGGAGTCGGGCCGATCCTGCACTCGACCCGGGCGCGCTTCCGGGCGCCCCTGGAGTGGCCCGACGAGGTCGAGGTCACGACGCGCGCGGTCGAGGTGGGCGAGGACCGCTTCACCATGCTCTACGAGATCCGCAGCCGGGCGCTCGGCCGCGTCGCCGCGGAGGGCGAGGGCCTGATCGTCGCCTTCGACTACCGGTCGAAGCGCAAGGCGGCGCTGCCGCTCGCGGTGCGCGAGCGGCTCGCGGCGCTCGAAGGCCCGGGGGTCACGCGATGAGCGCGCCGCTGCGCCTGGTCGGCGACGTCGGCGGCACCCACGCCCGCTTCGCGCGGGTCGGGACGGACGGGCAGCTCGGCGCCCCGGTCCGCCTGCCGAGCTCGGAGTTCGGCGACCTGGCGTCGGCGGTGCGCCGGGCGCTCGAGCTGCTCGCGCGCGGCGACCCGGCGTCCGCGGCGGGCGCCGAGGCCGCGATCGCGGTCGCCGGACCGGTGACCGGGGACCGGGTCGAGCTGACCAACGTGGCGTGGCGGTTCTCGATCGAGGAGAGCCGGGTGCGGCTCGGCTTCGCGCGACTGGAGGTCGTCAACGACATCGCGGCGCTGGCCTGGGCGCTGCCCGTCCTGGGTCGCCGGGAGACGCGCACCCTGGCCGAGGGCGCGCGCGGAGCGTCGGGCGTGCGCACCGTGGCCGCGGTGGGCACCGGCCTCGGCGTGGCGACCCTGGTCGAGGCCGGCGGCGGGGAGGCCGTGCTGCCCTCGGAGGGCGGGCACCGCGACCTGGCGGCGAGCGGCGCGCGCGAGTGGCAGGTGGTCGAGTGGCTCGCCGCCCGCTTCGGCGGCCACGTCTCGGCCGAGCGGGTGCTCTCCGGGCCCGGGCTCGCCACGCTGCACGCCGCGCTCGCGGCGCTCGACGGCGCCGGGCCGGCGCTGCCGGCCGAGCAGGTCGGGCCGCGCGCGCTCGCCGGCGAGCCGCGCGCGCGCGAGGCGATGACGCTGTTCGCGGGCTGGCTGGGCGCCTTCGCCGGCGACCTCGCCCTGACCGTCGGGGCGCGCGGCGGCGTCTACCTGGCGGGAGGCGTCCTGCCGGCGCTGGGCGCCGCGTTCGACACCGCCGCCTTCCTGGAGCGCTTCCTGGCCAAGGGCCGGTTCCGCGGCTGGCTCTCGGAGGTGCCGGTGCGGCTCGTGCTCGACGGCCAGGCGGCGCTGCGCGGCCTGGTGCGCAGGCTCCCGGCCGGCAGCTGACGCGCGCCCGGCCGCGGGCTCGGTTCCGGGTTCGGTGCCGGGTTCAGTTC
>JAFNAE010000097.1 GCA_017860005.1 Acidobacteriota bacterium | reverse complement strand
GGAGAACTCGAACGGATGCGGCCGGCCGCGGAAGCCGGCGAAGCTGCCCTCGCCGCGCGCGCCGATCTCGAACTGCGAACGCCGCCACTGGCGCAGCGTCGCGCGCTCGAAGTCGACCCGGCCTGCGCGCGGATGCTCGCGCCGGATCTCCGCGCCGACCGCCTCCGCGCAGCCCCGCCCGGCCGCCGAATCGAGCCCGAGCTCCGAGAGCAGCCGGGTCGGCCGCTGCACCCCGGGCCGCACCGGGGTGCCGTCGTCGCGCAGGGGACCGCTCCACTCGAGCGCGGAGACCCGGCTCGAGCGCATCTCGACCAGGCAGACGAAGTCGAAGTCGTCCCAGCTCTTGCCGCGCAGCATGCGGCCGTCGCCGGCGACCGCCACCTCGCCACGCGAATACGCCCACTCGGACATGTTGCGGGCCACGAGCTCGACCTGGTCGGTGTGCGGGTGCTCGCTCCGGATGCGCTGCTCGAGAGCGCGAGCGCAGACCCCCGACCAGTCCTGGCCTTGCGTCTCGCTGCCGCGCGCGTCCCCACTCTGCGCGTCGCGCCGGTCGGCCGGTAGGGGCCGGGCTGCGGAGAACACGACCAGCAACAACACCACCTCGCTCACGACCAGGGCTCTCCTCATCTTCGCCTCCCGCGGATCGTCCGCTCCGGCGGACACCGTAGCAGAATCGATGCCGGAACCGGCTCCCGGCCCCGACGGCGCGCGCGCGCGTGCTACGATGCCCGCGGCGGCAGCAGCCGGACCCGCCATGGTCGAGAAGCCACCCTCCCTTCTCCGCGGCGCCCCTGCCGCGAGCGCCGGATCGGCGTGCTGCGACACGACGCCGGCGCGCGCGGACCATTGCCATCCCCGGGCTCGTCCTTGCAGGCCCTGACGCCCGCATCCGCGCGACGCGGGGGCGGCGCAGCGCTGCCCGAGCTCCGGAGCCTGCCCCAGCTGTGGGGCCGCCGGGGACTCTGGCAGGTCCACCTGCGCTGGGCCGTAGCGCCCTTAGTCTGTGCCGGCGTCCTGGTCGGCGAAGCGCTCGGCTTCGCGCTGCCCGCCACCCCGATCCTGCTCATCGCGCTCGCGAGCCTGGCCTACAACGGCGTCCTCGCCTGGATCTTCGGCCGCTTTGCGGATCGTCTGGACGCCGACCCGCGGCTCGAACGGCGCCTCGTCATCCTCGAGGTGGTCGCCGACTACGCGGCGATGCTGCTGCTGGTCCACCTCACCGGGGGCGCCTCCAGCCCGCTCGCCCTGTTCCTGCTCTTCCACGTCATCCTCGGCGCGATCCAGTTCACTCCCGGAACCGCCTACCTGTTCGCCGCACTGGCGGCCGGCGGCCTCTGGTCGCTGCTCGCGCTCCACGTGACGGGCTGGTGGCCGAGCCAGGGCCTCGCCTTCCGGGGCCAGGCCCTCCACCTGCTCGACCGCCCCGTCCACGCGGCCGTCTACCTCGGCTTCTTCACCGCCGTCCTCTTCCTCACCGCGACCCTGGTGTCGAGGATCGTGCTCCAGCTGCGCCGCCGCATGGACGATCTCGGCCACGTCACCGCCGAGCTCGTCGACCTCAACGGCCGCCTCAACAGCCTCTACGCGATGGTGTGCGCGATCGGCGCCGAGCGCCACCTGGCGCCGACGCTGGAGACCGTCGCGCGCGAGCTGGCGCGGGTCACCGGCGTGCCGGCCGCGGCGGTCAAGCTGCTCTCGGACGACGGCAAGACGCTGCACTACGTCGCGGCGCACGGGCTGCCCGAGGAGCTGGTGCGGACCGCGGTCATCGAGCTCGACCAGAGCCCGCTCAACCGGCGCATCATCGAGGGCGAGACGCTCGTGCACGGCCGGGTCGGCGGCGACGACACGCTGCAGCTCCAGGACGAGCTGGGCGCCCTGGGCATCCGCTCCGCCGTGCTCGCGCCCCTGGAGGTCTCCGGCCGGGTGATCGGCACGCTCGGTGTCTACGCCCACACCGCCGACCGATTCAGCGACCGGGACTCCGAGTTCCTCAAGCTCGCCGCCGAGCTGGTCGCGCTGGCGATCGAGGACGCGCGCGCCAACGAGGCGATCGAGCGGCTGGGCGAGGAGCGCGTCCAGTTCATGCTCAAGGTGGCCCACAACCTGCGCGCGCCGCTGTCCGCGGGCCTGAGCCTGCTCGAGCTGATCAAGGGCGGGCACCTCGGCCCGATCCTGCCCGTCCAGGCCGAGCACCTGCAGCGCATCGACGAGCGCCTGCGCGCCCTCGACCGCGCGATCGGCCAGCTGCTGACCATCGCGCGCACGCGCGACTTCAGCCGCGAGATCCCGGACGTCGTCGTCGACCTCGACGAGCTGGCGCAGCAGACGGACCGCACCTTCCGCACCGAGGCCGAGCTCAAGAAGCTGCGCTTCGAGGTGACGGTAGAGCCGGGCCTGCCGGCGGTGGAGAGCGGCGTGGACCTGCTCAAGGAGCTGATGGAGAACCTGGTCTCGAACGCCGTCCGGTACACCCGCGAGGGCGGCGAGGTGCGCGTGCGCTTCGAGCGCGGCGGGCCGGACGAGGTGCGCATCGTCGTGCGCGACACCGGCATCGGCATTCCGGTCGAGGAGCAGGGGCGCCTGTTCCAGGAGTTCTTCCGCGCCTCGAACGCGAAGAAGCACTCGCCGGCCGGGACCGGCCTCGGCCTCGCGCTGGTCAAGCAGACGGTGGAGCGCCACCACGGCCGCATCCGGCTGGAGAGCGCCGAGGGCCGGGGCACCACCGTGACGATCGACCTGCCGGTGCGCCGCGTGGGTCAGCCCGCGGTCGCGCAGCCCGCACTGGTCTGACGCCGGAGGCGCCGGGCTCAGGTCCGGGTCGAGGTGGCCAGCGTCGCGCCGAGCACGGAGAGGAGCTGCGGGCCGGAGATCGGCTTCTGGAACACCCCGGCCAGGCCGAGCGGGCTGTAGTCGGTGACCAGGTTCAGGTCGTCGCCGACCGAGCTCAGCATGAAGACCGGGGCCCTGTTGCCCAGCGCCATGAGCTCCCGGACGAACCCGGTCCCGGAGTCGACCTCCTCCATCATCAGGTCCACGATCACGACGTCCGGCTTCGCCTCCCGGTAGGACCTCAGGCCCGCCTCGGCGCTCTCCGCCCCCGCGAAGGCATAGCCCGCGCCCTCGAGCACGACGCGCAGGAACGACAGGATGTCCGGATCGTCGTCGATGCAGAGAATCAGCGCCTTGCGTTCTGGCATGGTCACCCTCGCGAGTTCTTGGCAGGATGGGAGTGGGAGGGAGGAGTCGGCGGCGCGGCGCCGAGCCGTTCCGCGCGCACCGCGTCGCGGACGAAACCCGCGGCCGCGGCGAGGTTGGCGGCGGCCCGCTCGGAGAGCCCTTCGCCGAACGAGTCGAAATCGTAGCCCCGGACGCCGAGCAGCCAGGCCTCCGGCTCGGCGCCGAACAGGTCCCGGGCGAGGGCGAGCAGGCGCCCGGGCGAGACGCTGTGCGTGCTGAAGCCGACGCCGCTCCGGGACGGCTCGAGGCGGCGGAGCCGGAACGGGGCGTCCCCGCCCCTTTCGGCGTCCACGAACAGGACCCGCTCGTAGCGCGCCACCTCCGCGGCGTCCTCCACCTGGAGCTGGTAGCCCGACTCGGCGGTGACGCCCGGCACCGCCATCGACTCCACGGCCGCGGCGAGCGCGGGACCCAGGCCGTCGTCGCGCCGGCCGGGGTTGCCCCAGCCGAGGACCAGCGTCCGGCGCTCGCTCATCCGGCCCTCGTCTGGCGGTCCAGCACGGCCGAATCCGGGCCCAGCAGCGTGACCTCGAGCGGCATCTGCCCGAGCGCGTGCGTGGCGCAGGACAGGCAGGGATCGTAGGCCCGGATGCCGACCTCGATGTTGTTGAGCAGCCCCTCGGTGATCACCGGCCGGCCCGAGAGGTGCTCGTCGGCGATCCGGCGCACCGCCCGGTTCATCGCCTCGTTGTTGCAGGTGGTCGAGACGATCAGGTTCGCCATCGTCACCTGGTCGTTCTCGTCGACGCGGTAGTGATGGGTGAGCGTGCCGCGCGGCGCCTCGATCATCGCCACGAACTCGCCGCGCCGCTCGCCGGCCGGCGCGACCAGATCGTCGCCCTGGAGGTCGGGATCGTGGAGCAGGCGCCGGATGACCTCCGCCGAGTGCAGCAGCTCGATCATGCGCGCCCAGTGGTAGGCGAGGGTGACGTTGCTCGGCCTGCCCCCGGACAGGCCGAGGAACTCGCGGCGGGCGGCCTCCGCTTCGGGCGTGTCGATGAAGTCGCAGACGTTGACGCGCGCTAGCGGCCCGACCCGGAACCAGCCCTCCGCCGCGCCCAGCGACTTGAGGTACG
Source organism: Acidobacteriota bacterium (assembly GCA_017860005.1). Taxonomy (GTDB): domain Bacteria; phylum Acidobacteriota; class Thermoanaerobaculia; order Multivoradales; family JAGPDF01; genus JACTMI01. The sequence goes on along the minus strand of JAFNAE010000097.1, from coordinate 5,925 downwards.
GGAACTTCATGTACGACCAGGACCGGACCTCCTCGGCGATCACCTCGAGGTAGTCGAGCGGGTCGACCTGGTCGAGGATCTTCGCTCCCCTGGCGTCGATCGCGCGCAGCTTGCCGTGATAGAGGTCCATGGCGCCGTCGGCACGCACGATCGAGAGGTGGTTCGAGTCGAAGGAGCCGAAGCTCGCCACCTTCTCGAGATTGCGGAGCGTGTACTCGCGGGCGATCGCGACCGCCTTGCGGCTCCACTCGAGCATCCTGTCCATGTCGGCGAGCAGGACGTCGCGCTCCGCCACGGACAGGTTCTTGTTGATGCCGCCCGGGATCGCGCCGGTGCCGTGCACCTTCTTGCCCGCCGTCGCCTTGACGATCTCCTGGCCGAACTTGCGCATCATCACGCCCTGGAGCGCGAGGTCGGGGTGGTGGGCGATGACGCCGATCACGTTGCGCTGCTCGACCGGAGCGTCGAAGCCGAACAGCAGGTCGGGCGAGGCGAGATGGAAGAAGTGCAGGGCGTGCGACTGGAACATCTGCCCGTAGTGCATGAGGCGCCGCATCTTCTCGCCGGTCGGGGTGAGCCGGTCGATGCCGAGGATGCCGTCCACCGCCTTGGCGGCGCACAGGTGGTGGCTGACCGGGCAGATGCCGCACAGGCGCTGGACGAGCACCGGCACCTCCCAGAACGGCCGCCCCTGGATGAAGCGCTCGAAGCCGCGGAACTCGACGACGTGGAGCCGCGCCTGCTGCACCCGGTTCTGCTCGTCGAGGAGGATGGTGACCTTGCCGTGGCCCTCGACGCGCGTGACCGGCTCGATGACGATCCGCTTGGTGGCGGAAGTGACCATGAACTCTCCTCTCCGCCTCAGTCGTACTTGACCAGCTCGTAGGGCAGCTCGGGCGCCCGGCCCGCGAGCAGCGCGGTGAGCGCCGCCCACAGCGTGTCGGCCGAGGGCGGACAGCCCGGCAGGAAATGGTCGATCCTGACCACCTCGTGGCAGGGCACGACGCGGTCGAGCAGCAGGGGGATCTCCTCGTCGTCCGGGATGCGGCCCGACGGGTTGTCCACGGAGGGGCCGCGGAGATAGGCCTCCTCGTAACACTCGCGCAGCGGCACCAGGTTGCGCAGCGCCGGCACGCCGCCGTTGATCGCGCAGTCGCCCACCGACACCAGGACCTTGCAGTGCCTGCGGAACTCCTGCAGGACCTTGACGTTCTCCTCGTTGCAGCAGCCGCCCTCGATCAGCCCGATGTCGACCGGCCCGGTGATCTCCTTGATGTCGTCGATCGGGCAACGGTCGAAGTCCACCAGCTCGACCAGCTGCAGGATCCGGTCATCGATGTCGAGCAGCGACATGTGGCAGCCGAAGCAGCCGCACAGCGAAGCGGTGGCGACCCTGGGTTTGGCCATGACGGGCTCCTCCCTCACCTTCCGGCCGCCGCCGGCTCGATGTCCGAGCCGATCGGCTCCTGGTCGTAGCGGCGCCGCCCCACCGGCACCGCGTAGCCGATGCGCTTGACCAGCAACGAGCCGGTCGGACAGGCGGCCACGGCGCGGTCGGTGGCCTCGGCGTCGGTGTGCGCGAGGTCCTCGCCGTTCACCGCGATCCGCCTGCCGGCACCGCGGCCGGCGAATCCGAAGACCGTCTTGCCGTCCAGCTCGCGCGACGCGCGCACGCAGCGGGCGCACAACACGCAGCGATTGCGGTCGAGGAAGATCCCGGGGTGGGAGGCGTCGAGCGCGCGCTGCGGGAACAGGAACGGGTAGCCGGGCGCGGCGATGCCGAACCGGTAGGCCAGGGCCTGCAGCTCGCAGTTGCCGCTCTTCTCGCAGAACATGCAGAAGTGGTTGCCCTCCACGAACAGCATGTCGATCAGGTCGCGACGGAGGGCGCGCAGCTCCTCGGTGTCGTTCTCGATCACCATGCCCGGGGCGACCGGCTGCGTGCAGGCGGCCTGGGGCCGGCCGTTGACGCGCACCGTGCAGACGCGGCAGGAGCCGAACGGCAGGAGCCCCTTCATCCAGCACAGCCGGGGAACGTAGACGCCGGCGGCCTCGGTGGCCTCCAGGATGGTCTGGCCCGGCCGTGTCTCGATCTGCCGGCCGTCGACCGTGAGCGTGATGGTTGCGTTGGTCATCGTGGCTCCCGTCATGAGCCGAAGTGGACCGACCCGCGGCCGGTGAGCGCCTTGGCCTCGGCCAGCCTGCCCTCGAGGTCGAAGCCCGGCTGTGCGCCGCCGGCCGGCGTGACGAGGAGCGCCTCGTAGGCCGAGCGGAAGCTCCTGAGCGTCGACAGCACCGGATTCGGGGAGGTCTGGCCCAGGCCGCAGCGGCTGGCGGCCTTGACCGTCTGGCCGAGGGTCTGCAGGTAGTCGAGGTCCGCCGCCTCGCCGCGCCCGGCCCGGATGCGGTCGAGCCGCTCCTTGAGCAGGACGTTGCCGACCCGGCAGGGCGTGCAGTAGCCGCAGCTCTCGTGGATGAAGAAGGCCAGGTACTGCGAGGCGATCGCGAGCGGGTCGCGCCCGGCGCCGAAGACCACCAGCGCGCCGCCGGTGGCGAGATCGTCGAAGCAGATCTCGCGCTCGAAGTCGGCGGGGCCGACCATCTGTCCGCTCGGTCCCCCCACCTGCACCGCGACCGGCTCGTCGGCGCCGCACATCTCGAGCACCGCGCGCAGCCGGGTGCCGAGCGGGACCTCGTAGACGCCGCGCCGGGTGCAGTCGCCCGAGACGCTGAGCAGCTTCGTGCCCGTGCTCTTGCGCGACCCCAGCGAGGCGAACCAGCCGGAGCCCATCTCGAGGATGCGCGGCACGCAGCAGAGCGTCTCGACGTTGTTGACCGACGTCGGCCTGCCGAGGTAGCCGCGCTGGGCCGGGAACGGCGGCCGGTTCTTCGGGTCGCCGCGCAGGCCCTCGCACGAGGAGATGAGCGCCGACTCCTCGCCGCAGACGTATGCGCCGGCGCCGAGCTGGATCCGGATGTCGAAATCGAAGCCCGCCTTGCCGCAGACGCCCTCCCCGAGCAGCCCCTGGCCACGGCGCTCGGAGAGGACGTGCTCCAGGTACTCCCGCAGGTAGGCGTACTCGCCGCGCAGGTAGAGCAACCCCCGGCTCGCGCCGATCGCGTAGCCGGCGATGGTCATGCCCTCGAACAGCAGGTCGGGGCGCTCGGTGAGGACGACGCGGTCCTTGAACGTCCCGGGCTCGCCCTCGTCGGCGTTGCACACCAGGTAGCGCTGGCCGGCGTCGCCCGCGCGCGTGAACTCCCACTTCATCCCGGTCGGGAAGCCCGCGCCGCCGCGCCCGCGCAGGCGCGCGGTCTTGACCTCGCGGATCACCTCCGCCGGACTCATGGCGAGGGCCTTGCGCAGGCCCGCGCCGTGGGCCATGTCCGCCAGGATGACCTCGCCGGGGCGCCGGATGTTGTTCTTGACCGCCGCGCGCACGAGGTCGTGCGAGTTCTTCCCGTCGCCGTATTCGCGGACGATCAGGCGGCGCAGGTCGGCGACCTCGGGGTGGAGCTTGAGCTCGCGCACCAGGCGGCGCGCGGCGCCGGGGCCGAGATTCGGTACCACGACGTCGTTGAACAGCGCCGCGGGAGCCTGGTCCGACATGCCGATGCAGGAGGCCCACTCGAGCGTGAAACGGCCGTCGGGAGTCGTCTCGCCGAACCGGATGCCGAGCTCCTCCTCGAGGCCCTCGGCGACCTTGTCGGCGCCGACCATCAGGTCCGGCACGTCGTTGCAGAGCCGGATCACGATCCGGCCCCGGGGCTCGTCGCCCAGGAAGGAATAGAAGGAAACCACGCCCGCCACGTCCACGCGCGGGATGCCCAGCCGCGCGGCGAGCGCATCGATGATGCCGTCGTCGAGCCGCCCGTGCCGCCGCTGGACGGCCAGGAGGATGTCCAGGAGCCGCGTGCGATCGTCGCCGTGCTCGGCGCAGATCGCCGCCGCCGCCTGCTCTGCTGTGGTGGTCATGCCTGCACCTCGAGGATCGAAGCCCCCGGGGGTGCCCTGGCCGGAGAGCCGGGCGAGAGACCCGGGCGCGCTCCTTCACCACTCATTGTAGGTATGGCGCGGAAAGAACCCCCACCCGAAGGACCCGAGCGCGACCTACCTGCCGGGGTCGTGCGCAAACCCGCGCCCCGAGCCAGACTGACGCGCCGGGCGTGCGTCCCCCGCGCAGCGAGCCGCGACCGGCAGGAGAGGGTCCGCCGGATGGCTGCCCGGCCGCGTAGCGCACGGCGGCACGGCGGTGCGGCGCGGACCCGGTCGAGCTAGCGCTCGGCGGCGGGTTTCGTGAACCACTGCTCCCGGGGCACGATCTTCGGCTGCTCGGGATCGCCCTCGTAGGCCGGGGTCATGATCTGGACGCCGTACTCGTTGAACACGTCGAGGATGTTGCGATGGAGCTCGCTGTACAGCGGCCCCATCGCCTGCGGATCGTCGCAGTAGACGTTGATCTCGTAGGTGACTGCGAAATCGCCGAGGGCGGTCTGCAGCACGAAGGGCTTCGGCTCGGCGAGCAGTCCCGCGGTCCGCCGCGCCGCTTCGAGCAGCATCGCCTCGACCTGCCGCCAGGGCGTCTCGTAGCCGATGCCGACCGTGGTGTGGAGGATCAGGCCGCGGTCGCGCGCGAGGGTACTGTAGTTCGTCACCTCGCTGCCGAGGATCGTCGAGTTCGGCACCACGACCTCCTCGTTCTTGATCGTCCGCAGATGGGTCACCTGGAGGCGGACCCTGGTGACGTCGCCGAGGATGCCGGCGATCTTGACCCGGTCGCCCTCGCGGAAGGCGCGACGATAGGTCATGGTGTAGCCGGCGATGATGTTCGAGATCGCCGACGACGACCCGAGCGAGAAGACGATGCCGAGGAAGAGCGACACGCCCTTGAACGCCTCCGAGGACGAGCCCGGGATGTACGGGTAGGCGACGATCAGCCCGAACGCCACGATCGCGACCCGCACCAGCTTGTAGGTCGGCTCGGCCCAGTCCCTGTCGAACCCCGACAGCTCCACGTCGCCGCGGCCCACCGCCGCGAAGAAGACATGGACGAGGCGCAGGGCCCAACGGACCACGAGATAGAGGACCGCGAGAAACAGCAGGTCCGGGATCCGGGCGACCAGCCCGGAGCCCAGGACGGCGAGCGGGGCGAGCACCCAGTCGTCGAGCTGGCCCGCCGCGCCCCGCGTCCAGGGGAAGAGCCCGAGCGTGTAGTGGAGGTAGAGGTAGGTGACCGCGAGCAGGGCCAGGGCGGTAACCAGGCGCGCCGCGCCGCGGACGAAGCCCCAGAGCCGCTCGGCCCGCACCACCTCGAAGGAGCTGAAGGTGACCGCGTGGACCCGCTCCCGGTAGCGATGCTCGAGCCAGCGCTTGAGGGCGCCGGCCAGGCGCAGCACGAGGACGAGGGCGAGCGCCGCGGCCAGCGTCGCGATCCCGGCCCGCCGCGCACCGGCGGTGAGCGCCTCGCGCGTGCGCGCCGCCCGGTAGTCGAGGATCGCCTGCTGGATCGTCCGCACGTAGATCTCGGCGAGGACGCGCCGGTCGATGCCTTCGACCTCGCCGTCCACGTCGAGGACGCGGATCACGAGCCGCTCGCCGGCGCCGATCCTCGAGCCGAGCTCGCTCTCGGTCACGCCCAGCGTCGCGGGATCGAACGCGGCGTCGGCGGCCAGCTCCTCGATGCGCTGGCGAACCGCGGCCGCGCGCCGAGCCGCGGGGAAGCTGGTGATGCCGGGCACGCTGAACAGCGTGCGACCGTCGATCTGGACCGGTGCGAGACCGGCGTCGCCGGCGGCATCTCGCCCCGGCCCCGGCGCCGGGGACTCCTGGGCGAGCCCCGGGGGGGCCACGGCGAGCAGCGTCGCTGCGACCAGCAGGATCCTCCAGGCGGCGAGCCAGCGCATGGTCGTTCTCCTTCTCCGTTC
>JAFNAE010000004.1 GCA_017860005.1 Acidobacteriota bacterium | reverse complement strand
GAGCGCCGCCCGCCGGTCCCGTCCGGCTGAGCGGCGCGCAGCCCCGGACCCGCTCGCGGTCCGCGCACCGGCGCGCCGGGCATACAATCGGCCCGGACCGCAGCACCCTCGGAGGACGAATGCCCCGTATCGCCCGTCCGCTCCGGCCCCTGCTCGCCGCCCTGGCGCTCGCCGCCGCGGGCGCGGCCGCGCAGGAGCTCTCGCCGCGCCCGAACTGGGAGGCGGCCTGGCACGTGGTACGGCCCGGCGACACGCTCGAGGGCCTGGCCGGGCGGTTCCTCGGCAATCCGGAGGCGTGGCGCGAGCTCCACCGCCTCAATCCCGGCATCGTCGATCCCGACCTGCTGCGCCCCGGACAGCGCATCCGGATCTGGGTCGAGCGCCCGACGCCGCAGCCCAGCGCGCAGGTCGAGACGGTCGCGGGCCGCGTCGACGAGCGGCCCGCGCCGGTGCCCTGGCGGCCGGCCGCGGAGGGCGACCTCCTGCTCGACCGCGACGGCGTGCGAACGTTCGAGGCGGGCTCCTCGCGCCTGCGCTTCGACGACGGCTCGTCGGTGACGCTGACCGAGAACTCGCTCGTCTTCCTGCGCCGGCAGGCGAACGCCGCGACCCCCCTGCCGCGCAACGAGATCGAGATCCGGGTCGGCCAGGCCGACGTCGAGGCGGCGCCGCGCGCCGGCACGACGCCCGAGATCGACATCGTGCTCGGCGACGCGCGCGGGCGGGCGACCGGCACGCCGGGCGGCGCGCTGCACGCGCGCTCGCGCGCCGAGGAGCGGGGCTCGTCGCGCCTGATGATCTACCGCGGCCAGGCCGAGGTCTCCGCCGCCGGGCGCAGGGTCGAGCTGCCCGAGGGCACCGGCACGACGGTCGAGCCGAGGCAGCCGCCGACGCCCGCCGAGGCGTTGCTGCCCGCGCCCGAGCTGGTGCTGCCGGCCGAGGGCGGCGAGCTCGGGCTCGACGACCCGATCCTGGTCTGGGCCGAGGTGCCCGGGGCGCGCAGCTACACCGTCGAAGTCTGCGGCGACGCCGCCTGCGGCTCCCTGATCGAGCGCGCTGCCGGCGTCGCCGGGACCCGGCACCGCCTCGTGCGCCCGCCCGCCGAAACCGCCTGGTGGCGCGTGACGGCCGCGAGCGCGAGCGGGCTCGACGGCTTCCCCGCCGGCGCGCGCACGCTGCGGCCGGTGGACTCGGTGGCGCCGCCGCCGCCCGCGCTCGTGCTGCGCGGCGCGGGCGAGGCACCGGTGACCGCGGGCACCTGCTCGGCCGTGGCGCCCCGCGCCGAGGTCAACGCCGCCGACCGCTACGGGCGCCCGCTCGACTGGTCGATCGTCGTCGGCGGCCGGGACACCGGGCGCGAGCCGGTCTTCTCCGGCAGCACGCGCTACGAGGTCGCCGCCGTCGCGCGCGACGCGCGCGGGCGGACCGCCAGCTCGCCGTCGATCGGGTTCCAACTCGACCTCGTCCACCCCTGGGCCGAGCTCGCTCCGGTGCCCGACCGGCGGGAGATCCGCCGCTTCTGGGGCACGCCGAGCAGCGCGCCCGACCAGGTCTGCGGCCTCGGGCTCGAGGTCTCGACCGGGAACGCGGGCTGGGCCGCGGTGCCCTGTGCGCTGGACGGCGCGGCGGAGGCCGCGCGGCTGCCGCTCGCCGGTGAGAGCGCCGAGCTCGAGCTCCGGGTGGCGCGCCACGCGCGCCTGGGCGCCCACCTGCCACTCGATCCCGGGCAGGCGACGACGCTCCGCCTGGGCGACATCGGCTGCGGCCTGGCCGAGGCCCGGCTGCGCCTCGCGCGCGACGAGCAGGGGGCGCCCGCCCTCGAGGTCGTGGTCAGCGACCGCGCCGGGCGCGCCAGCCGCGAGCTCTGGCGCCTCGTCGCCCGCTGACGCCGGCCGCCGCGCGGCACCGGCGCGGCGCTAGACTCCTCGCCGCCATGCCGGTCTCCGCCGACGCCTTCCGCGACGCCCTCCGCCATTTCCCGGCCGGGGTGACGGTGCTCACGCTGCGCTCGGGGGACACCGTTCACGGCCTGACCGTGTCGGCGTTCGTCTCGGTGTCGCCCGACCCGCCGCTGGTGGCGGTGATGGTCGACCACCGCCATCGCGCCCACGCGCTGCTCGAGCAGCCGGAGACCGCGTTCGCGGTCAACATCCTGGCCGAGGACCAGCGTGAGCTGTCCGAGCGCTTCGCCCGCGCGCGCGACGAGGATCGCTTCGCGGCCGGACGCTGGACGACCGCGGCGACCGGCGCGCCGGTGCTCGAGGACGCGCTCGCCTGGCTCGACTGCTCGATCTTCTCGCGCCACCCCGCGGGCTCGCACTCGCTCTACATCGGCCAGGTCGAGGCGAGCGGCGTGCCGCGTCCGGGCGGGCGCCCGCTCGTCTACTGGAACCGCGACTACCGCCGGCTCGATCCGGCCTCCGAGTGAGCGGCGACTCCGCGCCCTGGTCGGCCGCGACCCCGCGCCGCTGGGTGGCGATCTGCGCGCGCGGGCTCGAGGAGATCCTCGAGCGCGAGGCGCGCGCGGCCGGCCTGGCGGTCGAGACGGCCGAGGCGGGCGGCGTGGCCTTCCGCGGCACGCTCGCCGACGGCTTGCGCGCCAACTGGCGCCTGCGCACCGCCAACCGGGTCCTGCTCGAGCTGGCCTCCTGGCCCGCGCCCGACGACGAAGCCCTCTATCGCGGTGCGCGCGAGCTCCTCGCCGGGGAGCTCGCGGGCCTGCTCGGGCCCGAGCGCACCTTCTCGGTCGCGGCCACCTCCGGCCGCTCGCGCGTGCGCGACACGCGCTGGGTGGCACTCAAAGTCAAGGACGGGCTGGTCGACGGCCAGCGCGCGCGCTTCGGCGAGCGCGCCTCGGTCGATCGCATCGACCCCGACCTGGCGTTGCGAGTGCGCCTGTTCGAGGATCGCGCCACCCTGCTCGCCGACAGCTCGGGCGAGCCGCTCGACCGGCGTGGCTATCGGCTGGAGACCACCGCGGCGCCCGTGCGCGAGCAGCTGGCGGCGGCGGCGGTGCTCGCCTCGGGCTGGGACGGCCTCGGGCCGGTGGTCGATCCGATGTGCGGCTCCGGGACACTGCTGGCCGAGGCCGGTGCGATCGCGCTCGGCCTGGCGCCCAACCGGCTGCGCGCGCGCTGGGCCTTCGAACGGCTGCCCGGATTCGAGCGCGCGGCCTTCGAGCGCCTGCGCGCCGAGCCGTTCCCGGCGCCGGGACCCGCGGTGCGCCTGTGCGGGCGCGACCTCGACGCTCAGGCGGTGGCCGCCGCGCGCCGGAACCTCGAGGCGGCGGGGCTCGGCGACCGGGCGCGGATCGACCTGGGCGACGCGTTCGCCTTCGAGCCCCCGCCCGGACCCGGCCTCGTCGCGGTCAATCCTCCCTACGGCGAGCGGCTGGGGGCCGAGGGGGACGCGGCGTGGCGCCGGCTCGGCGACCTGCTGAAGCAGCGCTACCGCGGCTGGAAGGCCATCGTCCTCGCGGGCGGCGAGGGGCTCGGCAAGCACCTCGGGCTGAAGCCCGTGCGCCGCATCCCGGTGCGCAACGGCCCGCTCGAGGCACGCATCCTGGTGCTCGACCTCTGGTGAGGCCGTCCGGCCGCCCGGCGCTTCGATAGGCTCACGGCGAGAGGATCCGGACTCCGCAGCGAGGCTCCGATGTGGAAGCGACTGAGTGCCCTGGCGCGCCGACCCAAGGTCTACCGCGCGAAGAACTTCGCGGCGCGCGAGCGCTACCGGGCCGACTACCGCATCTTAGCCGCCTCGCTGCTCGCCAGGCTCCCGTTCGACTCGGCGATCGACGTCGGTTGCGCCAACGGCTTCCTGCTCGAGTCGTTCCTCGAGGCGGGCAGGGAGGTCACGGGAACCGAGGTCTCCGCGGCGGCGCTCGAGGTCGCCAGCCCCGCGATCCGCGATCGCATCCAGGTCCGGGACTTCGCGGCGTCGGAGGGCGTGTGGGACCTCGCCTGCTGCGTCGAGGTCGCCGAGCACATCCCGCCCGAGCGCAGCGAGGAGCTGGTGGACGTCCTGGTGCGACTGTCGCGGCGGTGGATCTTCTTCACCGCCGCGCCGCCCGAGCAGGGCGGCCGCGGCCACATCAACTGCCGCCCCGCGGAGGACTGGCTCGTCTGGTTCCGGGCGCGATCGGTCGCCTGCGACCGGGACCTCACGGAGCAGGTGAAGCGCGACCTCGAGCGCCTCGAGCGCGCCCCCTGGCTGCGCCAGAACTGCCTCGTGCTCGCGAAGTAGCCGCGCCCAGTCCCCCGAGCCACATCAAGGTGCCAGCCGCTTGCTGCGAGGTCGCGGGGGGTGGTTTCCGTCCTTTGATCCCGTGGGACGCCGCATCCGCTTCCATCCGCCGGATTCTCTCGTCGAGGTCACCTGCCGGACGGTGCAGGGCCGGTTCCTGCTCCAGCCGACGCCGTTGATCGCGGACCTGTGCCGGGGCGTTCTCGCCCGCGCCGTCCGCCTCTATCCGGTGCAAGTGCACGCCTTCGTCTTCCTCGGAAACCACTACCACCTGCTCCTAACCGTCCAAAGCGCCGCCCGCCTCGCCGCCTTCATGAACTACCTCAACTCCAACCTCGCCCGCGAGGTCGGCCGCGCGGTCCGCTGGCGCGAGAAGTTCTGGGGGCGTCGCTACCAGGCGATCCTTGTCTCGGAAGAACCCGCAGCGCAGGTCGATAGGCTGCTGTACCTGCTTCGCCACGGCTGCAAGGAGAACCTGGTCAGACGACCCGAAGAATGGCCAGGGGCGAACGCTGTCCGGAATCTCCTCTTCGGCGAGCCGGTTACTGGCCACTGGTTCGACCGGACGCGCTCCCACCGGGCCGCCCACAGGTGTGGTCTTCTCGAGCGCCAGGACTTCGTTTCGGTCGAGCGCTTCGAATTGTCGCCGCTACCTTGCTGGACTCAGCTGAGCACAGAGGAACTTCGCGCCCGACTCGCCGACCTCGTCGACTCGGTCGAGGCGGAAACCGTGCGCAGGGCGGAGAACGGAAGAGAGCCGCTCGGCCGCGCCCGCCTCGCGCGGCAGAATCCGCACGATGCGCCAAGTCGCGTCGCACGACGCCCTGCGCCACTCGTGCATGCGGCCTCCAAGGCGGTGCGCGACACCGTGCGCGCTGCCTACCGGCGATTCGTCCAGGTCTATCGAGAGGCCTCCATCCGATTCCGCCGCGGCGGGGACCTGCGCGAGCTCCTCGCCCGCTTCCCGGTCGGCTCCTTCCTTCCCCCGGGCCCCTTCGTCGCCGAGTCGCCAGCCATCTCTACGGGCTGGCCGGTCTGAACCGCAGGCGACGACGCTCGAGGAGACGAGCAGGCTCGAGAGGGTCCCGGGTCTCAGCGATCAGCTGGTCGAGCCGGTTCTTCTCGCCTCTTCTGGATGAGCGATGCCGCGAGGACCGAACTTCACTCTCCGGATGCTGCCGAGGCTCGACGGCCGCGCGACTCTGGACTTTCTGGCGAACTTCGCGACGCTTTGAATGACCGGTCTGGAAGACGACGGCAGCTGGTCGAGCAGGAATCGGCTGGCACCTACTCTGCAGCACCTACTCTGCACCTACTCTGGGTCCTCGGGCAGGACGTCGGGCCACCAGCCGCCGGGGCGGTCGAGGGGCCAGGGGCAGGTGCGCTGGAGGCCGAGCTCCTCGAACATGGGCGAAGCAGCCCGGAGCGGGATGACCACGGCGTGGCGGCCGCCGCAGCGGAAGTTGGGCGCGCCCGCGGCGAGCGCGAGGTCGGCCGCGAGCACGATGGCGGCCGCGGCCGCGAGGCCCTTCACGACGCGCGCCTCGCCGAACCGCCGGCCGAGCTGCCCGATGCCGCGCACGACCGGCAGCACCGCGACGTGCAGGAACGGCATCATCTGCCAGGCCTGCGGCGTCGTGGGCGAAGCCGCGAACGTCGCTACCGCCGCCACCAGCGCCAGCGTCACGTAGCCGTCGAGCCAGCCGCGCTCCCCCTCCTGCGGGCGCGGGCGCGCCAGCGGCGAGCGGCGGCGCGCGCGGAAGAAGGCGAAGTTGGCCCAGAGCGCGAACGCCACCGTCGCGACTCCGGCCACCGCGAGCAGCGCCCCGGTCGCGGGCGCCAGCCAGGCGTCCGTCTCCGGCCCCAGGCGCGCCGAGAAGTCGAAGCGCGCGCTCTCCCGGTGCAGCGCGAGCGAGGGGTAGCGCAGCCAGTACGAGAGCCCCTTGAGCATCGGCTGGACGAGCAGCAGGCCGCGGAACGGAAAGCCGGCGCCGGCCGCGGCGAGCTCCGGCCGCGCCGCCACCGCGGCGAGCCAGGGCGCGAGCGTCGCCGCCGTCGCCGCGCAACCCGCCGCGAATCCGGGCCACGACACGCGCACGTAGCCGCGCGCCCAGAGCAGCGCCGAGAGTACCCCCAGCAACAACACCGAAGGATGCAGCTGCGCCCCCAGGCCGAGCGCCAGGACGTGGACGAACGTGGCCGCGAAGCGCGGCCGGGCGGCCAGCGCGCGCGCGGTGGCCAGGTGCACCGCGCCGACCAGCGGCAGGTAGTTCGGGTTCCACAGGAAGCCGGCGGCCTCCACGCGCCAGGGGTTGAGCCAGTAGACGACCGCGAGCGCCGCGCGCTCGAGCGGCGTCAGCGCGCCGCGCAGCGTCCGGTCGAGCACCAGCCAGGCCCCGAGGTGGAGGACCCAGATCAGGACGATCGGCGCGCGGTGGTCCGCCCAGGCTGCGAGCGGCCACCCGACCAGCACCGAAGAGAGGGCGCCCGGGGCGTTGCCGCCCGACGAGAGCGGGTTGCCGTAGGGGACGAGCTCGCCGCGCGCGGCCAGCAGCCAGCCGCGCGCGAGCAGGTTGAGCTGGTCGCCACCCGCCTGCGCGAGCGCGACCAGGACCGCCGAGACGGCCAGGCCGAGCACCAAGGCGCCGACCCGGAGACGATGCGCGGTGAGCACCCGCGGCCCTCGCGCGCTCAGATCAGGATTTCGATCTTCGCCTTCGACCCGAGCTCGTTGAGCTTCGCGCGCACGGCCTGCTCGACCTTGTGCTGACGGATCGCGGCCTCGATGCGCGGCTGGACCTCCTCGAAGCCGAGCTTCGACTCCGCGCGCTTCTCCTCGACCTCGAGCAGGTGGTAGCCGAAGCGGCTCTCGACCACCTCGGAGAGCTGGCCTGCCGGCAGCGCGAAAGCGGCCGCCTCGAAGGACGGCACGGTCTGGCCGCGCCGGAGCCAGCCCAGCTCGCCACCCTTGGCCGCCGAGCCCGGATCGTCCGAGGACTCCCTGGCCACCGCCGCGAAGTCCGCGCCGGCCACCAGGCGGGCACGCAGCTCGTCGGCCTCCTTGCGCTTCGCGGCCTTCTGCTCCGGTCCGTCCGCGGCCGCCACCGAGACCAGGATGTGACGCACGCGCACGCCCTCGGGCTGGATCATCCGTTCCTGGTTCTCGGTGAAGAACTGGCGCTGTTCGGCGTCGGTGACCTGGATCGACGGGATGACGGTCCCCTCGATCCAGCCGTTGACGGTCAGGCTCTCGGCGATGTCCCGCTTCAGCCGCTCACGGTCGAAGCCGCGCTGCGCGAGCGCGGCGTCGAACTCCTGGTCGGACGCGAACTGGCCGCGCAGCGCCGCAAGCTGGTCGTCCACGTCCTTCTGGGCAGCGGCCTTGCCCTGCGCCGAGAGCTCCAGGTAGAGGAGGTGGTTGCCGATCAGGTCGTCGAGCACGCTGCGGTAGAAGCTGCGCGTCGGCTGCGGCGGCGGCACGCCGCGCTGGGCGAGCGCGCTGCGCGCTTCGGCGGCGCGCGCGAGCAGGTCGGCCTTCGAGAATTCGCGCCCGTTCGCGCGCGCGACCACGTCCGGGATCTGATCGCTGGGCAGGACCGGATCCGGAGCGGGCGCGGCGGCGGGCGCGGCAGCGGGCGACGCCTGCGCCGCCGAGGCGGCCTCTGGCGTCCCCGGGGCGGGCGGAACTGGAGCGGGCGCGGCGGGGGCCGGTGCGGCGCTCGCGACCGGCGCGGCCGGCGACTCCGTGCCCGGGGCCGGAGCGGGCGCCTGCTCGGTGCCGGCGGTGCCCTTCGAGCAGCCCAGGACGAGCAGCACCGCGGCGGCCGCGAGCGGCGTGGTGAACGAACGGCGGACGATTCGGGTCATGCGCTTCTCCACAAGATGCGTGCGGCGGTGCCCGACGGCCTCAGGCCGTCCAGGGGCGGGACAGGACGCAGGCGTTGACGCCGCCCACGCCCATCGAGAGCTTGCCGGCCCAGCCGGGCTCGACCCGGCAGCCGGCGTCGAAGACGAAACGGTCGTGGACGCGCGCGATCTCCGCGTGGAGCTCACCCGCCGCGATCGGCGTCGGGTACAGCGCGCCGCGCTCGTAGCCCAGGTATTGCGCGGTCAGCTCCCAACCGCCGCCCGCGCCCATGCCGTGGCCGAAGGTCCCCTTGCGCGCGCTCACCAGCACGTGCCCGGGGAGCACCTCACGCAGATTCTCGACCTCCTGGAAGTCGCCCGGCGTCGCGGTGGCGTGCAGGTCCCAGGTCGCGATCTGCTCCGGCGCAGCGCCGGCGAGGGCGAACGCCTGGCGGATGGCGATGGTCGGGCCCTCCTTCGAGGGCGTGATGATGTGCTCCGCGTCGGAGGAGACCCCGACCGCCACCGGCTCGAGCCCGAGCGGCCGGAAGCCGAGCCCGGTCATGTGCTCGTGGTCGCCGAGGATCCAGATCGCGGCACCGCCTGCGACGTGCGTCCCGCGCAGCGTGGTCAAGGGCTTCGAGACCTGGCCGTCGGCCGCGATCACGCGCGCGCCGTAGAAGCCGCCCACCACCATCGGCAGCGGCGGCGGGTCGCTGGCGCCCATCACCACAGCCTTCGCCTCGCCGCGCCGGATGGCGTCGATCGCCAGCTTCAGGGTGACGCCGAAGGTCGCGCACGCCGCCACGGGCGCGAAGGCCAGGCCGGTGATGCGGCCGAGCATCGAGATCTGCGAGGCGGGCGCGTTGTGGATGTTCCAGAGCAGGTTCGGCGACGCCTCGTGCCAGGGCGGATTGGGCGCCCCCCAGCGGCGCTGCAGGCGCTGGCGGCGGCGCTGCTTCTCCTTGATCAGCGCGATCTTGCCCTTCTCCACCGGTCCGTCGACCGACAGCGACTCGATCTCGCGCAGCTCGGCCAGGAACTCGCGCAGCTCGCGCGAGCGCTGGGTCCAGAACGACCACCAGGCGTCCTCGGCGGCCTCGACCTCGTCCGGAGGCGCCTCCTCCGGCGCCACCGGCACCTCCACCGTGGGGTCGAGGCTCTCGGGATGCGCGAGGTGCTGCGCCAGCGCCTCGTTGCGCTCGGGCTGCGCCCAGAAGCGGTTCCAGCGCCGCTGCGCCCGGTAGAGGTGGATGGCCACGTCGGCGGTGGTGGCGAGCGCGCCGAGCCCGGATCCGACGTAGACGTGGGCCTCGGTGCCCAGCCGGGTCAGCTCCTGCTCCAGCCCGGGGTTCTGACCCAGCGCCTGCACGAAGGCGCCGATCGCGAACTTCGTCGGCAGGTCCATCTTCTCGACCAGCTGCGGGAAGCGGCTGGGCGGGAAGCGCTCGTCGACCCAGGCGCGGTAGTCGGAGAACTCGAACTCCGGCCGGCCGACCAGGAAGGTGTCGGGACCGAAGCCGTTGAACGGCTCGAGCCAGCTCTCGCTGCGCTCGAGGTTGCGCGCGAAGGCCTCGATGTTCGGGGACTTGGGCGCCACCACGCCCCAGCCGAAGACGCCGACCCGCTTCACGCAGCGGTGCCCGGGCCGAGCGCGGCGAGGCGCCCGAGCAGGTCCACGACCCGGCACGAGTATCCCCACTCGTTGTCGTACCAAGCGACCACCCTCGCCCAGCCGTCCGCCTCGGCCTGGGTCGAGAGCGCATCGACGATCGCCGAGTGGGAGTTGCCGACGATGTCGGACGAGACCAGCGGCTGCTCGCTGAACTGGAGGATGCCCCGCATCGGCCCTTCGGCCGCCGCGCGCATCGCCGCATTGACCTCGGCCACGCCCGGGCGCGCCTGGAGCCGGCAGGCGAAGTCCACGATCGAGCCGTCGGGGACCGGCACGCGCAGCGAGACGCCGTCGAGCCTGCCCTTGAGCGCCGGCAGCACCTTGCCCACCGAACGGGCGGCACCGGTGGTGGTCGGAATCACGTTGACCGTCGCCGCGCGGCTGCGCCGCAGGTCCTTGTGGGGCACGTCGGAGAGGCGCTGGTCGTTGGTGTAGGCGTGCACCGTGGTCAGGAACCCCTCCTCGAGGCCGAAGGCGTCGTGGAGGACCTTGGCGACCGGCGCCAGGCAGTTGGTCGTACAGGAGGCGTTGGAGACGATGCGGTCCTCGGCCCGGAGCTCGGCGTCGTTGACGCCGAGCACGATCATGCGGTCGATCTCGTCCTTGGCCGGGACGGTGAGCAGCACCTTCCGCGCCCCGGCCGCGAGGTGGGGCTCCAGCTTCGCGCGGCTGCGGAAGACGCCGGTCGCTTCGACGACCAATTCGACGCCGAGATCGCGCCACGGGATGGCGCCCGGTTCCTTCTCGGCGGTCATCGCCACCTTGCGTCCGTTGGCATAGAGGAAGTCGTCGTCGGCCGAGACCGTGCCGGGGAACTCCCCCATCACGGTGTCGTAGCGCAGCAGGTAGGCGAGCACCTGGTTGTCGAAGAGGTCGTTGATCGCGGCCACCTGCAGGTCGTCGCGCTCCGCCAGGATGCGGAACACGGACCGGCCGATGCGGCCGAAGCCGTTGATGCCCACGCGCACGCTCACGCCGCCGTCTCCTCTTCCTCGAACGCCGCGATCCGTCGCAGCAGATCGAGGACGCGATGGGCGTATCCCCAGGCGTTGTCGTAGAAGGTCAGGGTCTTCGAGACACGCCCGGCGACGATCATGGTGGAGAGCGAGTCGAACACCCCCGAGTAGCTGCTCATCAGCACGTCGGAGGAGACGATCGGCTCGGTCTCGTAGGCCAGGATGCCGGCGAGCTCGCCCTCCGCGGCGGCGCGCACCGCCGCGTTGATCGCCTCGGCGGTGACCGGGCGCGGGTGCCAGCAGGTCAGGTCCACGACCGATCCGTTCGGCACCGGCACGTGGAGGGCGAGGCCCGAGATCCGCCCGGCGAGCTCGGGCAGCAGGTCGATGAGCAGGTCGTCGGCGTTGGTCGAGTGCGGGATGATGTTCTCGCCCGCGGCGCGGCCGGTTCGCCACTCCGGGGTCGGCACGTCGGCCAGGCGCAGGTGGCTCGTGTAGGCGTGCACCGTGGTCAGGAACGCGCGCTCGACGCCGAAGGTGCGCGACAGGAGGCGCAGCAGCGGCCCCGCGCAGTTGGCGGTCACCGAGCCCGCCGAGACGATGCGGTGGCGCGCCTCGAGGTCGCCGCTGTTGACGCCAGCCACCAGGGTGAGGTCGGGCGGCTCGGCCGGCGGCGAGCAGACCACCACCCGCCGGGCGCCCGCCCGCAGGTGCGCCTCGAGCTCGGCGCGCGTGCGCGAGCGGCCGGAAGCCTCGATCACGACCGTCACGCCGAGCTGCTTCCAGGACGGCGGGCCCTCGGCCGGCGGCGCCAGCAGCGCCACCTCGCGGCCCGCGATCTCGAGCCCGCCCTCGATGCGCCGGAGGCTGTCCGGGAAGCGGCCGAGCAGGGTGTCGAAGCGCAGCAGGTACTCGACCGCCTCGGCGTCGGACGGCTCTTCGATGGCGGCCAGCCGCAGGGAATCCTGGCGGGCGAGGAGTCGAACCAGGTTGCGACCGACGCGGCCGCAACCGACGAGACCGATCTTGAGGTGAGACATCGTTTCGGGGGCCCTCCGGACCGCAGTGGCCCGCGGTGCGCCGGTCATTCTGTCACATTCCCTTCGTCCACCCGCACGCAGCGGGCCGGCCGCCGGGCGGTCGCGAGCCCCTCCGCCCGGCCGACCCTCCCGCCCTTCGCCTAGAATTCCCGGCATGTCCCGACTGACACCGTTCCGCGCCCTGCGGCCCGCGCCGCCGGTCGCTCCCGAAGTCTCCTCCGTCCCCTACGACGTGGTCTCCGCCGACGAAGCCCGAGTCCTGGCCCAGGGCCATCCGCTCTCCTTCCTGCGCGTGACGCGCTCCGAGATCGAGCTGCCGGCCGGCACCGACCCCTACTCGGCCGCCGTCTACCAGCGCGCGCGCGCCAATTTCGAGCGCCTCAAGCGCGAGGCGCCGCTCGAGACCGACTCCGAGCCGACGCTCTACCTCTACCGCCTGCGCATGGGCGACCACGTCCAGACCGGCGTCGCCGGCGCCTTCTCGGTGGACGAGTACGAGAGCGACGGCATCAAGAAGCACGAGAAGACGCGCCGCGCCAAGGAGGACGACCGCACTCGCCACATCGTCGAGCTGCGCGCCCAGACCGGCGTGGTCTTCCTCACCTACCGCGCCAGCCGCGACGTGGACGCCGTGGTCGAGCGCGTCGCCGCCGGCGCCCCGCTCTACGACTTCGTCGCCGGCGACGGCGTGGCGCACACCGTCTGGCGCGCCGGCGACCGCGACCGCGACGCTCTGGTCGCAGCCTTCGCGACCGTGCCGGCGCTCTACATCGCGGACGGCCACCACCGCGCGGCCTCGGCCTGGCGCGCGCGCGGCGAGCTCGGCGGCGGCGCCGCCGGCCACCCGCCGGCGCCGGGCGCGGGCGACTTCAACACCTTCCTGGCGGTCGCCTTCCCGCACGACCAGATGCAGATCCTCCCCTACCACCGCGTGGTGCGCGACCTGGGCCTGCGCGACGCCGCCGCCCTGCGCGCCGAGCTCGAGCGCCGCTTCGCCCCGGTCGCCGACGCGCCGCAGCCGTCCGTGCCGGGCCGGTTCTCGATCTACCTCGAGCGGCGCTGGACCACCCACGTGCTGCCCGTACCCGCGAGCGGCTCGGCGGTCGCGCGCCTCGACTGTGCGCTGCTCCAGGAGCTCGTGCTCGGTCCGCTGCTCGGCATCGACGACCCGCGCACCGACCCGAGGATCGACTTCGTCGGCGGCATCCGCGGCACCGCGGAGCTCGAGCGGCGCGTCGACTCCGGGCGTGCGGCGATCGCCTTCGCCCTCCACCCGGTGACCGTCGGCGACCTGCTCGCC
Organism: Acidobacteriota bacterium; assembly: GCA_017860005.1. Lineage (GTDB taxonomy): Bacteria > Acidobacteriota > Thermoanaerobaculia > Multivoradales > JAGPDF01 > JACTMI01. The sequence continues at coordinate 33,071 of JAFNAE010000004.1, read as the reverse complement.
GTCTCCGACGCGGGCGAGGTGATGCCGCCCAAATCGACCTGGTTCGAGCCCAAGCTGCGCGACGGGTTGCTGATCCACGAGATCTAGGCGTCCCGCCCGCGCCTCCGGCGCCGCCGCAGGCGGCGCAGGCGGCGGCGTCCGCGATGCCCGTGCCTCCGGCCGCGCATCCACGCCTCGACACGAGAGGCTTCCATTGAAAGGGGCGCCGTGTCAGCGTCGACGGCTCCGGCCGACGCGGGCGACCCCGGCGAGCCGCGAGCGGGCGGGAGCCGACCCTCCTCGGGCGCCTCTCGGTGAACGAGGCAGGACGGGGCGAGCTCGAGTCGGCGGAAGAGGAGAATCGGGCATGAGAGTCCTGGTCGCGGACAAGTTCGAGAAGAGCGGGCTCGACGGGCTGGCGGCGGCCGGCTGCGAGGTCGCCTACCTGCCGGAGGCGAAGGACGACGCCCTGGTCGCGGCGATCGGACGCGAGCGGCCCGAGGTGCTGGTCGTGCGCTCGACGAAGGTCACCGCGGCGATGCTCGACGCCGGGCCGCTGGCGCTCGTCGTGCGCGCCGGAGCGGGCACCAACACGATCGATGTCGCGGCCGCCTCCGAGCGCGGCGTGCACGTCGCGAACTGCCCCGGCAGGAACTCGATCGCGGTCGCCGAGCTCACCCTGGGCCTGCTGCTCGCGCTCGACCGCAGGATCCCGGACGCCGTCGCCGACCTGCGCGCCGGGCGCTGGGACAAGAAGGAATACTCGAAGGCGCGCGGCCTCCACGGCTCGACGCTGGGCGTGCTCGGCCTCGGCGCGATCGCCGTCGAGACGATCCGCCGTGCCGCCGCCTTCGGTCTGCGCATCGTGGCCTGGAGCCGGCGTTTCGCGGGCGAGGACCGCCCGCTCGCCGTCGCGGAGGCGCGCGCTCTCGGTCTCGAAGCGGTCCACCAGGCCGACCCGATCCGGCTCGCCCCGACGCCGGCGGAGGTCGCCGCCCGCTCGGACGCGCTCACCGTGCACCTGGCGCTCGGCCCCGAGACGCGCGGCCTGGTCGACGCCGGGGTGCTGGGGCGGCTCAAGCCGGGCGCGATCTTCCTCAACACCGCGCGCAGCGAGGTGGTGGACGCCGGCGCGCTCGAGGCCGCCGCCCGCGATCGGGGGCTCCGGCTCGGGCTCGACGTCTTCGCGCGCGAGCCCGCGGGCGGCGCCGGAGCGTTCGACGACCCGATCGTGGGACTGCCGCTCGTCTACGGCACTCATCACATCGGCGCCTCGACCGAGCAGGCGCAGGAGGCGATCGCGGCCGAGACGGTGCGTGTCGTGCGCTCTTACGTCGAGAGCGGACGCGTGCCCAATTGCGTCAACCTCGCGCGCGAGAGCGACGCCACGCACCGGCTGGTCGTGCGCCACCGGGACCGTCCCGGGGTGCTGGCGCACGTCTTCCGGTGCCTGCGCGACGCCGGCCTCAACGTGCAGGAGACCGACAACCTCGTGTTCGAAGGCGGGCAGGCCGCGGTGGCCCACATCTTCCTCGAGGGCGTTCCCGGCGACGCCGTGCTCGACGCCGTGCGCGCGGGCCACCCCGACATCCTCGAGATCCGCGTCGTTGCGCTCTGAGGAGAGCTCTCCGGCGCGGCTCGACCCGGACGCGGTCGCCGAGGTCGCGCGTTTCGGTCCGCCGCCACCGGCGGGGCCGCCGCGGCTCCTCGTCGAGGTGCCCCACGGCGCCACACGCCGCGCCGACTTCGAGGCCGTGCGCCGGCGGCTCGTCGGCGCCCTGCCGCCCGGCCTCGAGGCCTATTTCCACGTCAACACCGACGAGGGCGCGCCCGAGCTCGCGCTCGACGTCGCGCGCCGCCTGGCCGCGCGCGGCGTCGCCACGGTGGTGCTGCGCTCGCTCGTGCCGCGCACCCTGATCGACGTCAACCGCGTGGTCGAAGGCGAGGTCGCCGCCGGCATGAGCGCCGGACTTCCGCCCTACGTGCGCGACGAGGACGACCGCCGCCTCCTGCTCGCGCTCCACGCGCGCTACCAGGAGGAGGCGCGCCGGCACTACGACGAGGTCTGCGGCGCGGGCGGGATCGCGCTCGCGCTCCACACCTACGCGCCGCGCGCGGTCGAGGTCGAGGTCGGCGACGAGGTCGTGGCGCAGCTGCGCCGCGCCTACCGCTCCGCGCGATACGCCACCTGGGAGCTCCGTCCGGAGATCGACCTGATCACCGGTACGGGCGACGGAGCCACGCTCGCCCCGCCCGCGCTGTCATCCCTTCTGCGGAGGTCCTTCTCCTCGAACGGCACTCAGGTCGCCGAGAACCGGAGCTACTCGCTCCACCCGGCGACGACCGGATTCGAGCACTCCTCCCGCTGGCCCGGCCAGGTGCTCTGCGTCGAGGTGCGCCGCGACCTGCTCGGCGCGCCCTGGCGCCCGTTCGTCGAGTCGCGCATCGGCCCGCGCAAGGTCGCGCGCGTCGCGCGCGTCCTCGCCGCCTGCCTCGGCGCCGAGCTCGGCGCGGACGGCGGCCGGCTCACTCGATGACCGGCATCGGCTCGTCGATGCGCCACCAGCGGCGCCGGGCGGGCAGCGTGCCGCGGCGGTAGAGCTCGGGCCGCGCGCCGGCGCGGCCCTCGCGCACGAGCAGCCCCGTACCGGTCTGGACCCACTGCTCGACCACGCCCGCGGGCCGCTCGACGCGGTGGGGCGCCCGGGCGGGCGCCGCGCGCGCCATGAAGCCGCGCCAGAGCGGGCCCGCCGCCTGCGCGCCGGTCAGCCCGAGACGCCCGCCGCCGTCGAGGCCGATCCAGACCGCGGCCACCACCGAGCCCGCGTGGCCGGCGAACCAGGCGTCGCGCAGCTGCGAGCTCGAGCCGGTCTTGGCCGCGACGTCGAGCCCCGCGATCTCGCCCGCCGCGGCCGTGCCGTGCTCGACCGCGCTGCGCAGCAGGTCGCGCACGATGTACGCCGACGCTTCGCTCGCGACGCGCCGCGAGCCGCCCCGGCCGCGCTCGAGCCCGATCCCGCTCGAGGTCTCGATCCTCCGGACCGGGAACGGCTCGAGCGCCCGCCCGGGTGTCGCGAGCACGGTGTAGGCGCCCGCCACCGCGAGCGGCGTCGACTCGACCGCGCCCAGGACGAACGACGGCGGCGGATCCGTCGGCAGCTCGAGCCCGGCGCGCTCGAAGGTCGCTGCGGTGGCGTCGAAGCCGCACCAGCGCGCGATGCGCACGACCGGGACATTGCGCGACTCGGCGAGCGCCTCGCGCAGCAGCACGGGCCCGGCGAACCTGCGGTCGAAGTTCTCCGGCGTCCAGCGCCCCGAGGGCAGCTCGATCGAGAGCGGCTGGTCGGCGATCCGGCTCGACGCGGTGAGCGGCTCGCGGCGGCCGCAGCCGTCGAGCGCCTCGAGCGCCACGAACGGCTTGACCACCGAGCCGGGCTGGCGCTTCGCCACGCGTGCGCGGTCGATGCCGGCGCCCTCGTCCGGGTCGCCTCCGACGTAGGCGAGCACCGCGCCGGTGCGCGCGTCGAGCGCGACCAGCGCCGCCGAGAGCCCGGCGCCGCGCAGGCGCGCATGCTCCCGGCGCAGCGCCGCGAGCCGGGTGCGCACCGCCTCCTCGGCCAGACGCTGGAGCCAGGGATCGAGCGTGGACTCGACCAGGAACCCCTGGCCGTGCCTGGCGCGCCACGCCTCCTCGCGGTTCACCTCCTGCGCGAGCCAGGCCACGAAGCTGCGGGGCGCGGACGAGCGCGGCGCCGAGGGCCGGGCCTCGACCGGCCGCGACCTCGCGCGCGCGACCTCGGCCTCCGGCGCCCAACCCAGCTCGGCCATGCGCGACAACACCCAGTCGCGTCGCTGGCGCAGAGCCCCGGCGTCGGACACCGGCGAGAGCCGGTTGGGGCCCTGGATCATGGCGGCCAGGGCCGCCGCCTCGGCGAGGGTGAGGCGCTGCGCCGGCTTCGAGAACCAGGCGCGCGCCGCCGCGCCGACGCCGTGCACGGCGAGGCCGTGCGCGTGGCCCAGGTAGACCGCGTTCAGGTAGGCCTGCAGGATCTCGCGCTTGTCGTGCTCGGCCTCGAGGGCAAGGGCGAGCATCGCCTCGGTCGCCTTGCGTCCGAGCGAGCGCTTCGGGGTCAGGTCGCGGTTCTTGACCAGCTGCTGGGTGATCGTGCTGCCGCCCTCGGCGATCCGCCCTTTGCGAAGATTCTGGAGCGCGGCGCGCGCGACCGCGCGGGCGTCCACGCCGGGATGCTCGAAGAAGCGCGCGTCCTCGGCGGCGAGCACGGCGCGCCAAACGTGCTCGGGCAACGCCGCGAGCTCGACCCGCTCGCGGTCGGCGCGCGCCTCGCGCAGCGACTCGGCGAGCACCTCGGGCTCGAGCCAGGCGTCCTCCTCGCTCCGGATGGGCCGTGCGTCGCCCTCCGGCCGGCGCACGCCGCGGATCCGGCCGGAGCCGCGCTCGAGCTCCAGTCCGAACAGCTCCGCGGGCCGATCCGCCCCGCGCGCGTGGACGGCGCGCCGGTAGATCCAGAACACCTCGGTGCCGTGGAAGTACTCGCCCGGCGCCGCCGGACGCACGTGGACCCGGCGGTAGCCGAGCCGCTCCAGCCGCTCGGGCAGCGCGAGGTCGAGCACGCCGGCTCCGGCGGGAATCGCGAACGGCGCCGAGAGCACCCGGCTCTCGCTGCGCCCCAGCCGCTCCTCGAGCGGCAGGTCGGCGGACCGGCCGGCGCCGGCGCCGGCCACCGCCAGAGCAGTGGCGAGCCACACCCTTCTCCGCCCCAGGCGCCCGGCCACCATCGACCGGCATCGTACTAGGCGCGCCGGCCGGTGACCGCCAGCGCCACGCCGCCCAGGATCGCGGCGCCGCACAGGGCGAGACGCAGCGTGAGCCGCTCGCCGAGCAGAGCCACGCCGCCCAGCGCCGCGAGCGGGGGCACCGCGAGCTGGACGATCGCGGCGCGCGTCGCGCTCAGGCCGCGCAGCGCCACGTACCAGAGAGCGTAGCCGAGCCCGGAGGTGACAGCGCCCGAGACGAGCGCCAGAACGGCGCCGCGCGGGGTGAGGTGGAACCCCGGCGCGCCCGGCGGCAGCCCGACCGCGAGCGCGGCCAGGAGCGGCACGAGCGCGGCCGAGCGCGCGAAGTTCGCGGCATTGACGCCGAGCGCGTCGGCATTGCCCCGCCCGCGCAGCGAGTAGACCCCCCACGCGACGCCGGCCGCCGCCATCGCCGCCAGGCCGAGCGCGTCCGGCGCCTCGCGCCCCGGCCGCGCCAGCGCCACCAGGCCCCCGAAGGCGAGCGCGAGGCCGAGCCACTCGCGCGCGCGCGGCCGTTCGCCGCGCGCGAGGCCGGCCGCGAGCATGGTGGTCTGGACCGCTCCGAACAGCGCCAGCGCGCCGATCCCGGCGGGGATGCGCAGGTAGGCGATCGAGAACAGGAAGGCGTAGAGGGCGAGCGCCGCCGCCGACGCCCACGATCCTCCGCGCGTGCGCGCCCGCGCCAGCGCGACCAGCGCGAGCGCGCCGGCGCCCAGGCGCAGCGCGGTGAAGGTCGTGGCGTCGATCGCGCCACCCGCGAGCGCGGCGCGGCAGAGCAGCGAGTTGGCCGCGAACGCGACCAGCGCCGCGGCGGTCTCGACCGCCGTCGTACCCGCTCCCGGCCCGGACATGGTCTCCGGACGCGGACTCTAGAACGTCGCGGGCGCCGGGGGGACCGGGCGCGCCGGCTCAGCGCGCCGCGAGGAGGCGCTGGCGCGTGTAGGCGATCAGGCCGCCGGCGTCGATGATCGCCTGGCGCGCGGCGGGCAGCGGCACGGTCGCGTACTTGTGACCGGTGGTGCGGTTGACGACCTCGTCCGCCGTCACCTCGAGCTCGTCGCCCTCCGCGGCCTCGACGTCCGGAGCCGTGACCAGGTCGAGCCCGAGGTTGATCGAGTTCTGCAGGAAGATGCGCGCGAAGCCCCGCGCCACGATGGTCAGCTCGTGGCCCTTGAGGCACGAGCACGCCTGCTCGCGCGAGGAGCCGCAGCCGAAGTTCTTGCCCGCCACGATCACTCCGCCGGTCGGGGCACGCCCGCTCTTGAGCAGGGCGTTCAGCTCGGCGTGGTCGGCGAAGGCGAACTGCGGCGTCTCGGTGGGCAGCACCGTCGCCATGTAGCGTCCGGGGTAGATGACGTCGGTGGAGACGTCGTCGCCCAGCTTCGCGATCACCCTGGCCATGGTCAGGCTCCCTTCCGCGGGTCGGTGATGACGCCCGTGACCGCCGAGGCGGCGGCGACCTCGGGCGAGCAGAGGTAGACCTCCGACTTCGGATTGCCCATGCGGCCCTTGAAGTTCCGGTTGGTGGTCGAGAGCGCGACCTCGCCGTCGCCGAGCGCGCCCTCGTGGACCCCGAGGCAGGGTCCGCAGCCGGAGTTCATGACCACTGCGCCGGCGCGCATGAGGTCGGCGACGTAGCCCGCCGCCAGCGCCTCCTGGTAGATGCGCGCCGAGGCCGGGAAGACCAGCATGCGCGTGCCGCGCGCGACCTTCCGGCCGCGCAGGATGCGGGCGGCGGCGGCGATGTCGTCCAGGCGGCCGTTGGTGCAGGAGCCGATCACGATCTGGTGCACCCTGGTGCCGACCACGGCGTCCACCGGCCTGACGTTGTCCACGGTGTGCGGGCAGGCGATCTGGGGCACGAGCGCGGCGGCGTCGATCGCCAGGGTCCGCTCGTAGTCGGCGCCGGCATCGGGCGTGACGACGACGATCGGGTCGCTCACGCCGGCGACCTCGCGCAGGTAGCGCACCGTCTCCGCGTCGCCCGGCACGACCCCGGAGGTGGCGCCCGCCTCGACCGACATGTTGCACAGCGTCAGGCGCCCCGAAGTGGACATGGCGCGCACCGTCTCGCCGTGGAACTCGATGACCCGGAAGTTGGCGCCCTCGGCGGTGAGCAGGCCGACCAGGTGGAGGATGAGGTCCTTGGGCCCGACGCCAGGGGCGAACGCACCCGAGACCTCGACCCGGATCGTCCTCGGCACTTCGACGTTGAGCGCCACCCCGAGCGCCCAGACGCTCGCCATCTCGGTGGCGCCGATGCCGAAGGCGAAGGCCCCCAGCGCGCCGTGGCTGGTGGTGTGCGAATCGGTGCCGACCACCACCGCGCCCGGGCGCACGTAGCCGTTCTCGGGCAGGATCTGGTGGCAGATGCCGCCTTCGTCGCCACGGATGTCGTGGAAGCGCGTGATGCCGTGCCGGGCCACGAACTCACGCACCTTCTTCTGGTTGCTGGCGGTCTTGGGAGACTCCGCCGGCACGCGGTGGTCGAAGATGATCGCGATCCGTGCCGGATCCCAGATCCGCGGCTCGAGGCCGGTGCCCTCGTAGATCTCGGCGAACTGGTTGATGACCAGGGCCGCGTTCTCGTGGGACATCGCGAGGTCGACCGCGGGCTCGACCACGTCGCCCGCGCGCGCCACGTCGCGCCCGGAGGCGCGCGCCAGGATCTTCTCGACCACCGTCATCGGCATCTTCCGTACCTCCCCGAGGTCCTCGGCCCGGAGGGCCTAGACGACCCCCTTCTCGCGCAACGCGGCGATCTCCGGACCGGAGAACCCCAGCGCGCCCAGGATCTCGTCGGTGTGCGCGCCCAGGCGCGGCGGCGGCGAGGTGATCTCGCCCGGCGTCTTCGACAGCTGCGCGGTCAGCCCGAACAGCCTCACCGCGCCGACCTCCTCCACCCGGACCTCGTGCAGCACGCCGCGATGCTCGACCTGCGGCTGCGCGAGCGCGCGCTCGAGCGGCAGGATGTCGCCCGACGGCACGTCGCGGGTGTTGAGCGCCTCGACCCAGTACGCGGTCGGCTTCTGCTTCAGCTTCTCCTCGAGCAGCGGGGTGAGCGCCTTGCGGTTCCGCTTGCGCTCGTCGCGCTCGGCGAAGCGCGGGTCGGACTTCAGCGACTCGACGCCGACCACCTCGGCGAGCGCCTCCCACTGCTCCTGCTTGTTGGCGGCGATGTTGACGTGCCCGTCCTGGGTGGCGAAGCTGCCGGAGGGCGCGGCGGTGAAGTTGTCGTTGCCCATCGGCACCGGCCCCTGGCCGCCGATCAGCAGGTTGGCCGCCACCCAGCCCATCAGGGGCAGGATCGAATCGAGGAGCGCGACGTCGATCATCTGGCCCTCGCCGGTCCGCTCGCGGTGGTAGAGGGCGGCGAGGATGGCGAAGGCGGCGTTCAGGCCGCCGACCGTGTCGCAGACGGGGAAGCCGCAGCGCAGCGGGTGCAGGCGCTCGTCGCCGTTGACGTCCATGGTGCCGGACAGGCCCTGGATGATCTGGTCGTAGGCCGGCTTGTCGGCGTCGGGACCGGTCTGGCCGAAGCCCGAGATGCCGCAGTAGACGAGGCGCGGCTGGAGCGCGGCGAGCGCCGGGTAGCCGAGCCCCAGGCGGGGCATGACGTCGGGCCGGAAGTTCTCGACCACCACGTCGGCGCCCGCCACCAGCTTCCTGAAGATCTCCTTGCCTTCGGCCGACTTGAGGTTCAGCGTCAGCGACTTCTTGTTGGCGTTCTGGGCCAGGAAGCTGGTGCCCATCAGCATCTTGTTGTACTTCGGCACGTTACCCAGGACGCGCGCCAGGTCGCCCGCCTTCGGGTTCTCGATCTTGACCACCTCGGCGCCGAGCAACGCCAGGTGGAGCGTGCAGAACGGACCCGACAGGACATTGGTCAGGTCGAGCACGCGCACGCCGGAGAGCGCGCCCACGGCTCAGCTCCGCTGCGCCAGGACCGGCGCCGGCACGGGGACCGGTCCGGTGCGGTAGACCGAGCCCGCCATGTCGCGGCCGAAGAAACGCGCCACGTCGCGCGCGACGTCGAGCAGCGCGTCGAGCCGGACGTCGCGTCGCAGTCCGTCGCGCTGCAGGGCGTGGACGAGGTCCTCGGTGCAGGTGTTGCCGCCCGCGACCTTGGCGAACGGACAACCGCCCAGCCCGGCCACCGAGGTCTCGAAGATCCGGACACCCATGCGACGCGCCGCGTAGCAGTTGGCGAGCGCGAGGCCGTAGGTGTTGTGGAAGTGGCATGCCCAGCTCGCGGAGGGATCGAGCACGCGCACCCGCGCGAAGAGATCCTCGGCCCGATCGGGCGTGGCGTGCCCGGCGGTGTCGGCGAGGCTGAGCGAAGCGAGGCCGGCGTCGAGGTAGGTGCGCACGATCGACAGCACGCGCTCCATCGGCACCGGCCCCTCGTAACCGCAGCCGAACGCCGACTGCACCGACACCTGCACGTACCGGCCTGCCGCCTTCGCCTCCCTGGCCATGGCGAGGATGCGCCGGTTCGCGTCCTCGATCGACATGCCCGTGTTCTTGCGGCTGTGGGTCTCGCTGGCCGAGACGCCCATGCAGAAGACCTCGACGCCGCAGGCCAGGCCGCGCTCGAGACCCTTCTCGTTGAGCACCAGGCCCGAGAGGACGGGCCGCTCGCGCTCCGTCCCGCGATCGGTGAAGTGGTGGAACAGCCGGTCGGTGTCCGCCATCTGCGGCATCTTCTCGGGGTGCACGAACGAGCCCAGCTGCACGCCGTCGATTCCCGAGTCGAGCAGCGCCTCGATCCAGGCGATCTTCTGCTCGGTCGGAACGACCAGCTTCTCCATCTGCAGGCCGTCGCGCAGCCCGACCTCGTGGACGAGCAGCGCGCCCTCGGGCGGGGCGACGATCTTCATCGGGCGGCCCCCACCGTTACCCGCGCGGCGATGGCGCGCCCCAGGTCCAGGGTCGTCGCGCTGCCGCCCATGTCGTAGGTACGGACGCTGCCCTCGGCGATCACCTCCGCCACCGCCTGCTCGACCCGCGCGCCCATCTCCTTCTCGCCCAGCCAGTCGAGCATCATCTTGGCGGCGAGGATGGTGGCGATCGGGTTCACCTTGTACTGGCCGGCGTACTTCGGAGCCGAGCCGTGCGTGGGCTCGAACACCGCGAGCTTCTCGCCGATGTTGCCCGAGCAGCCGAAGCCGAGCCCGCCGACCATCTGCGCGCAGAGATCCGAGATGATGTCGCCGTACAGGTTGGGCGCCACCAGCACGTCGTAGGCGAAGGGATTCTTGAGCAGCCACATGCAGATGGCATCGATGTTGGCGTCGTCGGTCTGGATGCCCGGGAACTCCTGGGCGACCTTCTTCGCCTCCTCGAGGAAGAGCCCGTCGGCGGCGCGCACCACGTTGGCCTTGTGGACGATGGTGACCTTCCTGCGCCCGTGGTCGCGCGCGAACTCGTAGGCCGCCCGCACGATGCGCTCGGAGCCCCGGCGCGTGTTGACCTTGCACGAGATCGCGTAGTCGTCGGCGGCGAGGCCCGCGAACGGCGCGAAGGCCCGGGAGAGGCGACCGAGCATGCCGGCGAGCTCCGCCGGCACCGGCGCGAACTCGACGCCCGAGTAGAGGTCCTCGGTGTTCTCGCGGAAGACGACGAGGTCGATCCCCTCGCGGTGGTTCAGGGGGTTGCCGGGGTAGGCCTTGCACGGCCGGTGGCAGACGTAGAGGTCGAAGAGCTGCCGCATGCGCACGATCGGCGAGCGGTACTTGAGCCCCTGGCCGCGCAGCGAGGGCACCAGTTCCGCCTCGGCGGTCTTCGCCGGCTTCGATGTGATGGCGCCGAACATGGCGGCGTCCACCTTGCCGAGCAGCTCGACGGTGCGCGCCGGGAAGGCGTCTCCCTCGCGGCACCAGAACTCCCAGCCGATGTCGCCGTGCAGGTACTGCGCCTCGAATCCGACGGCGTCCAGGACGAGGCGGGTGGCCTCGAGGACTTCGATGCCGATCCCGTCTCCGGGAAGCCAGGCGATCTTGTAGGCGGTCATCAGATGCTCCGAATCTGGCGGCGCGCGGGCGGCGCCGGGTGAGGTGCTGCGCCCCACCGGGAGGCTAGAGCCGGGGCCCTCGAGCGTCGCCACCCTCCCGGGCAGGGGCCCCGCCCTACCGGCGGCGGGCGCCCGGCGCGCTGCGTCCCGCGCTAGGGAACGCAGGGCGGTCCCGATAGGATCAGGGCGTCGGTCGCAGCTCCTTCCGGAGGAATCCATGACCACCGCCACCGTGCACCGCGTCTTCAATTTCTCGGCCGGCCCGGCCGTTCTTCCTCTCGAAGTCCTCGAGTCCGCGCAGCGCGATCTGGTCGCGCTGCCCGGGGTCGGCATGTCCGTGCTCGAGATCTCGCACCGCTCCAAGCCGTTCGAGGAGATCTGCTTCGGCGCCGAGGAGGACTTCAAGCGCCTGGCCGGGATCCCGGCCGGCTACCAGGTCCTCTTCCTCCAGGGCGGCGCCACGCTCCAGTTCTCGATGGTGCCAATGAACCTGTTGCCGCCGGACGGCACCGCCGACTACCTCGACACCGGCGTCTGGTCGGAGAAGGCGATCAAGGAGGCGCAGAAGGTCGGCGCCGTCCACGTCGCCGCCTCCTCGAAGGCCACGAACCACGACCGCATCCCGGGCCAGGGCGAGGTGCGCTTCTCCGAGCGCCCCGCCTACGTGCACATGACCTCGAACAACACGATCTTCGGCACGCAGTACCACTTCGTGCCCGAGGTCCCGGCCGGCGTACCGCTGGTCAACGACGCCTCGTCCGACGTCTTCTGCCGCCCGGTGGACTTCTCGAAGTTCGCGCTCACCTACGCCGGAGCGCAGAAGAACCTGTCGATCGCCGGCCTGACCGTGGTGGTGATCCGCGAGGACCTGCTCGAGCGCGCCCCGGCCGGCCTGCCCGTGTATCTCAAGTACGCGACCCACGCCAAGGAGCGCTCGCTCTACAACACGCCGCCGGTGTTCGGCATCTACGTGCTGCGCCTGGTGCTCCGGCACCTGATCGCGGGCGGCGGGCTGGCGGCGGTCGAGGCGCGCAACCGGCGCAAGGCCGAGAAGGTCTACGCCGCGATCGACGGCAGCGGCGGCTTCTACCGCGGCCACGCCCGCCCCGACAGCCGGTCCTGGATGAACATCACCTTCCGGCTCCCCTCCGAGGAGCTCGAGAAGCGCTTCGTCGCCGAGGCGACCGCGCAGGAGCTCAGCGGCCTCAAGGGCCACCGCTCGGTGGGCGGCATCCGGGCTTCGATCTACAACGCCTTCCCCGAGGCCGGCGTGGACGCCCTGGTCTCGTTCATGGCCGAGTTCCAGCGCCGCGCCGGCTGACGCGGCGGCACGCCCCGCCGCCGGCGCGCGGACGGCCCTGGCGCCGCCCGCCTCGCCGGGGGGGCGCCGCCTCACCCCTGCGGACGTTTCGAGCGCTTGTTCCTCAGAGGAACAATCGTGTCCGGAGCATAGCGATATGGCCATATTGTCAAGGAGAAGGTTCCTCAAGATCGGCGCCGGGGCCGGCGCCGCCGCCACGCTCGGCTCGCGCGCACCCTCCTGGGCCGGGGACTTCTTCGGCCCCGCGCGTCCCGGCGACCGCCTCGAGCGGGTGCCGACCTACTGCGACCTCTGCTTCTGGAAGTGCGCCGCGATCGCCACCACCAGGAACGGCCGGCTCTGGAAGATCGAGGGCAACCCGGAGGACCCGCTCTCGCGCGGCCGGCTCTGCCCGCGCGGCACCGGCGGCGTCGGCGCCTACTACGACACGGACCGGCTGCGCACGCCGCTGGTGCGGCGCCGGAACCGCGGCGAGGACGAGTGGGTCGAGGTCACCTGGGACGAGGCGCTGGGCGAGATCGCCGGGAGGCTCCAGCGCCTCAAGGCCGAGCACGGCCCCGAGGCGCTGGCGTTCTTCAGCCATGGCATCGGCGGCAACTTCCTCAAGCACACCTTCAAGGCCTTCGGCACGCCCAACCTGGTGGCTCCCTCCTATGCCCAGTGCCGCGGCCCCCGCGACGTCGGCTTCCAGCTCACCTTCGGCGAGGACGTCGCCACGCCGGAGCGCACCGACATCGCCAACGCGCGCTGCCTGGTCCTGCTCGGTTCCCACCTGGGCGAGAACATGCACAACAGCCAGGTCCAGGAGTTCGCGGACGCGGTCGGCGCCGGGGCGAGCGTGATCGTGGCCGACCCGCGCTTCTCGGTCGCGGCCGGCAAGGCGAAGCACTACCTGCCGATCAAGCCCGGCACCGACCTCGCGCTGCTGCTGGCGTGGATGAACGTGCTGGTCGGCGAGGGGCTCTACGACAGGGAGTTCGTCGCGGCCCACGGCCACGGCTTCGAGGCGTTCGCCGCCGCGATCGCCCCCTGGACACCGGAGTGGGCCTTCCCGGTCACCGGTCTCGAGCCGGCGGCGATCCGCGAGACGGCGCGCGAGATGGCGCGCCATCGCCCCGCGACCCTCGTCCACCCGGGCCGCCACGTCACCTGGTACGGCGACGACGCCCAGCGCAGCCGCGCCATCGCGCTGGTCAACGCGCTGCTCGGCAGCTGGGGGCGCCGGGGGGGCTTCTTCTTCCCGGCCTCGTTCGAGGTGCCGAAGTACCCCTACCCGCCCTATCCCCACGCCGGACGGCCGCCGGTCGACAACCCCGACGGCAGGTACCCGTTCGCCGACCTGGGGCTCACCAACGGCATCCGCGAGGCGACCCTGAGCGGCCGCCCGTACCCGATCAAGGCCTGGTTCGTCTACGCGACGAACCTGCTCCAGGCCCTGCCCAACCAGGAGGAGACGTTGCGCGCGATCCAGGCGCTCGACCTCATGGTGGTGGTCGACGTGGTGCCGTCCGAGATCGCCGGCTGGGCCGACGTGGTGCTGCCCGAGTCGGTCTACCTGGAGCGCTACGACGACCTCAACACCGAGGCGTTCCGCGAGCCGTTCGTCTCGCTGCGCCAGCCGGTGGTCGAGTCCCCGGACGATCAGCGGCCGAACTGGTGGATCGCGCGCGAGCTCGCGCTCCGGCTCGGGCTCGAGGCCTGGTACCCCTGGCGCACCGTCGAGGAGTACCTCGAGGCCCGCCTGGCGCCGGCCGGCCTCTCGCTCGCCGAGCTCAAGCGGCGCGGCGTCGTGGTCGGGCCCCACCGCCCGATCACGGTCGAGGAGGGACACGCGCTCGAGTTCCCGACGCCGTCGGGCAAGGTCGAGTTCTGGTCCAACCAGCTCGCCGAGCACGGCTTCGACCCGGTGCCCCGCTACACACCCCACCCCGAGCCGCCGCCCGGCTACTTCCGGCTGCTCTTCGGCCGCGCCCCGGTGCACACGTTCTCGCGCACGCAGACCAATCCGCTGCTCGCCGAGGCGATGCCCGAGAACGAAGTCTGGATCAACGCCGACGTGGTGCGCCGGTCGGGGCTCGCCAACGGCGACGCGGTGCGCCTCGTCAACCAGGACGGCGTCGAGAGCGCCCCGATCCGGATCAAGGCCACCGAGCGCATCCGCACCGACTGCGTCTACCTCGTGCACGGCTTCGGCCACACCGCCAAGGGCCTCCGGCGCACCGTCGGGCGCGGCGCCTCCGACGCCCAGCTCATCACGCGCTATGCGGTCGATCCGCTGATGGGCGGCACCGGCATGAACGTCAACTTCGTCACCCTGCGGGCGGGCGCCGGGAAGGAGGCCTGAGATGGCGCGCTTCGGCATGGTCATCGACACCGCGCGCTGCGTCGGGTGCATGGATTGCGTGATCGCCTGCAAGACCGAGAACCAGGTGCCCGAGGGGTTCCATCGCGACTGGATCACCACCGAGGTGAGCGGCCGGTTCCCCACCCTGTCGATGGAGATCCGCACCGAGCGCTGCAACCACTGCGACGAGCCGCCCTGCGTCACCTGCTGCCCGACCGGGGCGTCGCACGTCGAGGAGTTCGGGCGCATCGTGCTGGTCAACCACGAGCAGTGCATCGGCTGCAAGGCCTGCCTCGCCTCCTGCCCCTACGACGCCCGCTTCGTCCACCCCGACGGCTACGCCGACAAGTGCACCTTCTGCATCCACCGGGTCGAGGCGGGCCAGGACCCGGCCTGCGTGGCGGTCTGCCCGACCCGCTGCATGCACTTCGGCGACCTCGACGACCCGCAGAGCGAGGTCTCGCGCCTGCTCCAGTCCCGTCGCCACCATGCGCTCCTGCCCGAGGCCGGCACCCGGCCGCGCATCTTCTACCTGAGCTGAGGCGAGGAGAGACGCCGTGACCGAGCTCACGACCACGCGCAGCAACCCGATGGTGGACCCGATCCTCCACGTCTGGGGCTGGGAGATCCCCGTCTACCTGTTCCTCGGCGGGCTGGTCGCCGGGATGATGCTGATCTCCGGCTACTTCCTGTTCTCCGGCCGCTGGCGCAACGCGCGCTCGGCCTGCTACGTGCTGCCCGGAATGAGCCTCGTGCTGCTCTCCGCCGGCATGCTCGCGCTCTTCCTCGACCTCGAGCACAAGGCGTTCGTCTGGCGCCTCTACACGACCTTCGAGCCGGGCTCTCCGATGTCGTGGGGGGCCTGGATCCTGGTCCTCGTCTACCCGGCGCTCGCGGCCAACCTGCTGATGCGCGTGCCCGCGCCGCTGCGGCGGCGCGCACCGGCCCTGGGCGAGCTCTCCGACCGGCTGGTGGAGCGGCCGGCGGCGCCGCGCTGGATCGGCGCCACGAACATGATCCTGGGCGGCCTGCTGGGCGTATACACCGGCGTGCTGCTCTCCGCGCTCGGCGCCCGTCCGCTCTGGAACAGCGCGCTGCTCGGCCCGCTCTTCCTGGTCTCGGGCCTGTCGGCCGCCGCCGCCTTCGTCCACTTGACCGCGCGCGACGCCGCCGAGCGCGAGCTGCTGGCCAAGGCCGACAACGGCTTCCTGATCGCCGAGCTGGTCTTCCTGGCGCTGTTCCTGATCGGCCTGCTCACCGCGAGCGGCGCCCACGCGCGCGCGGCGGACCTGCTGCTCACCGGGCCGTTCGGCGCCCTGTTCTGGGTGGGCGTCGTCGGCCTGGGCATCGTCGTCCCCCTCGTCGTCCAGCTGCTCGCGGTCGAGCACAAGGTCGCGCACACTCCGGTCGCGCCTCTGCTCGTGATCTCCGGCGGTCTGGTGCTGCGATTCGTGATCGTTCAGGCCGGGCAGGTCAGCCACTGGCTGCGCCTGGCCGGACTGTGAAGGCCATGGAGGTGTCGCGCATGTCCTCGCTCTCCCAGCCGGCCCGTCGCGGGCCGGCGCCCTACACGAACCCCTACCTCGCCGGCATCGGCCTCGGCCTGGTCCTGCTCGCCTCCTTCGTGGTCATGGGGCGCGGGCTGGGCGCCTCGGGCGCCTTCTCGTCCGCGTGCGCCGTGGCCGTCGACGCGCTCGCCCCGGCGCACGCCCAGGCGAATCCGTTCTGGAAGGAGTACCTCGAGAGCGGCGTCGGCCACCCGCTCAAGGAGTGGCTGGTGTTCGAGGTGCTCGGTGTGCTGGCCGGCGGCTTCCTGTCCGGCCTGCTCGCCGGACGCGTGCGGCGCACGGTCGAGAAGGGACCGCGCATCTCGACCGGAGGCCGCTTCGCCTTCGCCTTCGTGGGCGGCGCCCTGATGGGCATCGGCGCCAAGCTGGGGCGCGGCTGCACCAGCGGCCAGGCGCTGACCGGCGGCGCGCTGCTCTCGGCGGGAGGCTGGGCCTTCATGCTGATGGTCTTCGCCGGCGGCTACGGCGCGGCCTGGTTCCTCCGGAGGCAATGGCAGTGAACGCCCCGCTCTTCAAGTTCGGACTGTTCGGCGACGAGTTCTCGCTCGTCGTGGCCTTCCTGATCGGCATCGGCTTCGGCTTCTTCCTCGAGCGGGCCGGCTTCGGCTCGGCGCGCAAGCTCACCGACCAGTTCTACCTGAAGGACATGGCGGTCTTTCGCGTGATGTTCACGGCGATCGTGACCGCCATGCTCGGGCTCTTCTACCTCGGCTGGCTGGGCTGGGTCGACCTCTCGCTGGTCTACGTCTCGCCGACCTTCCTGTGGCCGCAGGTCGCGGGCGGGCTGCTGCTCGGCGTCGGCTTCGTCGTCGGCGGCTACTGCCCGGGCACCTCGCTGGTCGCGCTCGCCACCGGCAAGCTCGACGCGCTCGCCTTCGTGGCCGGCATCTTCGCCGGCATCTTCGCGATCGGCGAGGCCTGGCCGGCGATCTCCGGCTTCGCCGAATCGTCCGCGCTCGGGCGGCTGACGCTGCCCGAGGTCCTCCACCTGCCGGCCGGGCTGGTCGTCCTGCTCGTCGTCCTGATGGCGGTCGGCGGCTTCTGGGGCGCGGCGGCGCTCGAGCGCCGCTTCGCCGGCCGCGGCGCCGGGGAGGGCTCGTGAGCGCCGGGCGGCCGGCGCGCTGGACGCGCAACCAGAAGCTCGCCGCCGGCGCGGTCGCGCTCGGGCTCGGCGCGCTCCTGATCGGCGATCCCGGCGACGGGGGCCGGGTCACCCTCGACGCGCGCGAGCTCGCCGCCCTGGTCGAGGGCGAGGTCGACCACGTCACCCCGGACGAGCTCGCCGACTGGATCGTGGCCGGCCGCCAGGACTTCCGGCTCGTCGACCTGCGCGCCGAGGCCGACTACGCCGCCTACCACGTCCCCGGCGCGGAGCGGATCCCGATCACCGGGCTCGAGGACGCCGAGCTGGCGCGCAACGAGAAGATCGTCCTCTACTCGCAGGAGGGCATCCACTCGGCGCAGGCCTGGTTCCTGCTCAAGGCGCGGCGCTACCCCGCCGTCTACATCCTGCTCGGCGGCCTCGCGCAGTGGCAGGAGCAGGTGCTCTATCCGGTCCGGCCGGAGGCGGGTGCGGGCGCCGAGGAGCGCGCGGCCTTCGAACGGGCGGCCGCGCGGGCGGCGTCCTTCGGCGGCGCTGCGCGCGCCGCCGCCGCAGGCCTCGCGCCTGCCGTTCCCGCGCTGGTGCCGCCGCCGATCACGGCGCCGGGCGTGGCGCCGACCGCGCCACCGCCGGCCGGGAGCCCGGTGAAGAAAAAGAAGAAGGAAGGCTGCTGACGCGGAGAGTGCCCGAGCGCGGCGGAAACTCGTGGCGCGCGCCGCCGGCGCGAGCGGCTCAGGCCCGGGGCCGGCGCACCACGAGCCGGTCGTAGACGACCATCAGCACGGTCGAGACGACGCCCATGCCGCCGACCCAGTACCACATGTGCGAGGCGTACGCGAAGCCGGGCCCGGGGTGGAACGTCCCGCCGCTCGTCGCGCCCACGTAGTGGGCGACCAGCTTGCCGCTCGACACGCCGGCGATGAAGGTGCCGATCGCGATCGGCAGGAAGGCGAAGCCCATGTAGGTCCCGACCTGCTCTTTGGGCGCCAGGTCCGCGACGTAGGCGTAGTAGCGCGGCGCCTGCGTGGACTCGCCGAGCGCGAACACGACGATCGCGGCCACCGTCATGGCCAGGGTCGGGAAGGCCCCCATCACGAACCAGGATGCGCTGGCCAGCACGAAGCCGGCGATCATCGCCGCCAACGGCGAGAGCCGCCGCGCGATCGCCGTCACCGGGACGGTCACGATGATGATCGTCCAGGCGTCGATCGTCTCGATGATCTCGAACTGCTGGAAGCCGAGCACGTCGCGCACGTAGAACGGCAGCGCGTAGAAGACGTGCCAGAACATCGCCCAGAAACCGGAGAAGATGACCAGGAAGCTCATGAAGCGCAGGTTCCCGAACACCAGGAACATGTCCGCGAGCACGCCCGCCATGGTTTTCGGCGGTGGCGCGTCGGCCGGCCGCTTCGGCTCCGAGTAGAAGACCAGCGTCGCGAGCACGAGCAGCAGGCTGGTCAGCGAGGACATCACCAGGACGAAGGAGATCCCCAGGTTCTCGCGCACCTGGAGCGCCAGGATCGGCCCGATCGCGCCGCCCAGGTTGACCAGCGTGTAGTAGATCGAGTACCCGAGCTCCTTGGTGTCGGGCGTCGTGGTGCGCGCCACCGTCCCGACGATCGAGGGCTTGATCAGCGACCCGCCCGCCGCGGTGACCACCAGCGCCAGGATCATGTAGACCTCGGCGCCCAGAGCGTCGACCAGGGGCTTGCCCTGCGGCAGCCCGCCGAGACCGATCAGCAGGTAACCGAGACAGAAGATCGAGAAGCAGGCGAGCAGGCTCTTCTTGAAGCCGAAGCGGTCGACGATGGTGCCGGCCAGGATGGGCAGGAAGTAGAGCAGGCCGTTGAACAGGCTCCCCACCAGCCAGCCCGCCTTCTCCGGACCCAGGCCCACCTGGTCGGCCACGAACACCGCGAGGATCGCCTTCGAGCCGTAGTAGGCGAAACGCTCGAACAGCTCGATGACGTTGGCGATCCAGAAGGTCGGCGAAAAGCCGGTCTTCGTCTTCTCCACGAGCGACGCGAAGGACATGTGCTCCTCCAGCCGGTCAGGCGGTACGAGGCTTGACGTGGCGCAACGGCAGGCCCACCAGCAGCCAGCCGAGGACGCCCAGGGCGACCAGCGAAGTCAGCGCTCCGCCGATCCCGGCAACCCACTCGAACTGGGCGACGCCGAACAGCGTGTGGGTGAGAGAGGTGAAGCCGTCGAAGGCGAGCACCAGCCCGGCGAACACGACCCCGGTCAGCGACTCTCCGGCGATCAGTCCGGACGCGACCAGGGAGCCGAAGCTGTCGAAGGCTTCGCCGGCGATGCCGCGCCGGGCGGCGAGCAGGTCCGCGAGCCACTTCAGGCAGCCGCCCACGAAGATCGCCCCGGTGGTCTCGAAGGGCAGGTACATGCCCACCGCGATCAGCGTCGGCGAAGGCGCCTTGATCAGGATCAGCGCCATCGAGAAGCACATGCCGAAGAGGATCAGGCCCCACGGCATCTGGCCGCCCACGATCCCCTCGGAGAGCTGCGCCATCAGCCCCGCCTGGGGCGCCGGCAGCTCGGGGTCGCCGATGCCGATGCCGCCGGTCTTCAGGTTCGCCTGGTGGAGCCAGAGCATCGGGTAGACGAGAACGAAAGAAGTGGTGATCGTGGCCACGATCTCGGCGATCTCCATCTTCTTCGGCGTGCCGCCGAGCAGGTGCCCGACCTTGAGGTCCTGGATCAGGCTCCCGGAAACGCAGATGGCGCAGCAGACGATCGCCGCGACGCCGAGCACCGCGCCGACTCCCTGCAGGCCGGTGACCCCGAACGCGACCATGAGCAGGGCGGCGAGGATCAGCGCGGAGAGGGTCAGACCCGACACCGGCTGGTTCGAGCCGCCCACCAGGCCCACCAGGTAGCCGCCCACCGCCGAGAGCAGGAAGCCGAGCGCCAGCATCACCACCGCGGCGAGCACGGCGCCGAGCAGGTTCTCGGTGAACTTCCAGTACAGCCACGTCATCGGGATGGTCAATCCGACGATGCCCATCACGATGCCGCGCGCGTCGATGTCGCGTTCGAGCCGGGACGGCGCCTCCACGCGCGTGCCCCTGTGGAAGGCGCCGCGGAAGGCCGAGGCGATCGACGCCCGCATCCCCCACATGGTCTTGGCCGCGCCCACCAGCATCGCGCCCACCGCGATCGGACGCACCACGTTGTACCAGACCGAGAAGATCACCTCCCCGGGCGGCACCGCGGCGCCGCCCGTCGAGAGCTGGCCGGCCAGATCCGGATTGACGAAGAAAGCGAGCGGGATGAACACCAGCCAGGCCAGCACGCCGCCCGAGAAGTTGATCGCCGCGAGCTCGAAGCCGATGATGTAGCCGACGCCGATCAGCGCCGGCGAGATCGCGGGCGTGGCGAAGGCGATCGCACCGTGGTGCTGCACCTCGCCGAGCGGGTTGCGCGACGAGTCGAAGTGCCGGATCACCGAGGCCGGGAGCTCGCGGAAGAACTCGACCGACTCGCGGAAGAGCTTGATCCCGGTGTCGCTCTTGAAGACCTGGAGCAGCATGCCGACGCCCATGGCGCCGAATACGTACTTGGCGCCCGTCTCGCCAGCCTGTCCGGCCCGGACGATCGCCGCGCAGGCCCGGCTCTCCGGGAAGGGCAGGCCGGCGTCGACGGCGAGCGTGCGGCGCAGCAGGATGATGAACAACACCCCCAGCACGCCGCCGATGAGCAGGATGAAGGCCGTCTGCCAGTAGTCGAACGTCGTCCACAGGCGCTGGCCGTCGACCGAGACGAGCAGGAACGCCGGAATCGTGAAGATCGCGCCCGCGGCGAGCGCCTCGCCCACCGTGCCCGCCGCGCGAGCGATGTTCTGCTCGAGCACCGTGCCGCGGAAGAACGGCAGCCGGAAGGCCGCCAGGGCGAGGATCGCTGCCGGGAAGGTCGCCGAGACGGTCTGGCCCGCCTTGAGCGCGAGATAGGCGTTGGCGGCGCCCATCAGCGCCGCAAGGACGATCCCCAGGCCGAGCGACTTCCAGGTCAGCTCGGCGAGCGTCGAATCGGCGGCCACGTAGGGCCTCGGCTCGTCCTTCATCCTCCGACTCCTCCCGTTCGCGCGCTGGCGGCGGAAAATCCGGCCGATCCTACTGCGAGAAGGGTGCCGGGGCGGCGGGGGGCGGGCCGGACGCAGACGCGGGGGTGCCCGAAAGGCTGCGAGGAGGGAGGAATGGTCGGGGCGAGAGGATTTGAACCTCCGGCCTCACGGACCCGAACCGTGCGCTCTACCAAGCTGAGCTACGCCCCGTCGTGCCTCGGGCTGCCGCGCGCCGCGTCGGGTTCGCGGCGGGGAGCGGGAGATCCCCGCTCGAGAGCAGGCAGCCTACCGCCGGCGCGCGCGAGCGGTCAAGCCGCGCGCGCCCCGGCCGCGGCTCCCCGCGCCCGCCCGCCGGCGCGGGGCGGGCGCGGAGGCCTGCTGTAGGATCGAGCCAGTCTCTCTCCGGAGGGCCCCGATGACGATCCGAACGCTGTCCGAGCTGTTCGAGACGGTGGTCCGACACGACAAGCCGGATTGCCTGCTGCACAAGGTCGGAGGCCGCTACGAGCCGATCTCGACGCGCGACTTCGCGGCGCGCGTGCGCCGGCTCGCCAAGGCGCTCGAGCGCGCCGGGGTGCGGCCCGGCGACCGCGTGGCCCAGATGGCCGAGAACGGCCCGCACTGGGCGCTGGTCGACTTCGCCTCCCTCGCCCTCGGCGCGGTGCACGTCCCGATCTACCCGACCCTGCTGCCCGACGGCGCCGCCTACGTGGCGCGCGACAGCGGCGCGCGCGTCCTGTTCGTGCAGGGCGAGGAGCGGCTGGCCGGCATGCTGGCGGTGCGCGACCAGATGCCCGCGGTCGAGCGCGTGATCGCCATCGGCGCGCGCGGCGGCGGAGCCGGCGTCGAGGAGTTCGAGGCCTTCCTGACCACCGGCGAGGCGGTCACCGACGAGGAGTTCTCGGCCTGGCTGCGCCGGGCCCGGCCCGAAGACCTGGCCACCCTGATCTACACCAGCGGCACCACCGGCGACCCCAAGGGCGTCATGCTCACGCACGGCAACCTGGTCTCCAACATCCTGGCCTCCGCCGCCGCGCTCGCGCTCGAGCCGGGATGGACGGCGCTCTCGTTCCTCCCGCTCGCGCACTCCTTCGAGCGCACCGTCAGCTACATCTACTTCTACATCGGCATCTCGATCGCCTACGCGGAGTCGGTCGCTACCGTCGCCCAGAACCTCCAGGAGGTGCGCCCGCACGTCTTCGTGTCGGTGCCGCGCGTCTACGAGAAGGTCATGGCGCGGGCCTACGAGAACGCGCGCGCCGCGGGCGGCGTGAAGCACGCGATCTTCCACTGGGCGGTGCGCGTCGGCCGCGCCAACCTCGACAACCGCCTCGCCGAGCGGCCGTCGGGTTTCAAGCTGCGCCTCGCCGACAAGCTGGTCTTCTCCAAGATCCGCGAGCGCCTGGGAGGGCGCTTCCAGCTCGCGGCCTCGGGCGGCGCCCCGCTCGCGCGCGACGTGGCCGAGTTCTTCTGGGGTGCCGGCGTCCGCATCTTCGAGGGCTACGGTCTGACCGAGACCTCGCCCGTGCTCACCGTCAACCGCCAGCGGCGGGTCCGGCTCGGAACCGTGGGACCGACCGTCGAAGGCGTCGAGCTGCGCATCGCCGAGGACGGCGAGATCCTCGCCCGCGGCCCGAACATCATGAAGGGCTACTTCGGCAAGCCCGACGCCACGGCCGAGGTGATCGACCGGGAGGGCTGGTTCCACACCGGCGACATCGGGCACGTCGACGGGGACGGCTTCGTGGTCATCACCGATCGCAAGAAGGAGCTGATCGTCAACGCCTACGGCAAGAACATCGCCCCGGCGCCGATCGAGAACTCCCTGAAGGCGAGCCGCTGGATCTCGCAGGCGGTGGTGGTCGGCGACCGCCGGCAGTTCCTCTCCGCCCTGCTCGTGCCCGACTTCGAGGCGCTCGTGCCGTGGGCGGCCGGCCAGGGCATCCAGGGCTCGAGCCAGGAGCTGGTCGCGCACGCCGCTGTGCGTGCGTTGATCGCCGCCGAGGTGGCGAAGACCAACGAGCACCTGGCGCGCTACGAGCAGATCCGCTCCTGGGAGCTGCTGCCCGCCGAGTTCACGCTCGAGGGCGGCGAGCTGACGCCCACCATGAAGGTCAAGCGGCGCGTCATCAACACCAAGTACAAGTCGGTTCTCGACCGGCTCTACGCCGAGGCCGGCGCCGACGTCTGAGCGGATGACCAGCGCCTTCCGGCTCGCGGTCGGTGGCGACGGGCTCGCGAGCCTGACTTTCGACCTGCCCGAGCGCCGGGTCAACATCTTCACCCGCGAGGTGCTGGCCGAGCTCGAGGCCCTGCTCGCCGAGCTGCGGGGCCGCGCCGACATCGCCGTGCTCGTGCTGCTGTCGGGCAAGCCGGACGTGTTCATCGCCGGCGCGGACGTCGACGAGATCGAGCGCGTCACCGAGCCGGACCAGGCGGCGGCCGGCTCGCGCCTCGGGCAGCGCCTGTTCTCGGCCTGGGAGGCGCTGCCCTTCCCCACGGTGGCGGCGATCCGCGGCACCTGCCTGGGGGGCGGCACCGAGCTCGCGCTCGCCTCGACCTGGATCGCGGTCTCCGACCGGCGCGAGGTGCGCATCGGGCTGCCCGAGGTCCGCCTCGGCATCCTGCCCGGCTGGGGCGGCTGTACGCGCCTGCCCCGGCGGGTCGGCCTGACCACGGCGCTCGAGGTGATCCTGGCCGGAAGGAACCTCTCGGCGGCGCGCGCGCTGCGCGCCGGCCTCGCCGACGCGCTCTTCCCGGATCCGGAGTTCCTGCCCCGGGTCGCCGAGTTCGCGCGCTCGAGGATCGGCCGCCGCGCGCCCCGCCGCGGCGCGCGCGGCCTGCGCGGGCTGCTGCTCGAGGGCAACCCGCTCGGACGGCGCCTGGTGCTCGCGCGGGCCCGCGCGCGCACCCTCGCCCAGACGCGCGGCCACTACCCGGCGCCGCTCGCCGCGATCGAGGTCGTCGGCATCGGGCTGGATCGCGGCGCCACCGCCGGCTTCGACGCCGAAGCGCGCGCGATCGGCACGCTGGCGGTCTCGGGCGTAGCCAAGAACCTGCTCCACGTCTTCCGGCTGATGGAGGCCGCCCGGCGCGACGGCGAGGGACCGGAACCGCCCGAGGTGCGCCGTCCGGCGGTGCTCGGCGCGGGCGTGATGGGCGGCGGGATCGCGCACCTCGTCGCCGATCAGGCCGGCCTCCCGGTGCGGGTCAAGGACGTCCGGCCCGAGGCGCTGGCAACCGCGCTCGGCCACGCTGCCGCCCTGTTCGGGAGGCAGGTACGCCGCCGGCGCCTCGAGCCGGCCGAGATGCGCCGGCGCATGGCCCTGCTGCAGCCGACGCTCGAGGACACGGGTCTGGCGGGCTGCGACTTCGTGATCGAGGCGGTGGTCGAGAGCCTCGAGGTCAAGCAGCGGCTGTTCGCGGATCTCGACCGCCGGCTGCGGCCCGACGCCGTCCTCGCCTCCAACACCTCCTCGTTGTCCATCGACGCGATCGGCGCCCACGCCGCGCACCGCGGCCGCGTGGCCGGCATGCACTTCTTCAACCCGGTCGACCGGATGCCGCTGGTCGAGGTCGTGGCTGGAACGTGGACCCGGGCGGAGACCGTGCGCGCGGTGGCGGCCTTCGCACGGCGGCTGGGCAAGACGCCGGTAGTGGTGCGCGAGGGGCCCGGGTTCCTGGTCAACCGCCTCCTGATGTTCTACTCCGCCGAGGCGCTCTGGCTGCTCGACGAGGGCCACCGCGTCGAGGAGGTCGATCGCGCCATGGTCGCCTGGGGGATGCCGATGGGACCCCTGCGGCTGGCCGACGAGGTCGGGCTCGACGTCGCGGCCAAGGTCGCCCACATCCTCACCGCGGCCTTCCCCGAGCGGCTGCCCTTCCCGGCCTGGCTCGACCGGCTGCCGGAGAGCGGCCGGCTCGGCCTCAAGAACGGCCGGGGGATCTACCGCTACGAGGGCCGCAAGGAGAAGGCGGTCGATCCCGAGGTCTACGCGGCGATCGGCGTCAGGCCCGGCGCGCGTCCGCTCGAGCCCGGCGCGCTCGCCGAGCGCCTGGTCCTGCCCATGGTCAACGAAGCGGCGCGCTGCCTCGAGGAGGAGATCGTCGACGGACCCGCTCCGCTCGACCTCGCGCTGATCCTCGGCACCGGCTTCCCCCCCTTCCGCGGGGGCCTGTGCCGTTGGGCCGACCAGCAGGGGGTCGCGCACCTGGTCGAGAAGCTGGAGCGGCTGGCGCGCGAGGTCGGCGCCCGCCACGCGCCCTGCGAGGCGCTGCGCCGGATCGCGGCGGACGGCGGCTTCTACGCCGCCGCCCGCCGCTGAGCGCGCCGCCGCGCCTCCCGGCGGGGCCTGGCGCGCGGATTGCTCCGGCCGGAGCCGAAGGAGGTCGCCATGCCCCGATCCCGCTCCGCCGCCCTCGCTGCAGCCTGGCTGCTGGCGCTGCTGGAGGCCCCGGGGGCGCCCGCGCGCGGCCCGCAGGAGGTGCCGCCCGCCGGCACCTTCGCCGAGCGCCTCGAGGTCTCCGAGGCGCTGCTCGACGTCCTGGTCACCGACCGCGACGGCAACGTCGTGCTCGGGCTCGGACCCGCCGACTTCCGCGTCCGGGTCGACGGCGAGCCGGCCGAGGTGAGCGCCGCGAGCTTCTACAGCAACCGCCGGTTCCTCGACGCCGCCGGCGCCGCGCGGCTCGGCCTCGACCCCGCCGCGGTGCCGGACCGGCGCACCTTCGTGCTCTTCTTCGACGACCAGCGCCTGGAGTCGTTCGACAACCCGGAGCTGCGCCAGCGCCAGCTCCAGGCCGGCCGCGACGCCGTCGCCTGGCTGCGCCGCGAGCTCGCCGGCAACGACCGGGTGGCGGTGGTCCACCACGACGTCCGGCTCAAGCTGCAGCAGGACTTCACCGGCGACCTGGAGGACCTCGAACGGGCGATCGGGCGCGCCGCCCGGGGGCAGGACCCGCCCGAGGACTGGCCGTCGCGCCAGCGGCCGGCGGACGACTCGCCGTCGCTCGCCGCGTCGCTGCCGGCGCCGCCCGAGCTGGCGCGCGCCACCGCCGACGTCCACGAGGCGATGACCGTCCTGGCCGACGCCGCGCGGGCCGTGCCGGGGCGCAAGAACCTGGTGCTGTTCACGACCGGCTTCGGCGACCTCGGTCCCGGCGGCGTGTTCCGGCCCGATCCGCGCTACGACCCGGCGATGGTCCGAGCCCTGAACTCGGCCAACGTCGCGGTCTACACCGTGGACCTCGTGCCGCACGCGACCCGTCACCAGCTCGAGGCCTTCTTCGGCTACCTCGCGGGGGCGACGGGCGGGCTGCCCTTCCTCGACGTGGTCGATTTCTCGATCCCGCTCGCGCGCATCGCGCGCGAGACGAACGGCTACTACCTGGTCTCGGTGCGGCTCCGGGGCGCGCTCGAGGGCGGCGCCTACCGGGAGGCCGAGGTCGAGGTCGGGAATCCGGAGTTCCGGGTCCGCTCGCGGCGCGGGATCGGGTTCGCGGCAGGCGGCTGAGCCGCCGCGGCTTCAGCGCGCCGCGGGCAGCGCGGCGGTCTCGTCGTCGTCCGGACCGCCGTCCGACGAGCCCTCGACCCGGATCAGCACGACCGACACGTTGTCGTAGCCGCCGCGCGTGTTGGCGTCGCGCACGAGGCGCCCGCAGACCTCCTCGAGCTGGCTCGTGGTGCGCAGGCGCTCGAGGATGTCCTGGTCGGTGAGCATGGTGGTCAGCCCGTCCGAGCAGAGCAGGAAGACGTCGCCGGGCGCCACCTGCCATTCCCGCACGTCCACGTCCACCTGGGAATCGCCGCCGAGCGCCCGCGTCACCACGTTCTTGAGCGGGTGCACGCGGGCCTGCTCCTCGGAGAGGAACCCGGCGACGACCTGCTCGTTGACCCAGGTGTGGTCCTGGGTGAGCAGCTCGAGCTTGCCGCCGCGCAGGCGGTAGCAGCGGCTGTCGCCGACGTGCGCGATGGCGGCCGAGTCGCGGTCCAGCAGCATCCCGACCACGGTGGTGCCCATGCCGTGCAGCGAGGCGTCCTGCCGGATCGCCTTGAGCACGCGATCGTGCGCGATGCGGATCGCCGCCTTGAGCCGGTTCGAGTGGCGCCCGAGCCGGGGATCGAGCTCGAAGGGCAGGGTGGCGTCGTCGTCGGCGGTCTTGGCGACCACGTCGCGGATCGCTTCGACCGCGATGCGCGAGGCGATCTCGCCATGGCTGTGCCCGCCCATGCCGTCGGCGACCACGAAGATCTGGAGCTCGGGATCGATCTCGAAGCAGTCCTCGTTGTGGCTGCGGATCACGCCCACGTCGGACAGGCCGCTCGCGCGCGGGCGCAGGGTCACGAGCCTCTCCCGAACAGACCGGACCGCCCCTTCTTCGAGCGAGCTCTCAGCTCCTCGAGGGCCTTCGACACCGTCGGATCCTCCCCTCCCAGTGCGATCGCCTCATTGTAATACCGCTCCGCCTTCTCGGCATTGCCCAGCTCGGCGTGGATCCTGCCCGCCAGCTTGAGGTACTGGGGGCTGACCGGATTCAGCTCGCAGGCGCGGGCGATCGCCTGGCCGGCCCTGGGCAGGGCCCGGCGCTGGAGCACCAGTGCCTGCGCCAGGTGATGCCAGGCCTGGTGATTGTCGGGCGCGAGCTGGGTCACGCGCTCGAAGGCCTCCGCGGCCCCCGGGTAGTTGGCCTCGCGGTAGAAGGCCACGCCCGCCTCGAGATGGAAGCGGGCCATGCGCGCGGCGTCGCTGCCCGGCTCGGTCGTGGGCCGCGACAGCTCGAGATCGTGCTGGCGGCGCCGCTCCGGGCTGGACAGCACGTTGAAGGCCTCGGTCAGCTCCTGGAAGCGCGTCTCGGCCTCCGCCCGCTCCTCGCCCTGGAAGCGGTCCGGATGGCGCTCGCGCGCGAGCTGGCGGAAGCAATCGCGGATCTCTTCCGGGGTCGCGTTACGCGCCACCGACAGGATGGAGTAGTAGTCCCTGGGCATCGGTCAGACCGTCTTGATTCTATACAACCGGTCGGCCGCGGACCGGACGGGGTCCGGGACGTTGCGGTCCCGGCGCAGGTTCTTGAGGTCCTTGACTGCCAGCCTCGCCACCAGGCGCACCGAGATGCCCACCGGCGTGCGCGGATTCAGCACCAGCGCGTGGCAGACCCCGTAGCGCTGCACCCATTCCCGGCGGCGCGAGATGAAGCCCAGCACTTCGTCGTCGATCGACCGGTTCGCGGCCACCTGCTCCACCTCGTCCTCGGAGAACGCCGAGTTGGCGAGCACCGCGAGCGCGACCAGACGATTGGAGTCCTTGATCAGGATCGAGCGCAGGGTCCGGGAGGCGCCCTGCCCGAGCTTGACGCGCACCGGCACCGGCAGCGCGCGCACCTGGGCCTCGGACAGGCCCGTGCGCTCGTCGACCTCGCCCTGCGCCGGCAGGGTCCGCACGTGCTCGATCTCGCGGAGCTCCTCGGTGGTGAGCACGGCGTGGCCGGCGGCGAGCCCCGCGGGCGGCGCCTCCTCGTGTTGCACCTCGCGGGGCAGCAGGTGCTCCCGGTACTCCTGGATGCGCCGGCGCGAGAAGATCGAAAGCGCCGGGTTGGTCTCCAGCGCGTCGAGGATCGCCGGGCGCTCGACGATCGCGTCCTGGCGCAGCAGGAGCACCTCCTGGAGCTCGGCCGAGAGGCCCGCAGCGACCTCCTCGAGCAGCTCCCGCGACGTGTCGCGGCGGCGCAGCACGGCCTCGACCACGCGCGGATCCGGGTGCCCGAAGGCGAACCAGCGCAGCTCCGCGTCGGTCGCTTCGGTGGTCAGGTACTCGGCGGCGACGCGCGGCTCGAGCGTGGCCAGCGACTCGCGGGCGTAGGAGGCGATCTGGGCGTCGGTCGAAACGGCGAGGTGGACCTGGAGCGGGATCAGCTCCTCGACCGCCAGCGGCAGGATGCCCTGCGCGGCGAGCAGCTCGAGCTCGGGGCTGGTGCCGGAGCGGACCTGCTCGACGAGCGGATTCGGCGCGCTCACGGCAGGGCCGGGGGGCTTCCCGCGAGCCGCGCCAGCGCGTCGCGGTCGATGCGCAGGTCGCGCACCACACGCGCGTCGCTCACTGGCAACGGGAAGCTCCGGCCGTCGACTTCGACGCGGACCGCGGGGACGTTGCCCAGGGTCAGCAGGATCGAACGCTCGGCGTCGAGCTGGACGACCTCGCCGCTGGTGCGCAGCTCCCCGGTGCGCCGGCCGCCGTCGACCACGTACTCCATCCAGCAGTCCTCCGCGAACTCGAGCACGACGCGCATCGGCGCGGCGGCCGCCGGGCTCGCGCCTCCTTCGCCGACGACGGTCGCCGGGCCCGGTGCGACGGCGGGCTCGGCGCCCGCCGCGGCGGGGGGCGGCGCGCCGGCCGGCGCGCCTGCGCCCAGCTCGGGCACGAGGGCCGCCCGGGGCGGCTCCGGCGCCGCCTGGACCTCGGTCGCGAGCGGCTCGGGCGCCGCGACCGAAACGGCCGGCGGCGGCGCGACCGACTCCGGCTGCCCGCCGGTCCGGCCCCGGGCCCACCACCAGAGCAGGGCCGCGAGCCCGAGCAGGAGCACCACGGCGAGCACCAGCAGGAGGCCGTACCCGAGCGCCGAGGGACCGCCGGACGCCCTCGGGCGCAGGCTCGCCTCTTCGGAGGGCAGCTCCGGTCGCTCGTCGACGGCGAGCAGGTAGAGGTTGACGACCTCGTCCGGGTCGAGGCCCACCACGCGCGAGTACTCGCGCAGGAAGCCGCGCGTGAAGACGGGGGCCGGGAGGATCTCGAAGCGGTCGTGCTCGAGCGCCTCGAGATAGCGGATGCTGATCTTGCTCGCGTCGGCGATCTCGCGCAGGCCGACCCCGCGCGCCTCGCGCTGGGTCCGGAGCCACGCGCCGAGGGAGCCCTGGGGCAGCGTGGACGCCGCCGAGCCCGCGGCGGGTCGATCCCGGTCCTGCGGCTTGTCCTTGCTCATTCCCCCTCGGGAGGTCCGACTTCGATCGTGAAAGGGTATCGAGAGGCCCCGGCGCGGTCAATCGCGAGCACCGCCCGGCGCCGCGGAGGGGCGGCGGCCCGGCCCCGGGGAGCCCGAGAGCAGCTGTGCGCGCCGGCGCAGCGGCAGCGCGAGCCGCAGATCGTGGGCGACCGCCTCGAGCTCGCGCTTGGTCAGCAGCGACAGCAGCGCGAACGCCGCGGTCAACGGCGTGGCGGGATTGCGGCACAGCGCGTACCGGATCCCCGGACGCACGCCCCAGCGCGGGTTCGCCGCGACCCGGGCCAGGACCAGAGGGCTCGCCCGGTCGCTCGCGGCGAGCGGCACCAGCAGTCCCTCGGTGAGCCTCGGGTTGTCGAGCAGCGCGTCGATCACGCGCGGCGTCGGATCCAGGCGCAGGGCCGCGATCACGGCCGCGTCGGCCGAGCGCGCCACCGCGATCTTCTCGCCCGCCGACAGGCCGGGCAGGCGCTCGACGAGGCGCTGATCGGCGGCCCTGCGCACGGTCGGATGGAGGCGGGCGTCGGTGCCGACGCGCACCAGGTCGGCCCAGTAGAGGCCGGAGACCAGACGCAACGCGAGCAGGCGCGGCGCGCGCGGGTGCAGCACCACCTCGCGGCGCAGCTCGTAGGCGGCGGCGAGCCCGGGCGAGGCCGCGAGCGCCTCGATCAGGGAGCCGGTCAGGAACGGGTTGCGGAAGGCCTGGCGCGCGGCGCGCACGTCGATCTCGTCGAGTCGCCCGCCGATCAGCGCGGCGAGCTGCTCCTCGTTGGCGTCGCGCAGGAGCGCTCCGAGGTCGGGCTCCGATCCCTGCTCCATCGGTTCCTCCGGAGTCGCCTTCGGTCCGGTATCATCCCGGCGCAATGCCGTTCCGGACCTACGAAGAATACCGGTCACGAGGGGCGCTCGCGAGCCTGGACGAGGACTGGCTCCAGCACGCCGAGAGCGAGCCCTCGGACCTCGCCTGGTTCGTCGCCCTGGCCGAAGGCCTGGCCGCCGAGGGCGAGGAGGAGCGCGCCCGGTCGCTGCTCGAGCTCTACGAGAGCGAGCTCGCGGCGCGCGGACTCTGGACGGTGCGGCTCGAGCTGCTGCGGCGCGTGGGCCCGCTCACGGTGCGCCCGACCCGGCTCCAGCGCGAGGTGGTCGCGACCCTCGAACGGGTGTGGGCCGCGAAGCCCAATCTCGCCGCGGCGATCGAGTACGTCGGGCTCGGCAAGACCACCGACGACCCGGCGCGCCTCTGGGACAAGGTGAACCGGCTGCACAGCCTGCTCCACTTCGACGTCGGCGAGGTGGTGGTCATGCAGGGGCAGGGCGTCGGACGCGTGGTCGAGGTCAACCTGCCGCTCGAGAGCCTCAAGATCGACTTCGAGAAACGCGCCGGCGTCACCGTCGGCCTGCGCGCCGCCGCGAAGTTGCTGCGCGCCCTGCCGCCCGGCCACCTGCTGCGCCGCAAGCTCGAGGATCCGGCAGGCCTCGAGCGGCTGCGCGACGAGGACCCGCCGGGGCTGCTGCGCGCGCTGCTCGAGACTGCCGACAAGCCGATGACGGCCACCGAGATCCGCGAGTCGCTGACCGGCATCGTTCCCGAGGCGAAGTGGGCGGCCTGGTGGGCCGCGGCGCGCAGGCACCCGCAGGTGGTGACCTCGACCGGGGGCCGCCAGGCCTATCGCTGGGAGACCTCCGAGCAGGGCGCCCTCGACGCGGTGAAACGCGCCTTCGCGCACGCCGACCCGCGTGGCAAGGCGGACCTGCTGCGCCGCAACGCCGACCGCGACCCGGCGCTGGCGCGCGAGCTGGCGGGTGACCTCGCCTCGATCGCGGGCGAGAGCGCGGATGCCGCTCCCGGCCTGGCGCTCGAGCTCTGGTTCACTCTCGAGCGCCTCGGGCACCTCCCCGCCCGCCTCGAGGCGCTCCCCGACCAGCTGCTCGGCCCGGGCGGCGACGCGCGCAGGCTGCTGGCCAGCGTCGAGGACCGGCTGCTGCGCGAGCGCGCGCTCGGCATGCTGCGCGAGCGGCGTGCCGACTGGGTGGCGATCTACCGCGACCAGCTCGCGCGCGAGGAGGATCCGCGCGTCCTGGACGTGATCGTGCGCGGGCTCTCGGACGCCGATCCGGCACTGCGCGAGCGCCTGGTCGACGACCTGCTGGCGCAGCCGCGGCGCGCGCCCGGCGCCTTCGTCTGGCTCGCCGAGCGCGCCGCCGATCAGCCCGACCTGCGTGGACGGGCGCCGGTGCGACTCCTCCAACAGCTGCTCTCGGCCCTCTCCGACCCCGATTTCTCCCGCTTCCGGTCCCGCCTGCGCCCGCTCGCGGACTCCGGCGGCACCGTGCCCCGCCTCGTCGCGCTGCTCGGCGAGGCGGAGGCTCCGGCCGCGGCCGAAGCGGTGCGGCGCGCCGCCGGGCTGGAGGCCTATCAGCGCGACGCGCTCACCGCCGCGCTCGAGCTGCGCTTCCCGTCCCTGCGCGCGGCCGAGACCGAGGCGACGCGGCCCCTCTATGCGACCGCCGAGGCGATCGCCGCCAAGCGCGCCGAGCTCAAGCGGCTCGGCGACGTCGAGATCCCGGCCAATCGCAAGGCGATCGCCGAAGCCCGCGCCCACGGCGACCTGCGCGAGAACTTCGAGTACAAGGCGGCGCGCGAGCGGCACGAGTACCTCAACGCGCGCGTGGCGGCGCTCCATCGCGACCTCGGCCGCGTGCGCACGATCGACTTCTCGGCTCTGGACCTCGCCGAGGTGCGCATCGGCGCGCGCGTCCGGCTCGAAGGAGGCCCGGGCGGAGCCCGGGCGGTCGCGGTCCTGGGCCCCTGGGAGAGCCGGCCCGAGGAGGGTGTCCTCTCCTACGAGTCCGAGCTCGG
>JAFNAE010000096.1 GCA_017860005.1 Acidobacteriota bacterium | reverse complement strand
GCAGCACGCGACCATGATCGAGGCGGTCGAGAACCACATGCCCGAGGTGATCGTGATCGACGAGATCGGCACCCAGGCCGAGGCGCTCGCCGCGCGCACCATCGCTGAACGCGGCGTGCAGCTGATCGCCACCGCGCACGGCAACGCGCTCGAGAACCTGCTCTCCAACCCCACCCTCTCCGACCTGGTGGGCGGTATCCAGGCGGTGACCCTCTCCGACGACGAGGCACGCCGGCGCGGCACCCAGAAGACCGTGCTGGAACGCAAGGCGCCGCCCACCTTCGACGTCCTGATCGAGATCCAGGACAAGGACCGTTTCGCGGTCCACCGCGACGTCGCCGAGGTCGTCGACCGCACCTTGCGCGGCCTCGCGCCACGCCCCGAGATCCGTGTGCGCGCCAGCGACGGGGCGGTGGCGATCGAGACGCCCGCGCCGGACGCCGAGAGCGCCGGCGCGAGCGCGCCGCGCACCGGGCTCGCCGCCGCCCGCCACCGGATGCGCCGGCGCCTGCGCATCCTGCCCTTCGGAGTCTCCTCGCCCCGCCTCGAGCGCGCCGTGCGCGACCTGCGCGTGCCGGCCGTGGTGGTCGACCGCCTCGAGGACGCCGATTGCGTGCTGACCACCAAGGCGCAGGACCGGCGGCTGCCCCGCGTGCTGCGCGCCGCGCAGGCCGCGGGCCGGCCCTTCCACCTCCTGCGCAGCGGCACCGCCGGCCAGATCGAGAGCTTCCTGCGCTCCCTGTTCGACGTCGAGGACGCCCTCGACGAGCAGCAGGTCGCGCTGCGCGAGGCGGAGGCCGCGGTGCGCGAAGCGATGGACGGCGGCCGGTCGGTCGAGCTGGCGCCCCAGTCGTCGTTCGTGCGCCGCCTCCAGCACGAGCTCGTCGACCGCTACGGCCTCGCCTCCACGTCGCGCGGCGACGAGCCCTTCCGCCGCGTCGTGGTGGTCCCGGAGCGTTAGCGCCGCGACCTGGTTCCCAGCGCATTCGTCGGCTCGATCCTGATCGTCTCGGCCGGAGCTAGGGCGGAGCCTGGAGTCGCCGCACGGCGGCGCGCTCGAGCAACGCGAGCACCGAGCCGGCCAGCACGGTGCCGGACTCTCCGCCGTCCAGGCGCAGGCGCGCGGCCAGCCGCGCGAGCCCGATCGGCTGCGGCCCGCCGCCGAGCAGGAGGAGCTTGGGTCGGCCGTAGGCGAGCGCCGGCGCCGAGCGGCCGCCGCCGAACTCGGGCGCCAGCCGGACCAGGTGGTCGATGTCGATGACCAGCGCGTCGGCGGGGGAGTCGTCGAACGCCGTGAGCACCTCGCGCTCGCCCTCGACCCGGAACGCCTCGCCTCCGGCGTGGCGGATCGCTGCGGCCAGCGCCGCGCCGGCGTCTCGCCCGGCCGCGACCAGGACCATCCCGCGCCGGCCCCCCGCCGCGCGGGCCCGGGCGGCGGCGAGCGCCTCGGCCGCCACCCGGTCGGGCTCGGCGGCTGACACGACGGCGTCGAGCGAGAGCGCGAAGCCCAGGCCCTCGTCGTCGGTGACCAGTAGGGAGAGCGGCACGCGCGCCCGGCACGCGAGCTCGACCGCCGGCGCCACCGCGCGCCAGGCCTCGCTCGCTCCCGGGTCCAGGCGCGCGACCAGCGCCACCGGCCGGAGCTCGCCGAGCATGCGCTCCGCTTCCTCGGCAGTCGCGGCGCGCACCGCCAGCAGATCGTCGCGCCCGAGCCGCTCGGCGAGCGCCGTGAAGCGCGGGCGATCGGCTTCGATCACCAGCAGGCGCGCCCGGCCGCTCGCCAGCGCGGCCGCGGCGATCCGCTCCTCCCGTCGCGCCTGCGCCGCCACCGGGTCGCTCGGCAGGACCACCTGGAAGACCGCGCCAAGACCCGGCTTCGAGTCGACTCCCAGCACGCCCCCCATCAACTCGACCAGCTGGCGCGCGATCGACAGGCCCAGGCCGGTGCCCGTCGGCGCCGCGCTCGACGCCGGGAGCTGGCGATAGGGCTCGAAGATCGCCTCGAGCTCGGCCTCGGGGATGCCCGGGCCGTGGTCCGTGACCGACAGCTCGAAGGCGGCGAGGCCGAGCGGCGAGGCCGCGGCCTCGATCGCGCGCGCCTGGAGCTGGACCGACTCGCCTCGCGGCGAGAACTTCACGGCGTTCGAGAGCAGGTTCAACAGCACCTGTCTCAGCTTCGCGAGATCCACTTCCACGGGCGCCAGCTCGCCTTCGCACCGGATCTCGATGCGCACTCCGCGGTGGAGCGCGAATCCCTCCATCAGCGACGCCACGCTCTGGAGCAAGGACGCGAGATCGACGTGCTCGCTGTGGACCTCCATGCGTCCCGACTCGAGCTTGAGCTGATCGAGCAGGTTGTTGACCAGCCGGAGCAGGTGCTCGCCGCCATCGCGCACGTTGGCGAGATAGCGCTGCTCGCGGGCTTCCAGGCGCCCGTCGAGCGCGCGCTCGAGCAGCTCCGAGAAGCCGAGGATCGCGGTGAGCGGCGTGCGCAGCTCGTGGCTGGTGCGGGCGAAGAGATCGCGCCGGCCCTCCTCGGCCCGGCGCGCGCGCTGGGCGGCGCGGTCGACCGCCTGCAGGTGCTCGGCGAGCGCCTGCGCGTAGCGTGCCAGGTCGTCGGTGCGCTCGGTCACCTGTCGCTCGAGAGCGCGCGTGCGGCGCGCGAGGGCGGCCAGACGGAGGCGCGCCCCGACCAGCAGCGCCGCCACCGCGGTCAGGGTCGCGAGCAGGCGGAAACCGGGCGTCTGCCACCAGCCCGCGCGCAGCACGAAGTCGAGGCGCGCCGGCGCGCTCCAGGGCCCCCCCGCGCGCGCCGCCCGCACGGCCACCCGATAGCGGCCCGGTTCGAGGTTCGTGAACTCGCGGAACGCCTCCGGACGCGCCTCCGGCCACTCGGATTCCCGCCCCTCGAGCCGGAACTGGTAGCGCAGGTCGCCGCGGTGAGCGAGGGTCTGGGCGCGCGCCGAGACACGCAAGGCGCCGTCGTCGGCGGGCAGCTCGGGAGCGCCGCCCTCGAGCCATCCGATCGGCCGCGTCGTGACCGCCGTGAAGGGCGCGCGGAAGACCCGCCCGCGCGCGCTCTCGAGCGCGACCAGCGCCACGCTCGGCGCCGTTTCCGGAGACGCGAGCGCAGCCTCGGGCAGCGCCGTCAGGCCGCCCTTGAAGCCGTACCAGAGACGGCCGGTGGCGTCGCGCGCGAAGGCCTCGCCGTGCGAGACCTCGGTGGCGACGCCCCCGGTCGAGCGGTCGAAACGGCGCAGGACCGCACCCCGTCCGCCGGCTGCCGCGGGGTCGAACAGCAGCAGGCCCCGGTTGGTGCCGAGCAGCAGCCGGCCCGATTCGGTCTCCGCGGCGCTCACCACCAGGACCCCCTCCAGGCCCACCGCGGCGAACCAGGACCGGAAGCCCGGTTCCGCGCCGCCCGGCAGCTGGCGCGCCACGAAGCCGTAGCCCCCGACGAGCAGCGCGCCGTCCCGGGCCAGCGCGAGGCCGGAGACGCTCGTCGCGGGCAGGCCCGCGTCGGCCGCCACGATCCGGAAGCGCCCTTCCGACCACCAGGACAGGCCCTCGGCGTGGGCCGCCCAGAGCCGGCCCGCCCCGTCGACCTCGAGATCGTGGACGTGATCGCTGAGCAGTCCGTCCGCGGAGGTGAAGCGGCGCACCTCGAGCTCGCCCGCCGGTCCCTCTTCGAGGCGCGTCACGCCGGCCCGGCCGCCCAGCCAGAGCGCGCCCTGGTGGTCCTCCGCGATCGTGACGACGTGGTCGGCGGGCAGCTCGCGGCCGAGCGGGACGGCGACGCAACCGGTGGCAGCGATCCGGCAGACTCCGTCGTCGGTGCCGACCCAGACGCGCCCCCGCCGGTCGCGATGCAGGGCCCAGATCCAGCGTCCCTCGAGGTCGCTCTCGGCGAGTGTGCGGACGCGCGCGAGCGGTTCGCCGTGGGGACCCAGCGCGAGCCGCCCCAGGCCCGTCACCGTGCCCACCCAGAGCGAGCCGTCGGGCTCCGCTTCGAGGCTGTAGACGTGATCGTCGGGCAGCCCTTCCCGCACCGTGTAGCTGCGCACCGATTCGTCCTGGAAGCGCGCGAGCCCGCCTTCGGTGCCGATCCACAGTCCGCCCTCCCGGTCCTCGGCGAGCGCGCGCACGCCGTCGTCGGGCAGCCCGTTCGCCTCGGAGAGCGTCAGGCAGCGACCCGGCGCGCCCTCGAGACAGAGGCTCAACCCGCCCCCGTCAGTGCCGATCACGAGGCTGCCCTCGGCGCGCACGAGCAGCGCATAGACGTCTTCGGACGGCAGGCCCTCGGCGCGGCCGAAGGTCGTGAAGCGGCCGTTCTCGAAGATCACCAGGCCCCGGTCCCGCGTGCCGATCAGGATGCGCCCGGAGCGATCCTCGGCGAGCGCGCGCACGATCGTGCCGCCCAGCCCCTCGGCGGACCCCAGGGACCGGCACTCGCCCAGCTCGCCGCCCGCTCCCGGCAGGCAGCGCGCGACGCCGTTGCCGCGCGTGCCCAGCCAGAGCGAGCCGTCGGAGGCGGCGAGCAACGAGTAGATGAAGTCGCCCGGCAGGCCGTCGGCGCGGCCGTAGCGCCGGAAGCCCGGGCGCGTGGCGACGACCAGGCCGGACTCGGTCCCGAACCAGGCCTGTCCGTGGCGGTCGAGCGCGGCGGTCCAGATCTCGGCGTCGAGCTCCGGCCGGCCCCGGTAGGAGATCAGGCGGTGGCCGTCGTAGCGCGCCAGGCCGGCGCTGGTGCCGATCCACAGCTCCCCGGACGGATCCTCCAGCACGGTGCGCACGATCGGGCTGGGCAGGCCCTCCGGCACCGAGAGCGTGGAGAAGCTCGAGCCGTCGAAGCGCGCGAGCCCCCAGGAGGTCGCGACCCAGAGAAACCCGCGCCGGTCCTCGACCACGCTCCAGATCTGGGTGGCGGGAAGACCGTCGTCGACGCTGTAGACGCTGAAGGGGAGTCGCTGTGCCGGCAGTGCGACGGCGATCAGGGCGAGCGCCGTTCCGAGCGTCGCCGACGCCGTCCCGAGGGTCAGCGCCGCGCGCGTTCGCTTCCGGTCCATGCCGCCGCCTCCGCGCGGTGCCAAGCGGCGTCAGCGTAGCACGGGCCGACGGGCGGCGCGGCTCTACTCGGTCGAGACGCGCGCGCCGTCGCCGGTGAGCGCCGAGCGCAGCGCATGCCAGGCGAGCGTCGCGCACTTGACGCGCATCGGGAACGCGCGCACGCCGCCGAGCGCGGCCAGCTCGCCCAGCTCCTCGGCCGCCGCCGGCGGGCTGTCGCCCATCACCAGCGCCCGGAAGCGGTCGGCGAGCGAGAGCGCGGCGGCGACGGGAAGCCCGCGCACCGCCTCGGTCATCATCGAGGCGGAGGCGGTCGAGATGGCGCACCCGGAGCCCTCGAAGCGGATCTCGGCGAGCCGATCGCCTTCGAGCCGGACCGCGATGTGCAGCCGGTCGCCGCACAGCGGGTTGTGGCCGTCCACCTCGCGGTCGGCGCCGGGCAGCGCGCCGAAATTGCGCGGCCGCCGGTAGTGGTCGAGCAGGATCTCCTGATAGAGGTCGTCGAGGTCGCTCATCGCACGAGGAGGGCCCGCGCGCGCAGCACCGCGCGCGCGAGCGCCTCGACCTCTGCGGCGGTGCTGTAGGCGGCGAACGAAGCGCGCACGGTGGCCGGGACACCGAAGCGCGCCATCACCGGCTGCGCGCAGTGGTGTCCGACCCTCACCGCGACTCCCGCCGCGTCGAGCACGGTGCCGACATCGTGGGCGTGGGCGCCGTCGAGGACGAAGGAGACCACGCTCGCCCGGCGGCGGGCGCTGCCCACCAGGCGCACTCCCGGCACCTCGGCCAGCCGCTGGCGCGCGAGCTCGAGCAGCGCTGCCTCGTGCGCCGCGACGGCTTCGCGGCCGAGGCGCTCCAGCCAGTCGAGCGCGGTGGCCAGCGCGCGCGCCTCGGGCCCGGCTGGCGTGCCCGCCTCGAAGCGCTGCGGCGGGTCGGCGAAGGTCGTGCGCTCGAAGCCGACCTCGCGGATCATCCCGCCCCCGCCCTGCCAGGGCGGCATCGCCTCGAGCAGCTCGCGGCGCGCCCACAGCGCGCCGATGCCGCTCGGCCCGTAGACCTTGTGCCCCGAGAAGGCGAAGAAGTCACAGCCGAGCGCGGCCACGTCCACCGGCAGGTGGGGCACCGACTGTGCTCCATCGACCAGGAGCCGCGCGCCCGCCGCGTGCGCCAGCGTGGCGATCTCCGCCACCGGCACCACCGTGCCCAGGGCATTCGAGACGTGGGCGACCGCGACCAGCCGGACCTTGCCCGCCGCGAGCCGGCGCTCGATCTCTCCGAGCTCGATCTCGCCGCGCTCGTCGATCGGCGCCACCGCCAGCCGCGCGCCCGTGGCCTCGGCGGCGAGCTGCCAGGGCACCAGATTGGAGTGGTGCTCCAGGCCGCTGACCAGGATCTCGTCGCCGGGGCGGAGCCGGGACCCGCCCCAGCTCGCCGCCACCAGGTTGATCGCCTCGGTCGTGCCGCGCACGAAAACCACTTCGTCGGCGGCGCCCCCGAGGAAGCGCGCCACGCGCGCGCGCGCCTGCTCGTAGTGCTGCGTCGCCTCGGCCGACCAGCGGTAGACACCGCGCCCGATGGCGCCGTAGCTCTCCACGTAGGCGCGCTCGAGCGCGTCGAGCACCGCGCGGGGCTTCTGGGTCGTCGCCGCGTTGTCCAGGAAGGCGCAACCGCGCTCGCCCGGTCCCGGCGTCAGAGCCGGGAACTCGGCGCGCACGGCCTCCGCATCGAAGGACGTCTCCGCCGCCTGGTTGCTCGCCGTGGTCTCCATGCCGTTCGCCGCCGCGCTCGCCGCCGTCCTCACACGGCTTCGCGCACGACTTCTCCGTGCGGGATCCAGGCGAGCAGGAACTCCTGGAGCTGGCGCCGCAGGGGCTCGACCCGGGTGCGCTCGACGATGTCGGCGGCGAAGGCATAGGTGAGGAGGCTGCGCGCCGCCTCCAGCCCGATGCCACGGGAGCGCAGGTAGAAGATCGCCTGGTCGTCGAGCTGCCCCACCGTCGAGCCGTGGGTGCACCTGACGTCGTCGGCGAAGATCTCCAGCTGTGGATTGGCGTTGACCAGGGCCTCGGCCGAGAGCAGCAGGTTGCGACTGGTCTGCTTGGCGTCGGTCTTCTGAGCCTGCGGGTGGACGTGGATGCGGCCGTTGAAGACACCGCGCGCCCGCTCGTCGAGCACGCCCTTGAACAACTCGTGACTGGTCGTGTGCGCGCGCGCGTGGTCGACGCGCATGTGGAAATCGGCGAGCTGCCGCCCACGCACCAGATAGAGGCCGTTCAGCGTCACTTCCGCGCCTTCGCCGCCGAGCACGGCCTGGACGTCGTGGCGCGCGATCGCCGCGCCCAGTGAGAACGTCTGGCTCGAGACGTTGGCGCCACGGCCGGCCTCGACGTGGAACAGGGCGAGGTGGAAGGCGTCCAGCGACTCGTGCTGCAGCTTGTAGTGATCGATCGCGGCGCCCGCCTCCGCCACCAGCTCGGTGACCGGGCACACGAGAGTCACGCCGCGCGCCGCGCCGCGGTAGCTCTCGACCACGGTCGCGCGCGCGTTCTCGCCCGCCCGCACCAGGACGCGCGGGAACGTCGCGGTCGGCTGCGCATGGGCGGAGCTCCAGAAGATCAGGTGGACGGGCGTCTCGACCACCGCGCCGGGCGCGAAATCGATCACCGCGCCATCCTCGAACAGGCCGGTCGCGAGCGCCGCGAACGGCCTGTTCACCACGTCCGCGCGCCGCCCCAGCTCGGCGCCGAAGGCCTCCCAGTCGGCCGGCCGCGCGCGCGCCAGGCTGTGCACCGCCACGCCGGCAGGTGGCACGCCCGGGCTCGACAACTCCGGCACGTGGCGGCCGTCGACGAAGACGACCTCGTGACAGTGAGCCAGGCCTGCGCTGGCGAGCGCACGCCCCGCAGCAGCCGTGTCGATCCCCGCCGGCGGGCGCAGGAAGCGGGTGCGCGCCACCGCCGCGACGTTGGTGAAGCGCCAGTCCTCTTCGTTCGGGCGCGGGAAGCCGCGCTCGGAGAAGCGCTCGAGGCCGCGCGCGCGCATCGCGCGCACCGACTCCGGCTCGTGATCGAGCCGCGCCTCGCCGAGGTCGGCGAGCCACGCCGCCGGCGCCTGTGCTTCGGCGCTGACCGCGCCCTCGCTCATGCCCGGGCCTCCGCCGCCGCCTCGTGCTCGAGCCAGGCGTAGCCCTTGCTCTCGAGCTCGAGCGCCAGCTCCTTGCCGCCCGAGCGCACGATGCGTCCGTCCAGCAGCACGTGTACGAAGTCGGGCACGATGTAGTCCAGCAGGCGCTGGTAGTGGGTGATCACCACGAAGGCGCGCTCCGGCGAGCGCAGCGTGTTGACGCCGTCCGCGACGATCCGCAGCGCGTCGATGTCCAGCCCCGAGTCGGTCTCGTCGAGCACGCACAGGCGCGGCTCGAGCACCGCCATGTGGAAGATCTCGTTGCGCTTCTTCTCGCCCCCCGAGAAACCCTCGTTGACCGGGCGCTGGAGCAGCGACTCGTCGAGGCCGACCAGCTTCACCTTCTCGCGCACCAGCTTCAGGAACGAGATGGCGTCGAACTCGGACAGGCCACGGTGCTTGCGCACGGCGTTGAGGGCAGCGCGCAGGAAGTAGGTGTTCGACACGCCGGGAATCTCCACCGGGTACTGGAAGGCGAGGAACACGCCCTCGCGCGCGCGCTCCTCGGGCGCCATCTCGAGCAGGTCGCGGCCGTCGAACAGCACTTCGCCGGCGCTGACGTCGTATTCGTCCCGGCCGGCCAGGACCTGCGCGAGCGTGGACTTGCCCGAGCCGTTGGGGCCCATGATGGCGTGCACCTCGCCGGGTCGCACCTGGAGGTCGACGCCGTGCAGGATCTCGTTGTCGTCGACCGAAGCGTGCAGATTGCGGATTTCGAGAAGACCTCCTTGCAGAAGCCGTTGACGATCATGCTGACGGCGTCCTCGGTGTCGATGCCGCGCTGGTTGCAGTAGAAGATCTGGTCCTCGCCGATCTTGGAGGTCGAGGCTTCGTGCTCCATCTGCGCGGTCGGGTTCTGGACGTCGATGTAGGGAAAGGTGTGCGCACCGCACTGGTCGCCGATCAGCATCGAGTCGCACTGCGAGAAGTTGCGCGCGTCGGCGGCGCTCTTGAGGATCTTGACCTGGCCCCGGTAGGTGTTCTGGCCGTGGCCGGCCGAGATTCCCTTCGAGACGATGTTCGAGCGTGTGCGCCGACCGACGTGGATCATCTTCGTGCCGGTGTCGGCCTGTTGCCGGTTGTTGGTGACCGCGACCGAGTAGAACTCGCCCACCGACTCGTCACCCTGCAGGATGCAGGACGGGTACTTCCAGGTGATGGCCGAGCCGGTCTCGACCTGCGTCCAGCTGATCTTCGAGCGTCGCCCCTTGGCCAGGCCGCGCTTGGTGACGAAGTTGTAGATACCGCCGCGGCCCTCCTTGTCGCCCGGATACCAGTTCTGGACCGTCGAGTACTTGATCGAGGCGTCGTCGAGCGCGACCAGCTCGACCACCGCCGCGTGGAGCTGGTTCTCGTCGCGCATCGGCGCCGTGCAGCCTTCGAGGTAGGAAACGTGCGCTCCCGCCTCGGCGACGATCAACGTGCGTTCGAACTGCCCGGTGTTCCTGGCGTTGATGCGGAAGTAGGTCGAGAGCTCCATCGGGCAGCGCACGCCGCGCGGCACGAACACGAAGGAGCCGTCGGAGAACACCGCCGAGTTGAGCGCAGCGAAGAAATTGTCGCCCGGCGGCACCACCGAGCCCAGGTACCGGCGCACCAGCTCGGGGTGCTCGCGGATCGCCTCCGACATCGGGCAGAACAGGACCCCCTGCTCCGCCAGCTTCGCCTTGAACGTGGTGGCCACCGAGACCGAGTCGAAGACCGCGTCGACCGCCACCCCGGCGAGCGCCTCGCGCTCGTGGAGCGGGATGCCCAGCTTCTCGTAGGTGCGCAACAGCTCGGGATCGACTTCCGCGAGCGACTTGGGCGACTTGGCGAGCGAGCGCGGCGCCGAGTAGTAAGAGATCGCCTGATAGTCGATCGGGCTGTAGCGGACGTTGGCCCAGGTCGGCTCCCGCATGCCCTGCCAGTGGCGCAGCGCCTTCAAGCGCCACTCCGTCATCCAGTCGGGCTCGCCCTTGAGCGCGGAGAGCCTGCGCACGACTCCCTCGTCGAGGCCCGGCGGGAAGGAATCCTGCTCGACGTCGGTGACGAAGCCGAACTGGTACTCGCGGTTGGCCAGCTGTTCGATGGTCTGGGAGTCGGTCGTCATGTCGTCGCCACCCTTGCCTCGGTCCTGGCGCCCGGCCCGCGGCCGGCGCCGATCCTCACCAGGCCGGCCACCGCCGGCCGCGCGAGGTCCTCCAGAGTGATGCGCCCGAGGGCGCCGTCCACCGCCTCGTTGATCGCCTGCCAGTGGCGGCGGACCTCGCAGTAGGGCTCGCGATCGCATTCACCGGGGCTGCCCTCGATGCACACGGTCAACGCCACCGGCCCCTCGAGCGCGCGCAGGATGTCGGCGGCGGTGATGCCCGCGGCCGGCCGCGCGAGCGAGTAGCCCCCCTTGACGCCGCGGTGGGACGCGAGCAGGCCGTGACGGGCGAGGAGCTTGAGGATCTTGGAGACCATCGGCGGGGGCAGCCGCGTCTCCTCGGCCAGCTCCGGAGCCGCCAGCACGGCTGTCGGCGCCGCCGCCAGGCGGGAGAGCAGGACGAAGCCGTAATCGGTCTGCTTGGTCATCCGGATCATGGGGGCCTCGAAACAGGACGCCAACGGTCCTGTTTACGGATGATACCGGCCCCGGCGCGAAAGTCAAACCCGCCTCAGCGGTCGAGCAGGTCGCGCACCCGGCGCTCGAGGGCGTCGGCGGAGAACGGCTTCTGGAGGAAGGCCGCCCCCTCGCGCGCCAGCCCTGCGCGCAACAGCGGGCTGTCGCTGTAGCCGGACATGAACAGGACGCGCAGGTCCGGGATCCGGCGCCGGAGGCGCTGCGCCAGATCGAGGCCGGAGAGCCCGGGCATGACGATGTCGGTGACCAGCAGGTCGATCTCGCCGTCCAGGCTCGTCACCAGCTCGAGCGCCTCGGTGGCGCTCGCTGCCGAGATCACCCGGTAGCCCCGGTCGCGCAGGATCTGCTCGGCGAGCTGGCGGATCAAGTCCTCGTCCTCGACCACCAGGACCTGCTCCGCGCCTGGCTCGGCGAGGGCGCTCGCCGGAGCCAGCGCGGAGCTCACCCGGAACTCGCCCGACGCCGGCCGCCGCGTTCCGGGCGGCTCGACCTGCGGGAAGTAGACGTGGAAGACCGAGCCCTGGCCGGGGTGGCTGTCGGCGAAGATGTAGCCCTCGCACTGCTTGACGATGCCGTAGACAGTGGACAGCCCGAGCCCCGAGCCGCGACCGCGCTCGCGCGTCGAGAAGAACGGCTCGAAGATGCGCGTCATCACCGCCGGGTCCATGCCGTGGCCGGTGTCGCGCAGCGAGAGACGGACGTAGACCGGTTGCGGCAGCAGCGCGATGCCACGGCGGCGCAGCTCCTCGGCGTCGAC
Source organism: Acidobacteriota bacterium (assembly GCA_017860005.1). GTDB lineage: Bacteria > Acidobacteriota > Thermoanaerobaculia > Multivoradales > JAGPDF01 > JACTMI01. The sequence continues at coordinate 7,618 of JAFNAE010000096.1, read as the reverse complement.
CACGGCGGTCGAGAGCTCGATGCGTCCGCCCTCCGGCATCGCGTCGCGCGCGTTGACGAACAGGCTGACCAGGATCTGCTCGACCAGGTCGGGGTCGGCGTGGATCCTGCCCACCCGCACCTCGGTCAGGTCGACCACCAGAACATCCTCGCTGACCACGCGTCGCAGCGTGGGCAGGCGCTGCTGGATCAGATCGTTGAGGTCGATGCGCGCCGGCTTGACCGGCTGCTGACGGCCGAAGGCGAGCAGCTCGCGGGTGAGCTCCGCCGCCTGCTCGCCGGTGCGCAGGATCTCCTGCACCTCGGCGCGCAGCGGGTCGTTGGCACGCAGCCGCGACAGGACCCGCTCGCCGTAGCCCGAGATGGCAGCGAGCAGGTGGTTGAACTCGTGGGCGATCGAGGCCGCCAGCCGTCCGACCGCTTCCATCTTGACCGCCTGGCGGAGCTGCTCTTCGAGCTGCCGCCGCTCGGAGACGTCGCGGCCCACGCCGTGGATCCCGACCGGGCGCCCTTCCCGCACCATCACTCGCGAGTTGACCTCGAACGGCACGTAGCCGCCGTCCCGTCGCCGCAGCCGGACTTCGTAGCGCGTCTCGGCCGCGCCGTCCTCGAGCTTGCGCCGGATCGCGGCGCGCACGATCTCGCGCTGATCGGGCTCGGTGATCAGCTCCTCCCAGGGGCGCCCGACGACCTCCTCGACCGGCCAACCCAGCAGGCGCGTGACCGTGGCGTTGACCGAGGAGAAGCGTCCCTCCAGGTCGATCGACCAGACCAGGTCGGTGGCGCTCTCGAACAGCTCGCGATAGCTCGCCTCGCTGTCGCGCAGCTCGGCGTCCAGGCGCTGGCGCTCGAGCACGGCGCCGAGCAGGTTGGCGCCGATGCGCAGCGCCTCGATCTCGAGCGGCCCCCACTCGCGCTCGCGCCGGCACTCGTCGAACCCGACGAATCCCCACCAGGCGCCGCCGACGCGCACGGGCACGAGCAGGAGCGACCGGACCTGTTGCGCTTCGAGGATCGACCGGAAGTCGGCCGCCAGCTCGTTCGACTGGCGGGCATAGACCTCGTCGCGTTCGAGGGCCGCCGCCATCTCCTCGAAGCCGGGCAGATCGTAGGACAGATCGGAGAGCGCCGGGTCGTCGGCGTGGGAGGCGATCCCCGCGTCGCACCATTCGTAGCGCTGGCTCGTCAGCATGCGGCCGTTCGCGTCGCGGTGGTTCTCGAACAGGTAGACGCGGCTCGCTCCCACCGCGCGTGCGAGAGGCTCCAACAGCCGTCCGGGTATCTCGTGGGCCTGGACCTCGGTGAGCAGGGCCTGCGCGGTGCTCGAGATCGCTTCCAGGATGGCGCCGCGCTGCGCGAGCTGCACACCGGTGGCCCGGCCCGTCTCGGTCATCGCGCGGCCGGCCTCATGGTGTGCGGGCTCCGGCCGCCGTTCCCGGCGCCTCCGGTTCCGGCGCCGGAGGGCGCGCCTCGACCTCGACGGGCGCGGCGGTGGCGCCGTCGATGAGCCGCGCCATCCAGCCCCAGTCGCGCGAGTGCGCGAGCACGATCTTGATCGCCATCGTCATCGGCACCGACAGGAACATGCCCACCGGCCCCCACAGCCAGCCCCAGAAGACCAGCGAGAGGAAGACCACGAGGGGGGACAGGTCGAGCCGGCGCCCGAGCAGGGCGGGCTCGGCGAGATTGCCGAGCGCGAGCCCGATCACCAGGTAGCCCAGGCCGACCGCGAGCGCCTTGGAGGCGTCGAACTGCACGAAGGCGAGCAGCATCGCGGGACCCGCGGCAAGCACGGCGCCGATGTTGGGGACGAAGTGGAAGGCGAACGCCAGCAGGCCGCAGAGCACCGCGAAATCGACGCCCAGGAACGCGACCCAGAGCCCGACCGAGATGCCGATCACGGCCGACATCAGGGTCTTGATCGCGAGATAGCGCTGGAGCTCCGAGGAGACGTGCGCGAAATGGGCGAACGTGGCGCGCACCGGCTCCGGCAGGCGCGCCAGCCTGCGCTCGAAGGCGGCCGCCTCGACGAGCAGGAAGACGAGCGTGAGCAACACGATCGTGGCCTCGGAGAGCAGCCGCACGGCGCTCGCCAGGGTGCCGCGGGCGAGGCCGAAGAGCGCGCCCGACGAGCGCCAGTTCGAGGGCACCCAGTCGGCGAGCACGACGCCCTTGGCCTGCCACCACTCGATCGTGTAGGAGATGCGCGCGCGCAGCTCGTCGGCGTAGTGCGGGCCCACGGTCTGGAGCTCGGACAGCGACCCGAGCATGAGAACCAGGAACAGCGCGATCACCGCGCCCAGCACGAGGACGGTCGCCAGCACCGCGAGCGCGGCCGGCACCCGGTGCCGGACGAGACCGCCGAACAGCGGCTGACAGAGGATGGCGAGGAAGAGCGCGAAGGCGACCGGCACCAGCACGGGCGCGGCGGCGCGCAGGCCGGCTCCGACCAGGGTCGCGGCCGCGAGCCCGTAGAGAAGGCGCGGCGACGGCCGTCCCGCGGGCGCGGCGTCCGACATGAGCGTCAGTCTAGCATCGGCGGCGCGCACCGCCGGCGGCGCGGGCCTTGTCCCGGCGCGCGCGATCGGTCATTCTCGACTCCCCACGGAGATGCGCAGAACACTGCTGACGCTCGCCAGCGTCGTCGCCCTCGCCGGAATCGCCTGGTTCGGTCTGACCTCCTTCGCGCCGGGATCGTGGATCGCCGCCTGGGCACCGTGCCCGCGCAACTGGGGCTGGGGACCGGCGTGGAAGCCGCGCGCGAGCCCGCTCGCGTCGGTCGCCTTCGAGCTCGGCCCGGGGGGCCACGCCAAGGTCTGTTACGGACGGCCTTCCTTGCGCGGGCGCGTCCTGCTCGGTACCCCCGCCGTGCCGTACGGCAAGCTCTGGCGCACCGGCGCCAACGAGCCGACCACGCTCCACCTCGACGTCGCGGCGCGCGCCGGAGACCTCCACCTGCCGCCCGGCAGCTACTCGATCTACACGGTGCCCGACCCGGTCGCCTGGGAGGTCGTGATCAACCGCTCGATCCGCCAGTGGGGTCTCGAGAGCGCCTACACGGAGGAGGTGCGCGCGCAGGAGGTCGGCCGCTTCAGGGTGCCGGTCGAAGTCCTCGACGCGCCGGTCGAGACCCTGACCGTGCGCGCGGTGCCGTCCTCGACCGGCGCCGTCGAGCTCGTCCTCGAGTGGCAGACCACGCGCGTGCGCATCCCGCTCGACACCGAGCTCGCGGCCGATTGACGTCCCGGAGCCGCCCCGGGCTCAGCCCAGCAGCTCTCGGAGGCGGGCGTGCCCGAGACGAGAGACGGGGAGCTTGGTGCCGTCGGCGAGGATGGCGAGCCAGCTGTCCTTGGCGTAGAGCTCGAGCCGGGCGAGGCGCTCGACGTTCAGCAGGTAAGAGCGGTGGATGCGCACGAAGCGCCGGGGGTCGAGCTGGGCCTCGAGCTCGGCCAGTGTCTGCTGCTTGCGGAAGCGCTTGCCGCCCGCAGCGAAGGACAGGTAGTCGTCCTGCGCCTCGACGAAGTCGATCCTGTCGAGCGGCAGCACGTGGACCCGCCCCTCCTCGCGCACCAGCACGCGCTCGAGCGGCCGCCCGGGCGGGCGCGCGGCGGCCGCGAGCGCCGACGCGGAGGGCGCCGGGGCGCGCGCGCGCAGACGCTCCTCGACGCGAGCGAGCGCCGCGGCCAGGCGCGCCGGATCGACCGGCTTGAGCAGGTAGTCCACGGCGTGGACCTCGAACGCCCTGAGCGCGTACTCGTCGTAGGCGGTGACGAAGACCACGGCGGGCGCCGCCTCGCCCAGCAGCTCGAGCACCTCGAAACCGGAGAGCTTCGGCATCTGGATGTCGAGCAGCAGCAGCTCGGGCTTCAGGCGCTCGGTGGCCTGCACGGCTTCGAAGCCGTTGGCGGCCTCGCCCACGATCTCGACGCCCGGAATCTCCGCGAGCAGCTCGGCCAGGAAGCGCCGGGCGAGCGGCTCGTCGTCGACGATCAGGACGCGCACGGTCTCATTCCACCGCCGCTTGCGCGGGCAGCAGGAGCACCACCCGGTGGCGCTCGGCGCCCGGCTCGACCACGACGCGCGCGCGGTGGCCATGGAGCGCCTCGATGCGTGCCCGCACGTTGGCGAGCCCGACGCCGGCGCCGCGCGAGCCGGGACGCTCCGGATCGCACGGGTTCTCGACGGTCAGCTCGAGCAGCTCGCCCACGCGGCGGGCGCGAACGCGCACTTCGCCGCCCTCGACCAGGTGCGCGACGCCGTGGTGGACGGCGTTCTCGACCAGCGGCTGGAGCACGAGCGGCGGCACCGCCAGGGCGAGCGTCGACTCCTCGACCTCGAAGGCGGGCCGCAGGCGGTCGCCGAAGCGGACCTCCTCGATGGCGAGGAAGGTCTCGGCCAGGTAGATCTCCTCGGCGAGCGGTATGGCGTCGCGACGAGCGAGGCCCAGGCTCTTGCGGAAGAACCCCGCCATCAGGTAGCACATCCTGCGCGCCGCCTGCGGATCGGTGCCGATCAACGCCGCCACCGAGTTGAGGCTGTTGAAGAGGAAGTGCGGGTCGAGCTGCGCCTTGAGCGACCTGAGCTCGGCCTCGCGCGCCAGGACCTGGAGCTCGAGCGCCCGGCGCTCGGCCTCGCGCGAGCGCTCGAAGGCCGCGAGAACGAGGTGGGCGAGCGCCGCGAGCGCGAACAGCAACAGCCCGAAGACCGCCATGAGCGGCAGCACGGCACCCACCCGGGACAGCAGCTCGGGGGGCCGGCCGAAGTCGACCAGGGCGCGCGCCCACAGCCAGCCGATCGCGCACCAGAGCGCCGAAGAGAGCAGCGCGGCGAGCGTCAGCGCGACGACCAGGGTCGGCGCCCGGGTCTCCTCGCGGGCCGCCGAGAGCCGCCGTACCGGGTACCAGACCGAGAGGCACTGGAAGGCGTAGACGAGCGTGACCGGGAGCGCGAAGGCGAGCGCGGACAGGAAGTCCCCGGGGGCGAGCGCCTCGATCAGCACCGCGATCAGGCCGCCGAAGCCGGCGGCGAGCGCAAGGTAGCCGGCGAGACGGCCGGGATGGGAGAGCAGGGGGTGCATGGCTCAGTTCTTGACCTCGATGCCGCCCATCACCACCACTCCGCGCACCACCAGATGCTTGGCCGGCTCGCCGGCCGCCGGGCGGGTCTTGTCCTCGAAGGCACCCATCAGCGGGAAGACCTTGCCCGTCACCATCCAGTCCGGCGGCACGCGGATCTCGATGCCGCCCCACAGCGCGTAGGTGTCGATCACGGCCTGATCGCCTTCCATCATCGAGCTGGTCAGGTCGAGGACGACCGCGCCCATGAAGGCGCCGAGATCGGCGCCGCGGAAGCTGCGCGACACCGAGCGCAGCTCGTTGCCCGCCATGAGCGCGAACGAGTGCAGGTAGGCCTCCGGATCGCCGTCGGACCTGGCCACCGGGGCCGCTCGACCGCCCGCCAGCGCGCGCCAGACCAGGCTGCCGCCGACCAGCAGGAGCACGGCGGGAAAGAAGACCTCCCAGAAGTCGACCTCGACCCAGCCCGCCCGGTCGGCCCAGATCCAGGCCCCGGCCAGGATCCAGACCAGCCCCCACCAGCGCGTCGGTCCGCCTCCGGGCTGAAGCAGGACGACCAGACCGACCACCACGAAGGCAATGGGCCAGAACCAGTGGAGGAGCTCGCGGCTCTCGAGCCAGCCCAGGTTGCCGGCGAGGAAGATCCCGCCCAGGGCGACGATGAGCAGTCCCAGGACGAGGCGCACCGAGATGCCGCCGCGCTGGTCGCGCGCTTCAGGAGACATGGCCGGACCCCGTGCCCAGGCGCCGGCCGAGCGCGCCCTCGAACACCATCAGCAGACCCACCGCGACCAGGAACAGGGGCCACGAGTTGCTCCAGTCGAGGCCGAACAGGCCGAACACGTTGACCAGGCCCCACAGGCCGACGACGAGCAACCAGTAGCCGCCGCGCCGGTCCTCCGGCTTGCCCGGCCAGACCAGCTTGACGCCGCCGAGGCCGAGCAGCAGGAACGGCCAGTAGCTCCAGATCCGGCGCGGCACATCGAAGCCCAGGTTGTCGGCGAGCAGCAGGGCGCCGATCGTGAGCAGGAACAGGCCGAGCACGAGCCGCCCACCGGCGCGCCTCCGCTCGAGCGTTGCAGCGACTTCCGTCATCGCGCTACCTCCCGGCGGCCCGATCCCGAGCGCCGCCTTCGTCCAGTGCACCCTACGTCGGCCGCACCCGGCGTTCCAGGCCGAACCGGTGAGCGGCGACCTCTCGCCGGCGAATGGAGTTCCGACGCACCGAAACTTTTTTCGCCTGACCTCTTGCACTCTTGCGCGAAATGAGGACAATTACGTGCAACGATCAACTTCTCTCTCGATCCGACATCTCGACGCTCGCGTCCCTCGCCGGACGCGCGCGGGGGACGGGAGGCGAGGGAGAGCGGCGGGAGGCGCCGCTGAATCCAAAGGAGGCGAGGAATGGCAACGAAGAAGAAGGCTGCGAAGAAGGCGAAGAAGACCAAGAAGGCCGCGCGCAAGCCGGCGAAGAAGGCCAAGAAGCCCGCCAAGAAGGCCAGGAAGGTCGTCAAGAAGGCCAAGAAGCCCGCCAAGAAGAAGGCCAAGAAGCCCGCCAAGAAGGCCAAGAAGGTCGTCAAGAAGGCCAAGAAGGTCGTCAAGAAGGCCAAGAAGCCCGCCAAGAAGAAGGCGCCCGCACCGGCTCCCGAGCCGATGGCGCCGATCATGCCGCCCGTGATGTGACGCGCCCGGCCGGTCGAACGACCGGACGGATTCTCCACGGCCCTGGCGTCGCTCGCCCGACGCCAGGGTCTTTTCGTCGGCTCGGGCCGGCCGGAACTCGGGCCTTCGGGGAGGGCGCGGGTATACTACGGCCCCGGTCGACGGCACGCCGTCCTGTCCCGAAGGAGACCCCCCCGTGATCCGAACAACCGCGTCGCTCGCGCTCGTCGCGCTCACCCTGCTGACCGCGCCGGCCGCTTCCGCCAAGGAGAGGTTCCCGCTCGAGCTCAAAGTCACGAACGAGGAGGGCAAGCCGGTCGAAGGCGCCCTCGCCCAGCTCACCGCCGCCTCGGGCGACGCCTTCGCGGTGAGCGGCACCACCGACCGCAAGGGCCGCTTCGAGGCCGCGCTCCCCGATTTCGCGCGCGCCTACCGGCTCCAGGTCTCGCTCGCCGGCTTCAACACCGTCGAGCAGCTGCTCGACCTGCCCGCCCAGGAGCTGAAGCCCAACCGGACCGTCGACGTGGCGGTCACTCTGCGCGTGCGCACCGCCGCCGACGCCTACAACGACGGCGCGAAGGCCCTGCAGAAGCGGGACCTGGCGACCGGCCTGGCCCGGCTCGAGGAGGCGGCGCGCATGAAGCCGGACTTCGTCGAGGCCTGGCGCGCGCTCGCCCAGGTCTATCTCGCCGCGGACCGACCCGCCGACGCCCTGGCCGCCACCGACAAGACCCTGCAGCTGGTCGCCAACGACGCGACCGCGCTGCGCGACCGCTACGACGCCCTGATGGGCCTCGGGCGTGCCGAGGAGGCCGAGGCCTCGCTCGAAACCCTCGCCGCCCAGGATCGCTCACCCGAGACCGCGCGCCTGCTGTTCAACTC